>JAHEXH010000027.1 GCA_023252235.1 Nitrosotalea sp.
CTCCTTACTTTCAAAATTAAAAACAAGTTTGTTATCAATATTTTCAACATAAAGACTCAATCCTTCTGGAAAATTTACATTATCAGGTTCAAGTGCTCTTTTTACAGTCTCTGCCTTTTCCTTTGAAAGATTATTGAGAATTACCTGTACTTGACATGTTAACGACATTTACTTCTAAATAATCTAGAAATCCATCTAATTTGTCTTTAGTTATTTTTGCGCCAGCTGCTGCATTATGACCTCCACCTACACCATCAAATTTCTCAGCACCAGTTCTCATTAACTCGCTTAAATTAATCTCTGATTTACATCCAAATGACTTTCTTGATGAAAATTTGATGGTATTTTCTTCTCCACCTGTTCTCAAAATTACAATCTTTCCAGCATTCTTTGGCGAACCTGCAATTAATGATGAAATTGTACCTGTCATCATTTCTGGAACAACTCCTTCTCCATTTACCATAACACATGTCTTACTTTCTGAAACTCTCCATCTTTCGTTTGTTAGAATATTCATGTATTCTCTAATCATTTTTCTATAGTCTGTAAGTATTGTTTCACCTTCTCTTAGAATCTTGTTTCTATCTCCCATGCAAACTGCAATTCCAACTCCTGATCTACCTATCCTTCCACACGAATTGAGCATTGTTGAAAATTCTCTGCCATCTCGCAAAAAGCTTCTTTTGTCCTCTCTTGGAAATGTATAGGTATATCCAATTAATTCAGACATTATTTCAGTTGCATTCTTTCCTGATGTGAATTTTGAAATAGTTTCTATAACTGATCTTTTTTCTTCATCATTTAGCTCTGCCGGTACTCTCCATCTTCCTCCCTCTTTTAGCTGAATTCCAGAAGAATTCAAAAGTGATAGACATGCATCTCTGTTCCAAGTTAGACCTTCAATAAATGGCTGTGATGTAAATGCAAGTGCATCTGAAAGTGGTCTTGTCTCTCTCCCAACCAACAACAAATCAAGATCAATATCTACCAGTCCTTCTTCTTTAGCAGTATTGGCAATCTCATAATTTTTTCCAACGAATGATTTTCTTTCACCCTGATCCTGTCTATCTCCTAAAGCTGAAACAACAGCTATTGCAGACAAGTCTGAATTTTTATCATCTAATGCCATTGCTGCAAGGTATGCCATTCCTCCTGCGCAAATCTCGGTGCCTCCATCAATGCCATACTTCCAAGCATTGATGACTTTTTGATTATCATGCTCTTTTTCTGGTATCTGATGATGATCTAATACAACCCAATTTTCTCCCAATGACTCATCTAAATTATTTGCAAAGCCTCCAGCAAGATCTGTAATTACATGAAAATCCCTCGAGTCTTTTTTTAGAGAATCAATCACTTTTTTGCTAAATTCTTTGGAAGTTCTTACAGTACATCTTGCACCTGCCCTGATGAGGGCTTTTGTAAGAATACTGCCTGATGTTAATCCATCACAATCAATATGAGTTGTAACTGAAATTGATTTTTTAGATTTTATGCAATCTGAAATCTTATCTTTGAAAAACGAAAGAGACTCATCAAGAGTTTTTGTCATCACTCTAACTGAGCAACTACGGATTTATATTTCCAGTTTTTAGGAATGCGATCTATTCTTTTGTAGTACACTGATAGTCTATGTACTTTGGCCTCAATTAGCTCAAGTGATCTAACGTTTCTGTTATCTCCTTTGTTTGTCTTTAGGTGTTTTTGAAGCCCCACTGCTTTTCTTACAATGTTATCTAGATCTTCTGGCATTTCTGCCTGAAGATTATTTTCTTCTAATATCTCACCAACACTTTTCTTTGTTATTGGTTTGATGAGTGGAATTGAATGCTGATCTCTTAGTTTTAGTCCAATTTGACTTGGTGTTAATCCCTCTTTTGAATACTTTACAACTAATTCTTCTATTTCTTTGGGACTAAGAGTAACCCATGATGGAACACGAAGTATATCTGGTCTAATGGTATGTGATTTTCCATGTCTATGTGTATGTAATCGTCCCATGACGTGGCTGATTTTAGAACAAAATTAAACGTTACCTTTCCGGATCTCGTACATAACATCTCCATTTTGGGGTTTAGAATAAAAGTTAAATATGTACATTATCATCACAACGAACAGGTAAACCGTATGAATAAAAAAATACTTCTAGCAGCATCCTTAATCGCTGTATTTACCATTGGTTACTATGCAAACAACGTAGTTGCTTTTGCACAATACATGGGTAATGTTGGTTCCAAAGGAGAAACCGGACAATACACATTAGAAGAAGCATTAGAGATTCAAAAAAGAAGAATCGATGCTGCAAAAGCAAATCCAGCATCTGGATCAGGTACACCTTATCTTGATGCAGGTGGTGTAGTCGGTGCATCTGTAATTGCAGCTGCAGTCTTTGGTGGTATTGCAGGAGCTTTCTTCATTAGAGGAAGATCTGGCAAATACGCAGCAATGGGACGAGGATAAACAAACCTTATTTTTCTCTTATTTTATTTTATAACCTTTAGTGGATACTGATCTCGTACTTTTTAATAATAAAAGAAATGTATATATCGCACAAATAGAGCCAAAATACACAATGACTCCTATCGTAGGAACTTTCCTAAGTATCCTGTCTTCA
>JAHEXH010000028.1 GCA_023252235.1 Nitrosotalea sp.
ACAAACGAGGCACTTCAATGGGTCTCTGATAATCTTCACCCACGAGTTGCAAAGGCATCAAGTTTTGGTGCAGAAGATGCAGTAATTATGGATATTATGCTCAAGATTAATCCCAAGTTTAGATTCTTTACATTAGATACAGGAAGATTGCCACAAGAAACTTATGACATTATGGATATTGTAAGAAAAAAATACAACATAACAATTGAAGTTTTGTTTCCTGATACTAAAGAAGTTGAAGATATGGTCAGAGAAAAAGGAATGAATCTTTTCTATGATAGTGTAGAAAATAGAAAATTATGTTGTGAAATCCGTAAAGTACATCCAATTAATAGAATGTTATCTACACTAGACGGTTGGATTACTGGATTAAGGCGTGATCAGACCGAAACAAGACAGGATGTCAGTATTTTCCAAATAGATAATGGACATGGTGGAATTTTAAAAATTAATCCAATAATAGATTGGACTTGGGATCAAATTCAAGACTATATCAAGAAAAATAATTTACCATACAATAGTCTTCTTGACAAGGGCTATCCAAGTATTGGATGTGAACCATGTACTAGGCCAATTAAACCTGGAGAAGACTTGAGAGCAGGACGTTGGTGGTGGGAACAAGGAGGAAACAAAGAATGTGGCCTTCATATAGACCATAAATAGGAAATTTAGTATGTCTAATTCAGTTAATCCACATGGAGGAAAACTGGTAAACAGAATTACCAAAGCTGATCCATCTGGATTATACTCGATATCAATTTCTGAAGACCTTGCAAATGATGTTGAAAACATTGCAGACGGAATTTTCAGTCCTCTTGAAGGGTTCTTGGGGAAAAAAGACTATGAAAATGTCATATCAAAAGGTAGACTAACAAATGGTTTGGCTTGGACAATTCCTATAGTCCTTGATGTAGATGAATCCACAGCTGCAAAAATGAAAAAAGCCGGCAAAGTATTACTGCAGAATCATCAGGGATTAGGCATAGCAATTTTACATGTAAAGGAGACATTTACCTTTGATAAAGAAAAGACTGCAAAGGGAGTATACGGAACAACTGATTCTTCACATCCCGGTGTTGCAAAGACAATGTCTATGCAAGACTATCTAGTTGGCGGCAAAATTGATTACATTGCAAGACCTGAAGAGACTGAAATTAGAAAATATAGATTAACTCCTTTGCAAACTCGAGAGGCATTTGCTAAAGCAGGTTGGAAGACAATTGTAGCTTTTCAGACAAGAAATCCACCACACGTAGCCCATGAGATGCTTCAAAAAACATCTATCACAACAAGAGATGGAGTATTTGTAAATCCAGTAATTGGCAAGAAAAAGTCTGGTGATTTTGTAGATGAAGTAATTGTAAAATGCTATGAAACTATGATTAAACATTATTATCCAGAAAACAGATGCAAGCTTGGAACTTTGCATACAGAGATGAAGTATGCTGGACCAAAAGAAGCAATACACCATGCAATTATGAGACAAAACTATGGATGCTCACACATCATTATTGGTAGAGATCACGCCGGAGTTGGAACATTTTATGATCCATTTGCAGCACAAAAAATCTTTGATGACTATCCAGAATTAGAAATATCTCCAGTATTTTTCCCAGCATTTTTCTATTGTAGAAAATGTCTAACATATACAAATCCAAGGGCATGTCCACATGATGATGATGCAAAAGAGCAAATTAGTGGAACCAAGCTAAGACAAATGATTGATGATGGTAAATCTCCATCTGAGTTTATCTTAAGACCCGAAGTCTCAAAGGTAATTCTAGATTATCCACACCCATTTGTTGATTAGGTATTTATTCACTCAAACTAGATTTAGCTCGTGAAATACCTCATTGCATTAATTTTACTTTCTGGATTTATCATATTACCTGTTTTTGCAGAAGAATCAAAGAATCCAACATTAATCATTGATACAATAGAGATTCCATCATACGAATTTAATAAAATTCTTCGAGACGCAATCATTATTCCAATGCAAAGACCACATGGAATAAGCTGGCAAATTACAATTGATAACAATCTTGTGTATGCAAATCCTGATGGAAATGCAGTTTTGAGAATCTATGACAGAGACAATCCTGAGAAATTAGTTGAAATAGGTATGGGCTCACAACCAGATGAAAAATTCTGGCTTGCAGTACAGACTCCTAAAGAGGGATATGTAGTTGTGCATAGTGACTTGGAACGAGGGTGGTCTCCTTCATCTAAAACAATCGTATCATACACTGAACGAGCAGGACTAACAGTTAACAACGGTGCAAGAATAGTAGTATCTAATCTTGATATTGGCACATTTACAATCAATTCCTATTCTGTTCACGGAATGGAAAGCCCTACTGATCCACCCGCAGTAAATTCTGGAAGTATGATTTTAGAATTTATTTCAGGAGATCCTGCAAAGAACCCAATTGCATTTTTTCCATTTTATGTGGCTGCAGGAGTTGGAATATTAGTTGGCGTCTTATACCTAACTAAGAAGCGTTCTTAGTTTTGT
>JAHEXH010000012.1 GCA_023252235.1 Nitrosotalea sp.
TTGGATGATCCACAGATTTCAGTCAAGATGTTACGTCCTCAGGAAATACCGAATTTGGTATTTGCTGGTTTGTATGATGTAGGTATAACAGGAAGAGATTGGGTTAAGGAAACAAATTCTGATGTTGAGATACTTCTAGATTTAGAATATGGTAAGATAAAACTTGTACTTGCAATACCTGATTCTTATCATTTCAAATCATTAGATGAAATGATATTATCATATGCGAAGAAGAAAAAAACACTACGTATTTCTTCAGAGTATCTGAATACAACTGCCAAATTTATCATGCAGTGTAAAAGCTACAAAAAACTTTATGGTTCAAAGCATCCAACTATTGTAACTCCATGGTTAAGTCAAGGATCAAATAACAATGTTCAGATCTTCCTTTCATTTGGTGCTACAGAAGCAAAACCTCCAGAGGATGTAGATGCAATCGTAGATGTGACAGAAACTGGTACTACACTAACACAAAATCAATTGAAGATAATCGATACAGTGATAGAATCCACCGCTGTCTTGATTGCAAATAAAACATCACTCAAAGACAAATCAAAAAGAGAAAAAATTTATGATATTGTAACTATGTTGAGAGGCGCGGTTGAAGGAAAAAAACATCTGCATCTATTCTTAAATGTAAAAGAAGAACATCTTGACAAATTATTACATGATTTGCCATCTCTAAAACGTCCTACCATAAGTCCTTTGAGTGAAAAAGGATGGTATGGTATCAATACTGTGATTCCAAAATCTGAGTTCCACAAAATGATTCCAAAATTGCGAAAGATTGCTCAAGGTTTAGTAGTGCATGAACCAAAACAAATACTGGCACTTGAGGAGATAAAACGTGATGAGGAAAGTTGATGCGAATTATAGATGTTCAAGACATGGATTCCATCATAGAGTCTGTGAGACCTAAAACAAATAACGACGTAAGACAAAAAGTATTATCTATCATATCTGATGTACGAAAACGAAAAGATAAAGCCATTAAAGAATATGAAACAAAATTCAGTGGAGTAAAAATCCATTCTTTGAAAGTTACTAAACAAGAAATAAAATCTGCATACTCAAAGGTTGGAAAAGATCAAATCGATGGTATTAAACTTGCAAAAATGAGATTAGAAAAATCTGAAAATGCAGTACGCAAAAAATTACAGAATATATCAATAACAATGGATGGTATTGTAATAAAAAAAGCATTTTTACCAATTGATATTGTCGGTTGTTATATTCCAGGAGGGAAGGCCAGATATCCAAGTACTATTGTTATGTCAGTTGTTCCAGCAAAGGTTGCAGGCGTTAAAAAAATAATAGCAGTATCTCCTTCAAATGAAAAAGGGGAGATAGATCCATTGACACTTGTAGCAGCTGATATTTGCGGTGTAGATGCATTCTATAAAATGGGTGGTGCCCAAGCCATTGCCGCCTTGGCATATGGTACTGAATCAATCCCGCAAGTAGATAAGATAGTTGGTCCAGGAGGAGCATTTGTAACTCTTGCAAAATCATTACTGAGTGAGATAGTTTCAATTGATATGGTTGCGGGTCCTACCGAGCTTGCTATTGTTGCAGATACTACTGCAAATGCTGAATTTGTCGCACTTGATATAATTTCTCAAGCAGAACATAGCCCAGATACCATGTGCTGCCTAATTACAAACTCTTTGAAATTAAAAAATTTGGTGCTAAAATCGTTAAAACAAAAAATCAGAATAATCAAGAGAGCCTCCATTGTAAAAGAAAGTCTACGAAAAAATGGGTTCATAGCTATTTGTAATACGGAACAACAAATGACAGACTTTGCAAACAGACTTGCACCTGAGCATCTTGAAATAATCACAAAGAATCCACAAAAATTGGCAAAGGAAATAAAATCCGCAGGGCTGACACTAATTGGAAAGAATACTCCGTCTTCAGCTAGTGACTATCTGTTAGGATCAAATCACATACTTCCAACTAATAGGTTTGGAAGAACTCGAGGTTCACTAGGAGTATTAGACTACATGAAAATACAAACTCAAATAGAATCCTCTAAACCTGCCTTGGAAAAAATTTCAAAATATATGAAAGCCTTGACTGAAGCGGAAGGCTTGCCGAATCATTATGAAGCGGTAAAGGGAAGATTGTCATGAGAAAAGGCTGGTTTCAAAAAGAATTAGAAAAATATTCTAAACTTACCGGTTACAAAAAACCTGAAAAATATTCTAATGTAATAAAACTTGATTCAAACGAGAATTATGTAGTATCTCAGGAATTTCTCCAAAAAATTATAAACGAAGTTAAGGAAAACATAGATGCAAGAGAATATCCGTTAGGTGGAACCGAAAGATTATCTCAATCTATTTCCAAATATCTGGGAATACCAAAAGAAATGATTAGTGTTGGAAACGGGTCTGATCAGATAATTGATCTTATTTTGAGTACTTTTGCTTCTAAAGGAACAAAGATTCTAACATCAGATCCAACTTTTGGATTCTTTGAAGAACGCTGTAAACTATATTCTATTCCAACAATAAAAATACCATTTGATAAAAACATGACACTTAATTTGGAAAAATTTTTGTTAAATTCCAAGAAAGCAGATATTCTTTATCTTGATATGCCAAATAATCCTACTGGATTTCAATTTCAGAGAAAAGATTTAGAAAAATTGATTCGAGAATTCAAGGGTCTTGTCATAATTGACGAAGCATATGTAGAATTTTCTGATTATTCTGTTGTAGAGATGACAAAGAAGTTCCATAATCTTGTTGTACTGCGAACCTTATCCAAATCCTTTGGATTGGCTGGATTACGAATAGGGTATTTCGTGGCTAATGAGAAAATTATTGATACATTTACAAGAGTAATTCAATATCCTTACCCCTTAAACACTATAGCAATAGAGGTGGGTATAATGGCATTGCAACAATCAAGATATTTTACAGATATTGTAGAACTTGTTAAAAAAGAACGTTCACGAATTATTACTGCTCTTCAACAGATGAAAATATTTGAGGTATTTGATTCAAAAGCAAATTTTGTTCTCTTTGCAGCTGGAGGTTCTGGTCAAAGAATTCACAAGGCACTAATTGAACAAGGTATATCAATAAAAAATCTTGGTAAGATTGGTCAACATGAAGGTTGTCTGAGAGTCACGGTAGGTTCACAAGATATGAATTCTAAATTTCTTACAGCCATACGGGATTTATTGAATTGACCTTAGACGAAATAGAAAATGGAATCCTAGTAGATTCAGCAAAAATCGAGAAGATAAAAAAACTGGATTCTATAGTGTTTGATTGTGACGGAGTTCTAATAGATGTGTCTAACTCTTATGATTTGGCTATAAAAAAAACTGTAGATTTTATTATAAAAGAAATGGCTCAAGTGAATGAATCTGGATTAGTGACAACAAATATGATAGAGGGTTTCAAGGCTACTGGTGGTTTTAATGATGAGATTGACGTGGCTTATGCGCTAATCCTTTCTGTTATTGCAGCAAAGAAAAAAAATGAATCCTTCTCTAAATTTGTCTTCAAAGTAATAGATAATGCAGATCAGACTGGAATAAAATCCGTTGAAAAATATCTGGATGCCACCAATGTTGATGTTTCTAACATTAGAAAAAAATTAGCATACCCCGGTAAAAAATTCCAAAATCCTCTTTCCTCGATATTTGATGAAATATTTTATGGTTCTGAACTGTATACTCAATTATACCAGAGAAAACCACAATTTTTTGATGGTCTTGGACTAATTGAAAATGATGTAGTTCTTTTGAATAAAGATATTGTAAAGAGTCTGCATGAAAGATTTGACAAGAAAATTGCCATTGTGACAGGACGAGGTCTTTTATCAACAAAACATTCTCTTAAAGACTTGTTCAATGAATTTGATTTGAATAATTCCAGATTCCTAGAAGATGAGTCACGTGAAATGGCAAAACCCAATCCTCAATCTCTTATATCTGTAATAAAAGGTATGAATGGAAATAACTCGCTATATGTGGGTGACTCTATGGAGGACTGTATCATGGCGCGTAAGGCCAATGAATCCGGAATACCTAGTATATTCTGTGGAGTATATGGCACTAGTAAGGATCAGGAAGCAAAAAAATCTCTATTTGAGAGTAATAATGCCGATATTGTAGTCAAATCAATAGATCTAATTCCGAAGACATTAAATCTAGTTGGGGCATAAACCACTTCTCTACTCAGGGATTTTAATGAAATCTAGAACAGCTCGAATCAATAGGAAGACTAAGGAAACCGAAGTATTAGTTGAGGTAAATCTGGACGGAAATGGGAAAATTTCCATAAAAACAAGTATACCATTTCTTGATCACCTAATTACATCGTTATCTAAACATGCTATGCTTGACCTAAAATTGAATGCGAAATCTCTAGATGGAATAGATCATCACCTAATCGAAGATACAGCAATAGCTCTTGGAAATGCAATGGATCAATCTCTAGGCAATAGAGTAGGAATTGTAAGATTTGGTCACTCTGCAGTGCCAATGGATGAATCTCTTGCAGAGGCATCATTAGATCTTATCAAAAGACAATATCAAAGAATAGATTTGTCTATTGAGAGAAGTCAGATAGAAGGAATTTCAAAGGAGGACTTGGAACACTTTTTCCGATCATTAGCGCAGAATCTAAACATCTGTATGCATGTATTTGTAAAATATGGCGAAAATGATCATCACAAAATTGAAGCTGCGATAAAGGCATTTGCAGTAGCTTGGAGAACCGCAGCAGGTTATGATGGAAAACAAAAAGGAGTACCAAGTACAAAAGGTGCTATGTGATGGTCAAGGTTGCTATATTTGATTATGGAGCAGGAAACATATTCAGTCTTAAGTCCTCATTAGAAAAAAATGAAGCCGAGGTAGATATCGTAACTGATCTAGAGAAAATAAAAAATTACTCTGGATTACTTTTACCTGGAGTAGGAAACTTTGATCCTGCAATAAAGAGTCTTGATGCTTCAAAAACTGCATTCCAAGATTTGGTAAGAAATCAGATTCCTGTACTGGGTATCTGTTTAGGAATGGAAATGTTCTTTGAGAAAAGTGAGGAAGGAAAATTAGGGGGACTGGGGGTTCTAGAAGGTGAAGTAATCATACTTCCAAATAAATTCAAAATTCCACACATGGGGTGGAATGATCTTCAAATAAAACAACCGAGCATCCTGTTGGAAGGAGTAAAGGAAGGTTCGTGGGTTTACTTTGTTCACTCTTATAGAGTGAAACCAAAAAATGAAGACATCATCAAGGCAGACTCTGATTATGGAATAAATGTACCAGCTGTGATTGAAAATCAAACATTATTTGGAACACAATTTCATCCTGAAAAGTCAGGCAAGGTTGGTTCTATTATGATTAAGAACTTTTTACGAGTGTGCAAAAAGTGAAAGTAATTCCTGCTATTGATATCATGGATAATAAAGTAGTGCGCCTAGTAAAAGGAGATCCAAGCAACAAAACTGTATACAGTTCCGATCCTATTGGGATGGCAAAAAAATGGGAGAAAGCTGGTGCAGATATGCTTCATGTAGTAGATCTAGATGCTACACTTGGAACAGGTTCCAATCTTCAAACAATCAAAAAAATCACTGAATCTGTTTCTATACCTGTTGAATCTGCTGGAGGACTTCGTACAAAGGAAGTGATTGAAAATGCATTACAATTTTCGTCTCAAGTGGTTCTTGGAACTGTTGCTTTTAAAAATAAAGAGATCTTGGAAGAAGTTTCAAAGAAGTATGGAAAAGAAAGGATTGTGATATCTGCAGATCAGATGAGAGGTAATATAGTGATAAGTGGATGGACAGAAAGTACGGGTATAGAACTTATTGAAGGAATTAAAAATTTTACAAGACTTGGATATTCTCAATTTCTCATAACTACAGTAGAAAGAGATGGAACTCTTCATGGTCCAGATCTTGATTCTTTACAAAAAGCGTGTAACATACAAAATGTAAATATTATTGCAAGTGGAGGAATCTCAAACTTGCAAGACATCACAAATGTAAAAAAATGTGGTGCGTATGGTGTAATTCTTGGTAAGGCATTATATGATGGAAAAATATCGGTAGAGGAGGTTAAGACACTGGCATGACTTTAACCAAGAGAGTAATTCCTTGCCTTGACGTGGATAAAGGAAGAGTGGTCAAGGGAATGCATTTCACCTCAATAAAAGATGCAGGTGATCCTGTTTTGCTTGCAGAAAAATATAGTCAAGAGGGAGCAGATGAGCTAGTTTTTCTTGATATTACAGCTTCTGAACAACAAAGGGAAACAATCAAGAGTCTTGTAAAAAAAGTAGCACAAGTAATTGACATTCCTTTTACTGTAGGTGGGGGTGTGAAGACATTGCAAGATGCAAGAGATATTCTTCTTAGTGGTGCAGACAAAGTTGCTATTAACACGGGTGCTGTAAAAAATCCAGAGATAATTACAAAACTGATGGAGATCTTTGGTAAACAGTGTATAGTAATAGCAATGGATGTAAGGCGTAATTATGAGATAAAAGAAGGCAGACACATATTTACATCTGATTCCAAAAAGTTTTGGTTCGAAGTCTACATTTATGGTGGCAAAACTCCCACGGATCTGGATGCAATAGAGTGGGCAAAAGAAGTTGAGAGACGTGGTGCAGGCGAGATTTTACTAACTAGTATAGACATGGATGGAACAAAGGAAGGGTACGATGTTCAACTTATCAAAGAAATTGTAAACGCGGTAAACATACCTGTTATTGCGTCAGGGGGATGTGGTAAACCTAAACACATGCTTGATGTATTCTTACAGACTAACGTGGATGCTGCATTGGCGGCATCAATATTTCATTACAAGACTCATTCTGTAGATAGGGTAAAAGAATATCTTAAAGAAAACGGAGTTCCTGTTAGATTATAACAGAAAAATAGGGCGAAGTAAAGGTGTTATCATGAATAAGAAAATAGATGATATTGATTTTGCAAAAAGCGATGGTCTTGTACCAGTAATTGTTCAAGACGTTCACTCTAAAGAAGTTTTGACACTTGCGTATACTAACAAAGAGTCTCTTGAACTTACTCAAAAAACTGGTAATTCGTGGTTCTGGAGTAGATCAAGAAACAAATTGTGGATGAAAGGAGAAGAATCAGGAAATGTACAAAAAGTCAAGGAAATTTTGGTGGATTGTGATTCTGATGCAATCATCTATTTGGTAGAACCAAGCGGGCCTGCATGTCATACTGGCGAAAAAGTATGTTTTCACAATATTTTGGAAAAATAGTTTCCTAACATGGGTCTAATCCTTTAGGTACTGGTTGTAATTCTGCCTGTGATCCTGGGATCCAATCATTTACAATTTCAAATGGTATGGATTTGTATGGAACACCTTTGAATATTATATTCCAGTGACCAACAAGATCTGTAGCATTACATAATGCAAGTGATCTCTCAGTAGTGGGTTTGAAAAACTGCTTAAAGCTAGATTTCATTGTTCCATTAAATGATATTTTGCTAAAAGTATCTCCCTTAGGATCTACGATGACAATTTGTCCTACATCTGTTGGTTGTAAGTTACTTACTACCATGAAAATATTTTCTCCAAGTTTGTACTGATTCTTATTAATTGAAAACGGTCCAGAAGTAACCCATTTCCATTGATACTGTTCTGATTCCTTTTGCTGATAATAGGAGTAAACCACGGCTGTAATTATTCCTGCTAATATGATTAATCCGATAATTTTTCCTACATGCTTTTTCTTTTTTGATCTCTGTTTTATTTTCAATTTTCGAGTTACGTTCTAATGATATCATTAATATTTCTTCTACTTGTAAAAAATTCATAAAATCTCTTAATTTACAAAATTTTCAGGTTATGACCCCTTTTGTCGATAGATCTTTTTTAGAATTATGTGTAATTTTGTATTAATTTTCACTTAATCTTCGCATTTTATAAATTAAGTGTCACTTAAATTAATATTAGGATTTTTTATGTAGTATTTTATAAAGTTAGAATTGTCTTGGGAAAAATAAAATTTCTGCAATGCAGAGAGTGTAAAAAGGAATATGAGCCTACATTCAAGTACATCTGTGAGGAATGCTTTGGTCCTCTAGACGTATGTTATGATTTTCCATCTGTAAACAAAAACACTTTTTCAAATCGTGAACATACCTATTGGAGATATCATGAACTTTTACCAATTGAATCAAAATTCAATATCGTAAGTATTGGTGCTGGGATGACACCGTTGATCAAGGCAGAAAAATTGGGCAAATCGCTTGGTCTGAATAATCTTTACATAAAAAATGATTCAGTGAATCCTACATTTTCATTTAAAGATAGACCTGCGGGAGTAGCTGTATCAAAAGCAAAAGAATTTGGTCTTTCTGCAGTAGGGTGTGCGTCAACAGGAAATCTTGCGTCAGCTACAGCAGCACATGCCGCAAAAGGTGATTTTCCTTGCTACATATTTGCACCTAGTGATATTGAACATGCAAAGATAACTCAAGCACTCTCATATGGTGCTAATTTTATCTCTGTTGATGGAACCTATGATGACGCAAATCGAATTGCTGCACAAATAGGTGATAGTAAAGGTATAGGAATAGTAAACATAAACATGCGTTCGTATTATGTTGAAGGATCTAAGACACTAGCTTATGAAGTAGCAGAACAGCTTGAGTGGAAAGTACCTGACCAACTTATTGTACCGGTTGGTAGTGGAGCTATGTTAAATGCTATTTGTAAAGGATTTGAAGAACTAGAAAACATTTCATTAATAAATCAAGTCTCAAATATGCATATGATTGCAGCTCAGCCACATGGTTGTGCACCTATTGTTGACGCCTTTAAGAAAAAACTTTCAGTAGTAACTCCAGTAGAAACTCCTGATACAATAGCAAAAAGTTTAGCGATAGGTGATCCTGGAGATGGACAATATGTACTAAAACGACTAAAACAATACAATGGTTTTGCTGAGGAATCTAATAACAAGGAGATCTTGGATGCTATATTATTACTAGCCAGGACTGAAGGAATATTTACAGAACCCGCAGGTGGTGTTTCTGTAGCAATATTGAAAAAAATGGTTGATGAAGGAAAAATTGACAAGAATGATTGTACTGTATGTTATGTTACTGGTAATGGACTGAAAACAACAGAAGTCATGATGGAGGTACTTCCAAAGCCTCAAGTAATGCAGGCTGATGTTAGTAAAATTTCAGCATTGGTGAGATAGATGGCAAATATCAAATTCACAATTCCTTCTGTATTGAACAAAGGTGGAGGAGAAAAGAAGGTCGACTTGATGGCTTCTACTCTTTCAGAAGCGTTTACTAAAATCTCAGAGCAACTAGGTGATGAATTCAAAAGACGAGTTCTTAATCCAGACGGTTCTCCTAGATCACTTATCAATATATACATCAACGGAAAAAATATGCGATTTTCAGGAGGTATGGAAACATCACTAAAGGATGGAGATGAAATTTATGTATTACCTGCAGTAGCAGGTGGATCTGAACTCTCAAGTAGAGATCTTGAAAAATATTCAAGACAAGTAATGCTAGAAGAGATTGGTTATGAAGGCCAACTCAAACTAAAAAAAGCAAAAGCATGTGTTGTTGGAGTAGGTGGACTTGGTAATCCTATAGTAACACGACTAGTTGCTATGGGAATAGGAACAATAAGAATTGTTGATAGAGATGTTATAGAATTATCCAATCTACATAGGCAAACAATGTTTGATGAATCAGATATCGGTCAGGTCAAAGTTGAGGTAGCAGCAAAGAAATTAAAAAAAATGAACTCTGATGTTGTAATTGAGGCATTACCCGTTTCTGTAAATGACTATACTGCACTAGATGTAGTGGAAGGATGTGATGTTGTAATTGATGCGCTTGATAGTGTTAATGCACGATATTCCCTTAACAAGGCTTGTATCAAGAAAAATATTCCATTTGTAACAGGAGCGGCAGTAGGAGTTTCAGGTCAAGTATTTACTATCTTACCACATCAAACTGCCTGCTATCATTGCATATTTCCATCCTTGGATGAAAATTCCATGCCTACATGTAGTACGGAGGGAGTTCATCCATCAATACTCTCTATTGTTGGAGGAATTGAGGTCGCAGAAGCAGTCAAAATTATGATAGGTAGGACTCCAACATTGGCAAACAAGTTGCTATACATTGATCTTGATAATCTCGATTTCAATACTACTACTTTCAGTAAAGTGGATGAATGCCCAGAATGTGGTTCAGGTAAACATGAAGAATTGCCAATACAGGAACTCATTGTCGAAGAATTATGTGGGCGTAATAGGGGAAAACGTACCTTCTCCATCACTCCAACAAAGATGGTTGAGATAGATGTTCCAAAGATAACTAGTATTGCGTCAGGGAAAGGCTTCACAGTACAAAATCAAGGTGAACTAGGATTGTCAATTTCTTCTAATGATATCTATGTGAGTTTCTTGAAACGTGGATCAGCTGTAATTGTAGGTGAAAAAGATGAAGATTCAGCTATTATGTTATACAAGAAACTAGTTAATGCATAGAGTTTTTTCTGAAATCTATATCGTCTTAATAACTTGAACTAATTTCAAATAAGGATCTTCCATCGCAGCCAAAATCTTTCTGGCCTTTTCTTTATTTAATTTACTTTCATTCAACATTTTTTTGATTAATGTAGAAATTTTCTTTGGATTTGTTTCTCTCTTTACTAGCCCTATGCGTACAAGATATTTCTCAATATAATTTGGCGCTGCATCGTATGATATGGTTGGAACTCCCATCAAGGCAGATTCTGCAGTCATAGTGCCTCCAGAGCCAATGAAAAGGTCCGTGATATTAAGAAGAGATTTACCATCTACAACTTTATCCATTATGATGACTTTTTTACCAAATTTTTCTTTGAGTCTATTTTTTTGTGAAATATATCTAGCCAAAACTATGATATTGTGAGACTCATATTCTTTACTTACTTCCTGAATTATTTTATCACTCTCTGTCTTTCCTAAAATATATGCAGCTTCTGATTCTTCTGGTCTAATTACAATCGTCTTTTTAGTCCGATCAATATTTACATTTTCAATTCTTGATTCTTCCTTTACTATTACAGCAGCATCAATAGCTTTGTAATGAATGATATCTCTTTTTGCAATTCCATATTTTACAAATTCATTCTTGGGTATAATCCAAGGAATGAGAAGTTTCTGTACTAGTGGAACTGAGAGTCTCATTACAGCCTCTGCGTGAGGTGAATCTGAAAATGCAATGTGCTTGATGCCTATTCCGTAGGAAATTCTTGCAGCTTCAGGAGAACAGAAACTAACGGTCAAATCAGGAGCAAACTTTGCTATCGATTCTAAGAGGTGATTCATTCTCTGTATGCTTGAATGAAGTTTACCTTCTTTGGTAGAACCACCATGTTTTCCAATTAATCTGAGATTTACGTTCTTTATCTTGGATAATTCGACGACTTCACGATAATTTCTTGAAGTACAGAGTATTTCGTGATTTTTACTCAATTTGCTTACCATTGGAGCAAAGAAAAGTAGCTGTTTAGGCGTCAGTATATCAAACCAAATTTTCAAACATTTTTGATATAATCTAAGGGTGGAAAAAGTTTTTCTTAGCCCGTACTCCTAGTCTGGATGAATTGGTTGCAACGAAAATTGTTGTATATGGCTTAAGTACGGAAGGATATTCGATTGCATGCCAAATGGCAATCAAAGGAGCTGATGTCTTTATCGTTGATGAATCTGCCCATATGGCAATTTCTCTCAAAGCAGAGATCGCAAAGACCTATCCTAATGTGACATCATTAAAGGAAGATGAACCACTTTTAGGTGTTGAACCAATAGACGTTGCAATATCTCACTCTGAATATCTTTTCTTTGCTCCACGCATAAGAAAAACAGGTCAGGAAGCTAAGATGGAAATTCATTCAAAATTCAAGGATGCAACATCATCGATAAAGAAAGGCGGATCAGTAATTTACAATCTTCCAACTGGAATAGGAGGGAATAATGAAACCATTTCTCTTCTTGAACATGTTTCAGGTCTTGAGATGGGAAAAGGTATATCTTATTTTTATTATCCTCTTTCAAAAAATAATTTTCCAGAAATTATTGGTTCATTTAATGCAAAAGATGATGACAAACTAGCCAAATTACTAGAGTCTGACAAAAAAGGAAAAAAGTTTGTATCCATATCTTCAGCCGAAATATTACATGCAATTAAAATTCTTACTCAATTTGCAAGTCTATCCAGTGTTCTAGAAGTTTCCAAATTTGCACAAGATGAACAAACAAGAAATGACTTGGTTTTAACCGAATATAATAATCTCTTTCTTGACGACATGACTAATGGACTTTATGACTTGAGATCACTTGGAACATCTGTTGAAGGGGCTGGTACTATGATGTACTTGGTAAATGGAAGTATAAAGGGAATAGAAGGCTATGTCAAGAGATTGATTGACGAAATTCGTTCTACTTTGAAAAAAAATGAACTAAAAGCAAGTAGAACAAAAGTAGTTCTGGTATGGACTCAAGATTCCTATGAAATGCGAGGCGATAAAGTAGATATGTTAAATTCTCTTGTTACAAAATTGCGTGACTATATAGGTGATGTTGAGATACATCAAGGACCTGAATTAGATATTTTCCATAGTGACAAAACAACCATCATAGTAGCATGCTCAAAATTTGATTATGACAAAATAACGAAGAATGGAAAAGACTCTGACGTAATAGTAATTAAAACAAATCCTCTTTGTGAGATATTATAATAAGGGTAATGTATTAAAAAATGCTATTCGAATTGTCTGACACAAAAGATGTATCTGAAAATGATTTAGAAGAAACTCAAGAATTTCATAATGCGAGCAACGATGAAATGGAATCTAAACAAAAACTTGTAGACACCATAAAAACTCAGTTAGAACAGGAAAAAGAAAAAGTATCTTCATATGAAAAAAAAATTCAATATTTACTTGCTGATTTTGAAAATCTGAAGAAAAGATCAGAAATTGATATTCAGAATCGTGTTAATTCAATTACTGACGGGATTGTTCTTAAATTTCTTGGAATATATGACGATTTTGTTCGTGCAAGAGATGCTTTATCAAAACAAGATGTAAACACTGAAGGCTTAGATGCTATTTTAAAGAATATGGATGCTTTTCTAGTAGAATTTGGAGTACAATCCATTGACGCTGTTGGTGAAATTTTTGATCCAAAAATACATGAAGCAATTTCTGTAAAAGAAGATCTAACATTAGATGATAATACAATTATTGCAGAATTTCGTAAAGGATATATTTTGAAGGACAGAGTTATTAGACCAAGTTTGGTAGAAATATCGAAGAGAAATTAAAAGGAGAGATGAATGTAAATGACTAAAATTATCGGTATCGATTTAGGAACAAGTAATTCTGCTGCAGCCGTCATGATGGGTGGAAAACCTACTCTAATTCCAGCATCAGAGGGGACTACAGTTGGAGGAAAGGCATTCCCATCTATTGTAGGCTTTACAAAAGATGGTCAACTCATTGTTGGAGAGCCGGCTAGAAGGCAAGCAGTAACAAATCCAGAAGGTACAGTGATAGCAGCAAAAAGAAAGATGGGAACAGATCACTTTTTTAAAATTTATGATAAAGAATACAAACCTCAACAGATCTCTGCATTCATCTTACAAAAAATAAAGAGAGATGCTGAGGCATTTATCGGTGAGAAAGTCGAAAAGGCGGTAATCACAGTACCCGCATATTTTAATGATAATCAAAGACAAGCAACAAAAGATGCTGGACAGATTGCAGGTCTTGATGTTGTAAGAATAATAAATGAACCCACTGCTGCTGCACTTGCATTTGGTCTAGACAAACTAAAACAAGACATGAAGATTATGGTATTTGACTTAGGCGGAGGTACATTGGATGTAACCATAATGGAAATGGGTGGAGGCGTTTTTGAAGTCATGAGCACTTCAGGAGATACTCAGCTTGGAGGAACTGATATGGATAAAGTCATGATTGATTATGTTGTTGACAACTTTAGAAAAACATCTGGAATAGATATTTCTAAAGATAGTGCAGCTATGGTAAGAGTAAGAGAAGCTGTCGAGAAAGCAAAGATTGAACTTTCTTCTATATTTGAAACTGATATTAATCTCCCGTTTATTTCATACGACCAATCTTCTGGACCAAAAAATCTTGAATTAAAAATAACTCGAGCAAAGTTTGAAGAACTCATAAATCCAATAGTGGAAAGATGCAGACCTTCTGTTATGAAATCACTAGAGGACGCAAAACTTTCTCCTGCTGATGTTAGTAAAATAATCCTAGTTGGGGGTCCTACTAGAATTCCTCTGGTCAAAAAATTTGTGGCTACTTTAATGGGAAAAGAACCTGAAGCAGGAATAGATCCAATGGAAGCAGTTGCATTAGGCGCAGCTGTTCAAGCAGGAATTATTGCAGGTGAGGTTACAAGTGATATTGTACTTTTAGATGTAACTCCCCTTACACTTGGTTTAGAAGTACTTGGAGGATTACGAGAACCTATCATAGACAGGAATACAACAATTCCTACTTCTAAGAGTAAAGTTTTCACAACTGCCGCAGATAATCAAACTGCGGTAACTATTCATGTAGTCCAAGGAGAAAGGCCCATGGCTTCAGATAATGTATCACTTGGAAGCTTTAATCTTTCAGGAATTCTTCCTGCACCAAGAGGAATTCCACAAATCGAAGTCAAATTCGACATTGATGCAAACGGCATACTTAATGTTGCAGCAAAAGATCTAGCAACACAAAAAGAGGCAAAAATAACTATTTCCGCAAGTACAAAACTTGCCAAAGAAGATATTGAAAAGATGACAAAGGATGCTGAACTTTTCGCTGAACAAGACAAAAAGAAAAAGGAAGAAGTTCTAATCAAAAATGAGGCACAGCAATCAATCTATGCAGCTGAAAGTTTAATCAGTCAACAAAAAGACAAGATATCACAAGATCAGGCTGTGAAGGTAAGTGATGCGATGAAAGAACTAAAAGATGTTCTTGATAAGGGTATAGAAGAAATAAAACCCAAACTTGATTCATTGACAAAAATAATAAATGAAATTAGTACGGAACTTTACAAAAATGCTACACCTTCACCTGATGCCGGTAATCAAAGTGGACCAGATGCAGCTGGACAAAGTGGACCAGATGCAGCTGGACAAGATACAGGCAACACACCAAACTGATCTTTATGCAAGGGAATAATCTAGTTGAATCATTATGAGTGCCAAACGTGATTATTATGAAGTCCTTGGAGTTTCAAAGAATTCTACTCCAGATGAGATAAAGTTCCAATATAGGAAAATGGCTCTTAAATTCCATCCTGATAAAAATAAATCTCCTGATGCAACAGAACACTTTAAGGAAATCTCAGAAGCATATGCAGTATTATCTGACTCTGAAAAACGTAAACTCTATGATGCATATGGACACTCTGGAGTAGACGGAAAATACAGTACTGAAGATATATTTCAAGGATCCAAGGATAATTTTGAAGACATTTTTGGAGGAGGTTTTGATTCTGTTTTTGAATCTATCTTTGGTAGGGGTGGAGGATTTAGATTTGGAGGATTTGATTTTGGGGGATCCGGAAGAGCAAGAGGTTCAGATATTATGTATGAGACAGCATTAACATTAGAAGAAGCCCTCAAGGGAAAACAAGAAGAAATTGAACTACCTAGACTGATAAATTGCGAAAACTGTAACGGATCAGGTTGTACTCCTGGAACATCTATGAGAACTTGTTCTGTATGTAATGGTCAAGGTCAAGTTAGAACATCACGTAGTAGTGGATTCTCTACATTTGTAACTGTACAACCATGTAATACTTGTAGGGGCCAAGGTAAAATCATAGAAAGACCATGTTCAAAATGCAAGGGGGTAGGTAAACAGAAGGCTACAAGAAAGTTTTCATTTGAAATTCCTCCTGGAGTAGAAGACGGAGAATACCGAATCCAAGATGAGGGTGAATTAATTCCAAATGGTATGAGTGGTGATCTAATAGTTCGAATAAGGGTAAAACCCCATGACAAATTCAAAAGAGACGGTGCCGATATTTTCTATGATGCTCATATTTCCATGACTGATGCAACATTGGGGAGAACCATTATGGCTGAAACACTAGAAGGGGCAGAAAAACTTGATGTAGAATCAGGAAGCCAACCAAATACAATAATTAAACTAAAAGGAAAAGGTCTTCCTCGTCAGAGCGGAAGAGGTAGAGGCGATGAGTATGTTAGACTTGTTGTAGATATACCGACAAAGCTAGACAAGCATCAGCGTAAATTACTTGAAGAACTAAAAGATAGTTTTAACAGGAATCAGTAAAATTGAAAATAGCGCTCGATGTGGATGGAGTTTTGGCAGATGTTATTGAATCTTGGTTGTCATATAATAATAAAATAAGGCCTGCAATATCGAAATCACAAATATCTGAATGGGATTTTTGGAAAAATCATGATATAAACAAATTTGATTTTTACAATGAACTTTCAATTTGTTGGAGATCATGGGAAAATATTCCACCTACTGAAAATGATATTGCCTACGCCACTACACAACTATCAAACCTTGGTACTGTTGATATCGTTACTGCAAGAGATGAATCTACGCACAATGATGTAAAAAATTGGCTTAAACTACATAACATCAATTTCAAAAATTATATAGGTGTTGTAGAAGGAGTTGAAAAATCAAAACTTGATTATGACGTCTTTATTGATGATTCCCCTCTTAATGCAAAAAGTATGCTAGAAAAAGGAAAATCTGTAATACTTTACTCACAACCTTGGAATGCATCCTTTGAAGATAAAAGAGCAGCAAGAATTAATGAACTAAAAAATGCCGTACCTATAATTGATAATATGATTAATGAGAGTAAATAATTTTGAAACCTAGAGAATTATTTTCTTATTCTAATTTTTATCTAGTAATAAAGACACTTATTGTAGGATTCTAATTCTCACGTTATTGCGGGGGTCGCCTAGCCTGGTCAACGGCGTAAGGCTCAGAACCTTATCTCTTAGGAGTTCGTGGGTTCAAATCCCACCTCCCGCACCTTCATTTTTGTTTATTTTCCATCCATCTTGATCTTTATCTTATTTTCTAAAAGTTGATTTATTTTCTGTCCATCTACTTTTCCACGTAGTGTTTTCATGGCTAAACCCATCAGAGGACCCATTACCCTCAATCCTTGCTCTTCAATAATCTCAAGATTGGATTCTACCAATTTATCCAATATTTGATGCAGATCCGTATCCTCTATAGTGTTTAATGCGTTGGATTTGATTGCATCTGAAATTGTTCTTGATTTTCCACTCATGAAACTTTCAAATATCATCTCAAGCGATTCTTTTGCTATCTTTCCCTCTGTTACTAGACTAAAGGCTTCTATGATATCTGATGTCTTTAATAATCCAGAATCCATACCACGTCGTTCCAGATTTGTAATAGTACCGCATAGAGTAGAGGCAACAAAATTGGGAGAGACTCTTTTGTCTTTACATATTGTCTCAAAAAGATCTAGATATTCTGAATCAAATACTTGTGCTGAAAGTTGCTGATTCAATTCATATTGTTTTTGTAATGCTAAAAGATTCTCCTCCCATGACCTTGGAATTTTATTTTTTGCTTCTTCTATCTCGGTATCATTTACAATAATTGGTGGTATGTCAGTTTCCGGATACATCCTTGAAGATCCTGGTCTTGGTCGTAGAAATACTGTCTCACCTGTAATTGTAGCAGCTCTTGTTTCTGCTGGTATTCCATTTTTTGCATCCTCGATTCTTTTTATGAGTGATTCTATCACTACATCCATTTTTTTTTCATTGCCAGCTAGGATTATGAATGCATCATTAGTGTCCGTATTCAATATTTTTCTTACTTCTTTAATTTCTAATTCCTCAATTCCATAGTTTGGTAGTTCATCCGAATGAAATAGTCCACCTAATCCAAAGAATCTTACTAGCTCACCTAATTGTTTTCCTAATCTTATTCCAGGATATGGTTCCCATCCAAACATTCCTGAAAATCCTTTAACTCTCATTGCTTTCATAGAGGATCCTTCTAAAAGGGATTTCTGAATAATTTTTGATTTACAGTTTTTGAAGATGTCTGATACGTTTTTTACATCATACTCTTTGATTATTTTTCCTGTTTCCAGAGTTCTTAATTTCTCTGCAATAATTTTTAGCCCATGCTGTCTTTTTGCTTCATATTCGATGACCTTTTCTAACTGATCTAATTTCTGTACTCCTTTTACTTCTATCACTGTTCCACTTCCTTCTATTGATACATTAACATCTTGTCTAATTGATCCTAGGCCCCTTCCTACTCTTTTCGTTGCACGTAACATTCGACCTAAAGTTAAGGCAATATTCTTGATTTCTTCAGGAGTGCCAGCAACTGGATCTAGTGCTATTTCTACCAGCGGTATACCAAGTCTATCCAAACTATACTCTCTCGTATCTCCTGAATCTTTGAGTAGCTTTGCTGCGTCTTCCTCAAGACAAATACTTTGTACGCCAATCTTCTTACTGTTTACTTCTAGAACTCCACCAGAAGATACCAGCATGGTTCTCTGAAAACCTGAGGTATTGGAACCGTCAATTACAATCTTTCTCATCACATAAATTTCATTGAAAATATTTGATTTCAATGCAGATGATACAATCAAAACAGTTTCTTTTGCAATAGAATCAAGATCATGTGGTGGTTCGTCGTCTTGTTCTACTAGGCAGCTACTTTCTTGATTGCCAAAATATGAAATCATCTTTTCCTTACTTTTCTCAAAAAGAGCACTGGGATCAAACTCTCCTAACTCACTACTTGTTATTCTTAACTTACGTGTAAAATTAATTGAATGTTCATCTGATTCTATAGGTTTACACTTACAAAATAACTTGTGACCAGTTGCAAGTTGTTGATGTATTTCTAATCCTACAAGAAGTCCTATTTTATCAATTTGAATTTCAGACACTTGTAATTTTATTCATGTACTTGTTTTAAAGCTTAGTCTGAAAATTCAAGAGCAATGTTTTCTTTCATCATATTTGTCATTTCATCCAAATCTTTGGAATTGGCCAATACCCACATTGTTTTTACGAGGGCCGTTTCAGGTATCATGTTACCAAGTGGTATGACTCCAAGATTCAAGAGATCTCTTCCACTGTCATATACAGTCATTCTTACCATCCCATCAATACACTGAGAGGTCATTCCAATAAACAATCCATTTTTCTTTGCTTTTTCTATTGCTCCATACATTGTCTTACCTACATGCCCAAGTCCAGTTCCTTCAATAATTACTCCCTTGTATCCAGAATTTGTAGCATGATTAATAATCTCAGGATCAAGGCCTGGATAATATTTTAGCAATAAAACACGATTATCAAATTTGATCTTTGGAGTATATTCTCTTTTAGGAAGATTGAAAAGTTTGTTTTTTTCAATATTGTTTCCCTTTACAATGTATGCTGGAGATCCTCCCACTGTCTTGAAAGCATCTCTTTTGCTAGTGTGATTTTTTCTTACACGTGTTGCCCAGTTACAAGCAATTTCATCATCACTTGAATTATTGTGCATTACTACAAAAATTCCAGGAGAATGTATTTCTATCAGAAATTTAGTTGCGGCAATTAGGTTTGATGCTGCATCTGAGGATGGTCTGTCTGATGATCTCTGAGAACCTACTAAAGCAACTGGCTTTGGAAATCCTGCTAAAGAAAATGCTATTGCTGATGCAGTGTATTGCATAGTATCTGTACCATGAGCTACTATGATTCCAACATATTCTGATCTAGAATAAGAATCCAGTTTCTCTGCAATCTTTACCCAGTGCTCTGGAAGTAAATTTTCCGAGTATTCTGAAAAAAGTACTTCGGTATCTATATTGGCAATAGTTGAAAGTTCGGGAACGCTTGCGTTAAGCTCTGCCGCAGTAAGTGCGGGAGTGACAGCCCCAGTTCTATAGTCTATCCTGCTTGCTATTGTTCCTCCTGTTGATAATAGTAGAATTTTTGGAAGTTTTGGATTTGGTTGTGAATGATAGATGTTTTCTTTTCTTATTGCAGGTGCTGACTCTGACTCTATCTTTTTGATTTTATCAAGCTCCAATCCTATATTGTATCCGCTTTTTAATTTCAAAACAATATGATCATCATCACTATGCTCATATCTTGGCATTACAATTCCTGAATAAATAGAATCTGCATGAATTTTTACTTGGCTACCTACCTCTATCTTGTTATTTGTAAGAAATTCGAGTCCCTTACCCTTGTATCCAAAATGTGACATTCACTAGAGATTGGAAAAGTTATTTTATTAAAATTACCTATAGTAAGGAACTGCGACTTTTTCGCCTATCTTTAGTTCTTTTTGGGTCTTTACCTTTCTTACAGCTTCTTCAAAATGTCTCATGGTCACCTTTGCTTCAGCTGCCTGTTTCTCTGCTTCCTTTTGATCAGGATATTTGTCAAGAAATTCATGTATGACAAGAGAAACTGCAGTATTTGCTATTGATGCTACGTCTGCACCACTCATTCCATCCGTAGCCTCTGCAATTTTTTCAATGTCTACATAATCTGGATTCTTTATACCATTTGTCATAGGTTCTCTTATGACTGGAATTTCCTTCGTATTTATCTCTAAAATCTTCTTTCTTCCTTCTTTATCTGGTAGTGGTACAAGTATTATTTTATCAAATCTACCAGGTCTTAGTAATGCTGTATCTATCATGTCAGCTCTATTAGTTGCAGCAAGTACAACAACACCGTGTAAGCTTTCTATCCCATCTAATTCAGTCAAAAGCTGGCTTACTACTCTTTCTGTAACTGCTGTTTCTCCTCCTACTCCACGTATTGGAGCAATAGAGTCAATCTCATCAAAAAATATTACACAAGGCGATGCTTGTCTTGCTCGTCTGAATATCTCTCTAATTCCACGTTCTGATTCTCCTACCCATTTTGATAGTAATTCTGGTCCTCTTACAGAAATGAAGTTAGCTTCACTTTCAGTAGCTACAGCTTTTGCCATCAGAGTTTTACCTGTTCCACTAGGACCATGTAATAATATTCCTCTTGGCATTCTATGTCCTAGCTTTGTGTAAAGAGTAGGATATTTCATTGGCCATTCTACAGCTTCTTGAAGTTCACGTTTGACATTTTCAAGTCCACCTACTTCGTCCCAACTTACATCGGGATTTTCAATGAACACCTCACGCATTCCAGATGGAGTAACTTCTCTTATTGCATTCTGGAAATCATCTCCATTTACTATGAGTTTGTCGAGTGTTTCTGGTGGAAGTTTCTCGTCTTCTAAATTGAGTTCTGGAAGTAATCTTCTTAGACACTTCATTGCGCCTTCTTTACACAAATATTCTAAATCAGCTCCGACATAACCGTGACTTATTGAGGCAATCTTGTCCAAATTGACATCGTCACTGAGAGGCATGTTTCTTGTATGTATCATTAAGATGTCTTTTCTACCCTTCTTGTCAGGTACTTTGATCTCAATTTCTCTATCAAATCTACCAGGTCTTCTAAGTGCTGGATCAATTGCGTTTGGCCTGTTGGTTGCAGCTATCACAATTACTTTTCCTCTAGCTTCAAGACCGTCCATTAGAGAAAGTAATTGAGAAACTACTCTTCTTTCTACTTCTCCTGTCACCTCTTCTCTCTTTGGAGCTATTGAGTCAATTTCGTCGATAAATATGATGGAAGGGGATTTCTCTTTTGCCTCTTTGAAAATTTCTCTTAGTCTAGCTTCACTTTCACCGTAAAATTTACTCATTATCTCTGGTCCTGATATGCTGATGAAATGTGCATTACTTTCATTTGCAACTGCTTTTGCTAACAATGTTTTTCCAGTTCCTGGGGGTCCATACAACAATACT
>JAHEXH010000002.1 GCA_023252235.1 Nitrosotalea sp.
GTTTTTAGTGCATTATCCTTTAAGGCAGAAACTTCTGCATCGCTTGGATTTCTATCATCATTTGGGTTATGAGTGCTCATAATACAATTAGGAATATTTCTTTAGATTTGGATTCTTTGCAATTAATTCATTTAAGATCTCAGTGGATAGACGATCAAGTTTCTTCATACCTTCATGAGATATTGTTCTGCCTTTTCCTTCAACCTTATCTAAATAGCCTAATTTTTCTAAACCGTGTACAGCTGTTCTAATTATTGCACCACCGGCATCTTTGTGATGTGCTCCTCCATAACCAACAGGCTTTGTACTGCCATACATTGATCTTAGATCGTTTATGCCAATAGGTCCGTGTAAGTAAATTTTTCTTAGAAGAGATGCGCATCTTGTGTAGTACCAATCACTCTGTTGAGGGGGTTTTACTGCATGTGCACCAGTCTTAACAAATGGTATCCAGCTTGGTTGTACAATATCCTCGTTTTTCAAAGTCTCAGATAATTTACCAATCAACAAATCTGCTGGTACATCATATGCTTTTGCCATAAAAACCAAAATTCAAAGTTCGTCTTATAAATCATTGACCTATTGTAATTTGTTTTTTAATTATCTTTCTATATGTGTGATTACAAAAACCACAGGTAATGCGTATTGATTTAACATTACTCCTTCCTATTCTTATCCTTGCTGTAAATCCAGGTACAATAAACTTCTTACATTTCTTACAAAAATGCATCCTCAATTCATAGGGCATTCTAATACGGTATTTGGTACAAAGTCTCTTGGCAAGTACCGCTTGTCTTTCTGCTAGCTCGGGATTAGATCTTACATAGGATATGGCATTTTTAATCAGAATCTGCATTCTTTCTATTAGAAGGTCCTTAATTGCAGGTTTCATGTTGTTTAATAATTCCTACCCTTAAAATACAATCTTGCTCTCTCTGATAATAGCTGAATCTGCATTAGAATTAGTACCTTCAGAATTACAGAGACATAATTCAGTTATAGCATCTGCTAGAAGATTTAACAAGAAACCCTCCGAAATTTTGCTTGACATATCATGGCATTTTGCAGCGATGAAAGGAATCAAAAATGAGATAAAAAGAGGAAGGCCAGATCTTGTTCATTTTTCCCTCCTTGAAGCTTGTAGCATTCCCCTGTATTTTGAAAATAAACTAAATGTGTTCGTTCATACAATTGATGATAGAGTTATTTCTGTAGGTCAGAATGTCAGATTACCAAAATCATATCATAGATTCATAGGACTTGTTGAAAAATTATACTCTACTGGAAGAATTGAAGAAAATAACAATACACTTCTTGAGATAAAAAAAATGAGTTTTGCTAATCTAATTAAAAAAATCAATCCAAAACAAACAATTGCACTTTCAAGTAAAGGTGCTAAAAGCTCTTATCAGAAAGTAGCAGAGGAGATGGATGATAATACTTGTCTTGTTGTTGGAGGATTTTCAAAAGGTCAATTTTCTGATGAAAACAAAGATTATTTTAACAAAATAGTATTAGTGGACAAAAATCCACTTGAAGCTCACATTATAATTTCACGTGTACTCTATGAATACGAAAAAAGAATTATTATGTAGGTCTAAGATTGGCACAGTGAGCGGTCGTAGTATAGTTTGGTTAGTACACTGGCCTTCCAAGCCCGTTACCCGGGTTCAAATCCCGGCGACCGCATCTAATTTTTCTATTAAGAGATTATCCCTACTGAAGTGAGATATTGAACAGAACCAACAAACGTATTGTCATCAATTTCACCGGTGAACCACAGATGAGCATTTTTCTTCATCCAGTGAGGCATTGTGGAAACAGTATTTTTTTCATTATTTGAATAGACAATATTATGTTGTACTAAATAGTCAATAACAGCATAAAAGTCCTTATCATCGGTATTTCCACTAGACCACAAACCTGCAATCTGTTTTGTCCAAGCAGGAACAGGTTCGTATGTCACATTCTGTGTTTTTTGACTATTAAAAAGATAGAACCATGCAACTCCAGATTTTGTGGTATCTTTCAAATGCCCACTCAGAAAGATATCACTTTTTACTTGAAAAAATAAATTTTCCGATATGTTATTTGTCCTAAGAGTAATTTTTGCACCATTTTCAAACAAAGGATAGTCTTGGAAGCTTAAGACCTTGACCGTAAATGTCCCATTTTTTGTTTCATTTGGATTGATCTCTTTTGTAATCATCTTTCCTCCAATTTTATCAATAAGTTCAGATGCAAACTGTGTTTGCATGTAGTTTATTATTTTATGTTCAGGATCAGCATAAGAATAATCAATATTTTCTCTAGACTTTATGTTACAAGTTTCCTGTTGCCATAGAGATGAGCTCTTTATTGCATCAATCATGAGCTGTCCATGAAGTAACTCATGATAAAAAATGACCAGGTTTTCAATACTGTGTAATTTTGGATCTATTTTGGTGTCGTTAGATATAACCTGCGGGTTAATTCGAAGTTCATTATTACAATCCAAGGTGATTTTTCCACCTTGCATAGTTTCAGAACAATGCCATGTATAGGATCCTCCTGTTACCAAGTCTTGATGAACTGTACTTTCATCAAACTTTGCCAATTTTGTTTTAACTATTGTTATAATTTGATTATTAGTATCTCGAGCATGACACAGGAAAGTGCTTACCATTGGTTTTTGAAAGGTTCCAATTACATCTGATACATCTTTTTTTGTTGTGTTAACTGCCTTAAACTGGACAAGTGATTGATCAAAGATGTCCTTCTCTTCTTTGGTTGGAGGTTCGTATAATGCAAATGCAGGAGTAATACCTATGATTAATAGTAAAAAACTAAAAAGCCCAACATACTTCAATAAATGAAAGTTGCCTAATTCTGTAATTAAGAGTTGGGAATGGAATGTATTTGTTTATTCAATTCATCCCATGCAGGTTTTGGATTCTTGTCTACATCAAATAAACCAGTACCGCATAGGTATGCAGCAGTATTATTCATGACTATACTATTGTCAAACGCAGAGTTAGTATCTTTGTTTAGCGAGTTGTAACATGTATCAACTGGCCTATCATACTGTCTATACCAAGTTAGAAACTCAAAATCTGATTGATTCTTTTTGTAAAAATCATACACAATTTTTACAAATTTCCGTTGATCTTCCTTTGTTCCATTAATTGATTTATCAGTGCTCCAACCAACTTCCATCAACGCAATTTTCTTACCTTTTGCATAGTCGATCATCTTATGCAGATTGACTCCTTCCTTGTCTGTGCCATTACTTTGATAGAATAACATGTCTACTGGTGCATAGGAATATGCTACAAAATCTCCTTGGTTTAGCTTCCCTACAACATCTCCTTGATAGTGATTTACTACATCGTTTAATGAAAACCAATTTCCAAATTTAACTTCAGGATGTTTTACTTTTAATTTACTATATACACCATTGAAGAAATCTGCGTATTGAGGAATCTCACTTGGATGTTCTCTAAAGTAACTGTCAACGTTTCCACCAATTATCACGTAATCTATTATGTAATATCGTGAAAGTATGGCATCAAGAGTAGTCACTGTTTGATCTTGGAGTTTTTGATCAAGCTGTGGTTTTCCCATCCAATTTGGAAACGGTCCTAAGATTTGGTTGTTAATTACTGAAAAGTAAAGCGTGACATTAAGATGCTGTTCACGATTAAGTCCCATCAATATGTCCGAAGTACTCCAGTTGTAATTTCCCTGTGTAGGTTCTACACTTGGCCAAGAAAGATAGACGTTACTCCTTCCTATACCTGTTGATGCTGCTTGAGCATATGCATTTTTAATTTCTGTAAGAGTTGGTCTTTGAGTAGGAGGCATGATAACAAGGCCAAGCTTTGTGTTATGCTGATAATTTTCTGTTGGAGTTTGAGGTTGTAATTGCGGTATCAATATCAAGAAAGCTGCTGTAATTGCTATTGCAATTCCTGCTCCAATAGCAATACCTATGATTTTCTTATTCAACAATACTTTCAGTAATTGAAGATACTAAAAGAGTTTTGATTTGAATAAAAATATTCTAACCAGAGGTACAACCGCTGTATCCGCATTCGATACATACACTGCATCCTTCTGCAAATACCAAGTTGTTCTTACATGTAGGACAGAGTCTTTCTTCCATTTGTTCCGGTGTAAGTGTTGGTGTTGGAGCAGATACTACATTATCTGGAATTTTTATCTGAAGTGCCCTTTCTATCTCAGTTTTTAGATATGCGTTTGTGACGTTCTTTGAGATGTAATCTGTAACATACGTACTTGCTGTCACTTGGAAATTCTTTTGAACGTTATTTCCAGTCATGTGTAATACTTGTTCATGTCTTGAACCATCTCGGAATACAGTAATTCCTTTCAGACCAAGATCATGTGCTAATAGATATGCAGCTTTCACATCATCAGATGATACATCATTTGGCATGTTGATTGTCTTTGCAATGGCGTTACCTATCCATTTTTGCCATACTCCCTGAGCCATCAGGTGGTCTGCCCAATGAATGTCCATTGCAGTGACAAATATCTTCTGCATCCATTCTGGAATCTCAGCAATTCCTTTTACAGAACCATAGTTATTTGCAATCTTTTCTAGAATTTGCTCGTTGTATAGTCCATGTTCTTTGAGTACTGCTTCAAATATTTTGTTTGTATAGAAGAATCTGCCTACTGTTACTCTCTTTTCAAAGACCAATGCAAACATTGGTTCCATTCCGTTTGAGCAATCAGCTATCATTGATAGCGTACCAGTAGGAGCAACGGTTGTCGTTAGGACATTTCTGATGCCATGTTTCTGAATCTTAGAAATCAAAGCATCCCAATCATAAGTACGAGCACTCTTTGGTTTCTCATAATACCCAGCAACAGGAATCTTAGCTTCTGGATATTCTGTTTTTGAGCATAGTGGGAAAGGTCCTCGTGTCTTTGCAAGTGCAACACTTTCTTCCATTGAATAGTATGTCAATGCTTCAGCAAGTTTCTCTTGGAATTCATATCCTTCTTGAGAATTATATGGAATTCTTAATTTGAATAAGAGATCAGCAACTCCCATTACTCCAAGTCCGATTCTTCGCGAATCTTTAGATGCTTTGTCAATTTCTGGAATTGGGTATGTATTGACATCAATTACATTGTCAAGGAATCTTGTTGTCTTTCTTATTGTTTCTTCATATCTTTGCCAGTCAAATTCGTATTGACCGTCTGCTTTTCTCTTGACATAGTTAGATAAGTTGATTGAACCGAGGTTACATGATTCGTATGGATAGAGACTTTGTTCTCCACATGGGTTTGTTGCTCGAATTGGTCCACCTCTTGCTTTTGCAAATACATTGTATTTGTTTATGATATCAAAGAAGATTAGTCCGGGTTCACCACTCTTCCATGCAGAAAGTGCAATCAAATCAATTAGATTATGTGCATTTATTTCTCTTACAGGAGATCTCTCTTTTGGACTTCGAAGAACAAATTTTCCATCTTCTGAATTGACTAGTGCTTCCCAAAAGTCCTCCCAAATTCCTACACTTACATTAAAGTTTTCTAAAACTCCGGGTTTTGTTTTTGCAGTGATAAATTTTTCAACATCAGGATGCCATGCTTCTATGATTCCCATATTTGCACCTCTTCTTTTTCCGCCCTGTTTTACGACTTCAGTAACAGTGTTAATGATACTCATAAAGGAAACAGGACCTGAAGCTACTCCGGATGTTGATGCTACCATATCTCCTTCTTGTCTTAAATCTGAATAGTTTATACCAACTCCTCCACCTGACTTGAAAATCAGTGCAGCGTCAGAAGATGATTTCATTATCTTTTCCATGTCGTCTTCCATGGCAAGAACAAAGCATGCAGAAAGTTGTCCCAATCTTGCACCAGCATTCATCATAGTTGGTGAATTTGGTAGAAAGTCTTGGGCAATCATTAGATCAGTATATTCTTGGATTCTTTCAGCATACTGTTCAAACTTATTTGCAGCCAGCATAGTCAATAGTTCCCGGAAGCTGACTTTCATCTGGCCATATTTTTCCAAATCAACATAGTGATTTATCAATGATCTAAAATGATATTTGTTAAGATAGTATTTTCCTACCTTGAATTTGTAGTCAAAGTCATCAAGTTTCTCTAGATATTTTGTTGCTTCTTCTACATTATGAGTATAGCCACCTTCGATTTGAAATACAGATGGATCTCTTACGATATCGGCAATACCTACGAGAATTGCAACTCTTTCAAACATCTCACCTGGACTTTCAGTTATCTGACCTTTGTTGTTTCTAAGTAAATATCTGGATGCTAAAACTCGCAAGCAATTAAGATCGAATTTTTTTGCTACGCTATCAAGAGATTTGGATTCAAGAACCTTCATCTTTTCTTCCCTGACTCTTCTTCGTTCGTGTCTGTACAGGATGTACGCCTTTGCGATTTCTCCTAGTCCTTCCTCAATTAGAGTAGACTCCACCATATCTTGAACATCTTCTACGCTTGGTGCTTCTGAACTAGAAAATCCACGATTAACAAGTTTTGCAAGAACATGATTTGCAAGCTTATCTGCTAATCCATGATCTGATCTTCCACAAGCTACGAGTGCTTTGTATATAGCGCTTGAAATTTTATCTCTTTGGAAATCTGATACTCGACCATCACGCTTCTTTACTTGAAGGATCGAATTCTCTATTTGTGAAAAATCTGTCAACTTACTCCCCGTACCCCTATCAAATGGGAGTTAAATAAACACTGCGGCAAAAAATAATTTTCTAAAGCTAAACTTTGGATCAATTTTGTTGACACCGTTACGATTTTCATAGTATGAGATCATTTGAAGTATACATATAAAAAAAATTTAATCCACGCCTGAGATTATATTTCAAGCCTAGACTTTAGATCACAATTAACTTAGTTTAGAGAATTATGCATTAAAAATTTAGATCAAAGTTCTAGATTAATCAAAAATTTTATTCAGGTTATCAGTATTTCCTAAGGTGAGAGTTATGCAAGTATGTAAGGTGACTTGCATACTGAACATTTTTCAGCGATCTTTTCCTCTTTGAGACCACAGTTACTACATATCGGTACTTTTCTGATTGGTCTAAAAGATCCTAATAGATCGCCTGCTTTTTCAATCGCTTTTTTGATTCCTGAAGAATCCATTGTATCTGGGATCTTTAATTGAACTAACAATCCGCCGTTGAGTATCTTTGAGAAATAGTTTGATTCTACAATCTTTTCATTCTTAGGATTCATCTCTGCTATCTCAGAGGCATCAAGGACAATTCCTTCTGAATAGGACTCACCCATGACATGCTGGTTAATTGATGTCTTGCCATATTTTTCACCATCAAGAGAGGAGAAGCGGCCTGCTGCATCACTCTCAGTCATGGTTACAATAACATTATCCCCCATTTCCTTTCCTTTCTTTGCGGCTACTTCCATAGCAGTGTTTATCACCTTAGCCAGTATTTCGTGTCCAGCCTTGTTATTTTCATATCCTAAAATACCATAAACTGCCTCTTTGAGTCCAATTAGATTAACAACTAGAGTTACTGATCCCTTTTGCATGTATTGTGTATTGTTTGCAAGAATTGGGTTAAGACCACGTCTTGTTAGATCAGATATTTCCTTCTTTCTCAAAGACATTGCTGCAAGTGCAGGTTTCATTAATAGTGCAAGTCTTGCTCTGAAATATGTTTCATCTTTGTTAGATTCAAAGGCCAACCTTGGCATATTTATCGATAGAGATTCCAAATTGATAGAAGTAGTTCCAACATTCTTTGCATCTATTCGTGCCAGACCCTTGTTAGATACCAAGCCTTTAGCAAACATAATGTGTCCTCCTAATGCAATTACATCTGCCAAAATTTCTGAATAGTCACTTATTTTGGCTTTTTCGTAATCAATTACCAGCCCTATTGAAGGAATTGGTGTTGACTTTACATATTTCTTGTAGGCTTGAAGAACAGTTCCAACTAATTTCGGTTCTGTTCCAATAGAAATTCTAAATGAAGTTAGTGTTCCGTTCTTGCCATACTTTGGTCCTGTAGATATTTTTGCAAAACAACTTGCAAGTTTTTCTTCGATTTCAGGCAAGTTTTTGGAATATTTTTGTAATACAGTAATCAATCCGTCCATTACTACTTCTTGTGATGCTTCTTTTATGAGAAGACTTGTCAATAAAGACAGAGATGTAAAAAGATCATCTAGCGAATTTGGTGGAGATGTTCTTGTAACACCTAAGAACTTTCCTCTCAGGTCAACACCGTCTTCGATAAGCTCCTTGATGTTCACAAATATAGTGTCTGGGAGAAGTGACCACAATCCAGCATTTGTAATATGAAGATCTCCTGAGAGATGAGAATCAGCAACGTCCTTTGGTAAGGTGTTTAAAACAAGATATTCGCCAAATACCGTCTGTCCTGTTTTAAATAACAAACCCTCGACTCCGTTATGGATACCATCTACATTGGTTAACAATTCATGAATATCATATCCCGGTAATCCAAATCTTGCAAGTTTATGCCTATAATCTTCGTGGCCTTGTTCTAAGAGGACAGAGTTGACCATCTCACGTATGAGTGAGGATGTCAGATAAGATGTCTGGAATTTGTATATCCTATTCTCCACCTCTTCAGTTATCTTTTGAGCAAGCTCAAGTGGAAGGCTGCCTTCGCGAACCAGTGACTGGATAATTTTATGGGAGTTGAATTCTTCTATTGATTCGTGTGAAGTTCTGACATACATCTTGCCACTTTCAATAATAGATCGCTCTTCTATCTGTCTTGCAAGACTTAGGACTAGTTTTCCCAAGTTAGTAATTGTGTATCTTCTTTCAGACTTGTTCAGAGCTACAAGGGACTGTCTTAGTAATTTTCTTAAGTGGTATGCAAACTTGCCACTTTCCTTTTTTGATTTGAAGCCAGCTAGAGATTTTAGTTCAGAATAAGTAAGAGGTCCCTTTGAGTTTAAGATGCGTAAAATATCAATTCTGTTTGGACTTGCCATAACAGAGAAGATCATTCTTACACGTTTTGATGCTGATTGTAATATTCCGCCACGTTTTGGATCGCCAAAGTCTTCACTTAGTTCCATGGAGTTACCTAAACTGGCATCAGTAAATAAGATTTATGACGAATTTGATCGAGACACAAGCTTTTTAGATCAGTTTTTCTGCACATCCACACTAAATTCGGATGGAGATAAAGTCTGTCCACAAGATGGACATTTACTGTTATACGGTCGCATTACATCTTTTATCGATTTTAACATACGCATATTTGCAATTTTAGCTCCACATCTTCCGCAAACAACATCAACAGACATTTCAAGTTAATGTTAGTTCAAATATTATAAAAGAGATTTTTTGAATTTTTTTAATCAGTTTAATAAATTTGGTTTACTGTTTCTCGATTATGATTCCACGTTGGTCATAACCGGTTATTTTTGCTCTTGCTCCAAGAGGAAGATCTGCTGGAGATTTTATGTCTGCCATAAAACCTGAGATTCTCAATTCAGACTCGTCCAATTTCATAACTACCCATGCATATGGAATATATTCTTCGTATCCGTCCGGCGGTACAGTAATTATAGTATAAGTAACAATGTAGCCTTTACCATCAATTACAGTATTCTCAAATCCTTTGTTTCCGCAATTTTGGCAGTAATAAGTTGTAACTAGATGAAGGTGTCCACATTTTGTACATTTTCTAGTGAGAACCTTTCCCAGTTTGGCATTGTTGGCGAATTCTTCTTTTGTAAGCAATTTACACACTTTTGAATATATGTACGGCACAGCTGGCGCCTGTTGCACCAAAGTTATGGGTTAATCCGATTTTAGCGTCTTTGACTGTTCTTTCTCCTGCTTTTCCTGTTAATTGATCAAAAACTTCTGCTACTTGACCGATTCCAGTTGCACCTATTGGATGACCCTTTGATTTTAGACCACCAGACGGATTGATAGATATATCTCCGTTAAGTTTGGTTCGTCCTTCTCTAACTGCTTGCACAGCTTTTCCTTGTTCAAAGAATCCCAAGTCTTCAGTGTCAACTAGTTCAGCAATTGTAAAGCAATCATGAACTTCTGCAAAATCAATATCTTTTGGTGTTACACCTGCCATCTTGTATGCAGCCTGTGCTGCAATTCTGGTGCTGGGTATTGTAGTAATGTGATCTCTTCCTTGTAGTGCAGCAGGTGATCCACCCCTACCTGATCCAATAACTTCAACATAATTTTTAGTATGAGCCTTTGCGAATTTCTCGCTACATATGATAACAGCACTTGCACCATCTGAAAATGGACAACAGTCATACAACTTTAATGGACTTGCAACTACTGCCGACTTCATTACATCATCAATTGTAATTTTTTTTCTCAAATGTGCTTTTGGATTAAGAAAACCGTTATCATGATTTTTTACTGCAACCATTGCAAGATCTTCTTCTGTAGCTTTGTATTCAGCAAGATATGCTCTTGCCATAGATGCAAATAATCCTGGAAATGAAGCACCAGCTCCTCCTTCATAAAAAAAATCAGAACAATACGAAAAGTAAGTTGTAGTCCATTCAGTACCAGTATGAGTTACTTTTTCTACTCCTGTTGCTAATACCGCGTCATAAAATCCTGCAGCTACATTTGCATATGCTTCTCTAAATGAAACTGAACCACTTCCACATGCTGATTCAATTGAAAGTGAAGGAACTTCTGGAATACCAAGATTGCTCATTATAACAGGACCCAAGTGAACTTGTTTGTCTGCAATACCAAATACGTTAGAAATGTATCCTGCTCCAATCTCCTTTGGTTCTATTCCTGCACTTTCTATGGCATCAACTGATGCCTGAAGTGCAATATCAGTAATACTGTCTTCTAATTTACCATATTTTGTGCTGCCAGCACCAATAAGACAGACTTTTTCCACAAATCTCGCTGACTAGATTCCATATAAAAATTCTTCAGTAGTTTCTTTAATTCGATAAACAGTATGATATCATTGAAAGATCAAGTTATCCAGACGACAGTGGTCAAAAAACGACTAGATTCAAGAAATTCTGTTAAAATTACAAAGAAAAAGATTGGCATTATCCAGAGTGAGATAAAACAGTACTATGACAAAAATGGATATCTTTCATGGTCAGAGAAGAAGAGAAAATATGTTATCCTAGGGACAAACGCGCCTGTTAATGGTCTTGTGGAATGTCCTAATTGTCACATAGGAAAACTTCTCATCATCAGATCTCGTAAGACAAAGAAGCGATTCATCGGGTGTTCAAATTATTATAATGGTTGTAAAGCATCTGCTCCACTAGTACAAAGGGGAATGATCTGTGCAACAAAGATGCCTTGCAGAATTTGTTTTTGGCCAATTATTTTACTAAGATATTCCAGAAAACAAAAGTGGGCAAGACAGTGTTCTAACATGCTATGTGAAAGTAGAATTTCTAAATCTTGAGATCTTTGTAAATGTCAGTACGCCTGTTTTGTAATAGTGGAAGTTTTTGTCTTACTTGCTTAACTTCATCTAATGAAATGTCAACAATTCCAATTCCTTCTCTTTTCTTCATATCAAGAAGTATCTTTCCATAAGGATCAATTACTACACTTCTTCCACAGTAAATATTTCCTACCTGATCTGGAGAAATTACATAACACCCATTCTCAATTGCTCTTGTCTTGTTTATAGTCAACCAATGTTCTTCTTTCATTTTTCCTTTAACCCATGCGGAAGGTACTACCAGAACTTCAGAACCTGACGAAGCTAATATTCTAGACATCTCAGGAAATCGAAGATCATAACAAATCATCATTCCCATTTTCCCCACACTAGTTTTTACTGGTTTTGTAATTGAGGAGCCAGGGTAAAGTTTTACAGATTCTTTAAAGCCAAGCGCATCATAGAGATGAATTTTTCTGTATGTTGAAATCACTTTGCCGTTCTTATCTATGAGAAAAGATGTATCATATACCCTATTTGGCTTGGGACTTTTTTCATACAGAGTACCAACAACCTGAATTGAATTTTGTTTTGCAGCTTCAGATATGGATGAAACAAATTCACCGTCTATCTTTTCAGCAATATTTGCAAGTTCTGAAGGAGATTGAGAAGATGGTGTGTAATACATCATAAATTCAGGAAATGTGCATAATACTGAGCCTTTACGTGCTGCTTGTGAAATATATCTTAGAATTTTTTTTAAATTATTTTTCTTGTCTGTTTCAGCTCGCATTTGAACTACAGCAATCTTTGCCACAAGCTTGTTTGATTATTATAAAATAAAAATGTGTTTAGAGGGGATTTCCTGCCATATACCAATTTTCTTTTGGATTTTCTTCAAAAACTACGATAACGTGACTTTCTTTTGTTTTTAGAATCTCCACTGCAGATTTTGTAATGGCTTTTGCAAATTCCTCTTTTTGTTTTTCAGTTCTGCCTGGATACATTGAGACTGTTATCAGAGGCATATCTCAACAATGATCAATACAGAATTTATTCTTTGGTACTAGACAAAATTACTTTTGAAATTTTTATTTTAAATTAATGTATTTAGAATAATTTGTTCTAAATATATCAAGTGCCCCACTTGGTTCCCCCCTTCCAACCATATCTTGTACCATAGGTAAACTCAGAACTGTGAGTCTTTTTGTAAACAAATCCAGAGAACAGCCCTACAAGGAATCCTCCAATATGAGCAAAAAATGCAATGCCTGACCCACTTGAGCCAATCAATGCAGGTAAAACATTTTGGAAAATGAACCAGAAAGGAAGATACCACTTGGCTGAAATTCTGGTAACTCTTGTAAAGAATCCCATTAGTATCAATGTCAAGACTTTTGCATTGGGGAATAAGATGAGATAAGCTCCTAGTACTCCAGAAATTGCTCCAGAAGCTCCTATTGCAGGTAATGGACTTGATGGGTTAGATAAGATATGGAAAAGTCCAGCTACAACACCCCAAAAAAGATAGAGTCCAAGAAATTTTCCCCTTCCAAATTTGTATTCTATGTTATCTCCAAATATCCAAAGAAACAACATGTTGCCTCCAATATGCATTACACCTGCATGAAGAAACATGGAACTGAAAATGGTAGATATTACACCATAATTATGATCGGCTAATCCGTTTGTAATAACTGCAGGAACTGTACCATAATTTAACAGTAAATCTTCTGCTCGTTTATTTGTAAATTCCCAAACTTGATGAGTTACAGCTATTTCCCAAAAAAATAACAGCACATTGATTGCAATCAAGCCATAAGTGACATAAGGTTTCCATCCTACAGGTTTTGGATTTTCGTCTCTTAGCGGTAACATGTGATAATGAATTCACCTTTGATTTGTATAATAGCATTTTGCGAACTTGATTAAAATTATCTTTGATCTTTATACTATATCAAATTCACAATGTATAGATCTTGTTTGTAGTAAAACTCAAGAATTACTAGATAAACAATAAAATGAAAAGTCTAGAGTCTTAGAATTCTAGTCTTTGCAGCAAACACTACCATGCTCAATACAGCAATTGCAAGAACTATTGATGCGACTGGACCAAACTCTGGAATTACTGTATTATTTGGTTGTCCTCCTGACTGTGTTAGCGAATCCTGTTCTGTTACAGTAGAAGGTATCACAATGTTTCCTCTACCCATACCTATTCTGGAGTTATCCGGAAAGCCGTTGGTTACAATTGATTTTACTTTAACAATAATATTGTAGATACCATTACCAGGCAAGTTTACAGTTTGTGTATCAGATCCTTGTTGAGCAACAGCATCTGTCTTTGACCATAATACGCTTTGATCTTTGTCAAGTACCTGAACATCATAGTTAACATCTCCTGTAACCTGTTGTTCTGTAAATGAGTCATAGAAATTAATTTTCAAATTGTTCTGTGAGTTTGCAGCCAAGCTTGTAGGATTCCATCCAAGCTTTATGTGCCACCCTCCAAAGTCGGTAAGCAGTGAAGCAGAGGATTGTACGTTTGGCTTTTCTGGAGCAACCTTGAATTCAATAGTTTTTTCTCCGGATGTAACGGTCTTTGCCATATTTACCAGATCAGGTTTGTTTAAGAACAAATGCACTATCATGTAATCACCAACAGTATACGGATCAACAATGACTCTTCTTCCGGTAAGACCAAATCCTTCTGCACTTGCAGTATATGTTGGAGTATCTGAGAAGGCACTAAGTGATTTTGGTACTCTCAGTTCTTCATGTATGAATATTGGTCTATCTTGAAATCTATTGACATCCCAATCAAATGACATCTTCCAAGAAAATTGTTTTGTAGCTTCGTCAAATTTGAAATCTGTTGTCTTGTCATAGTAAGAAATCAGTGTTGTATTATATAGATTATTTTGATAAGTAATATCTTGATTTGATATATCACCCACACTAAGATAGGAATCAAATTTTGGTGGATTTGATTGGTCCACTAGAGTGTTAGCATAATCAATAGCTAGAATCGACATGTTAAAGTGGTAAAGACCGCCTTCTGTGAGTATTGAGGACAGTACGGTTACATCACTTGTTTGTGACCCCCATCCACTTAATGTTGGATCGTTGTCTCCATATACTGTACATATTCCTGCTGGACAATCACCTGCTTGAAACTTTATTGTGAGATATCCTGTATGAGTATAGAATAAGTCATGCATCAAAATTTTGTCTCCCTTTGTTGCATTGATGAAAAATGAAACATTGTTAATTGTCGTGTTTGTGTTTGCATCAAAAAATCTAAATTGTATATACTTGTCACCGGAATTATCAGATGTTATAATAGGAGGATTAAGTTTAATGAATACTGTAATTGCTCGGTTTCCAATGTTTGCCTGTACATTTTCCTGAGTAAAGCCATCACCGTATGCTTTTTGTGGAATAAATGTAACTGCAAATGACAAAACTATCAGGCCAAAAATTAATGACAGTACAGTTTTGGCATAAAGTTGCATTATTTGAAAAAACACCCTACAACCTATTTAATTCTTGAGTAAGAACCATGCCTAACATAAAATTATTAACAAGATAAGATAAAATTATGAAATGAAAAGCTGGATAAAAATAACATCTTTTCTTGCTACGCAGGCTGTTGTATTGGTTTTGTATCTAGTTTTAAGTTCTGGAATTTATGATTCAAAGGATTTTGCATTTGCGCAAAGCTCTTCGCTTACAATAATTTCACTCTCAAATGACAACAAGTTGATCGGATCAAGTCAATTTGTAATATCACCAAATCCTTTCACAGGTACAGGAAATTATACAGTTATAGATAATTCCGCAGATGATACTGAAAAAGACAAAGATGGTGTGATCACTTTGTCAGGAATAAAAAATGCAAATTATACCATAATTCAGACAAGTACAACATATGGATTTAGTGTAGACCAGATTCAAAAGACAGTGCAGGTAAGAAATTCATCAGGTGTTGCAACCTTTACGGATTTACCTACAAGCAATGCTGTATTGACAAGTTCTACAAGAAGTGTTACATATACAACCAAGTTTGAATGTGGTTCGATATACGCAGGAGAGGGACCGCTTAGACCTGGTCATTATGATACGGACATTAGTTTGTTTAATAAACAAAAATTCCAGACCCAGGTTCTTTGGAGTTCTGTACTTAACAATGGCCCAAGTTCAAATGCCATTTTGATGAAAATGGATTCTGAAACATCAAAGAGTATAACTTGTCACGACATCAGAACTGCACTTGGAAGCAATAATGAAAATTTTATTGAAGGGTTTACCATCATCAATGTTCCATTGGATTCGATGTTGAACAGTGGAACTGCAATAGCAAGTTCTACCCCGAATGATATCAATATTTTAGATGTTCAGGTATTTTATACTGCAAATGCTTTGGATATACTTCCTCATGAGGTAATTGTTGATAAAATTTCATTTTACATTGTTCAGGATTATAGCGGAAAAATTCCACAGGACATGTTAAGAAAGACATTGGATATTTCTCTATCAAGCGGTCTCAATCAAGTTTCAGATACAGAAATGAAGGTAAAGAAATCAATGGAAAAACAATATAATCTAACTGATGATGACTTGACAAAGATTGTAATCAGAATAAAGAGTGTCTCAGTTGGTGTAGGAGTTTTAATTGATGATCATGCCATTTCGTTATCTACAGTAAAGCCTCAGCTAAGTTCTTAGAAAAATAAAATAATAAAAAGGAAGTTAATTTTAGAGTCTTGGAATTACTCTAGTCTTTGCAGCAAACACTACCATGCTCAATACAGCAATTGCAAGAACTATTGATGCGACTGGACCAAACTCTGGTACGGTTGCATTGTCTGCTGGTGCTGTGGTTGTTGCTGGTGCTGCTGGTGTGGTACTAGCTGCTGCTTCACCTACGATCACTTGACCGACCATCCATGGATGTACGGTGCAAAAGTAATCATATGTTCCTGCAGTTGCAAAAGTGAATTTGAATTCGTTACCTTTCTTGACTAGTCCACTGTCAAACATTGAGCCTGCATTGTCATCACTGACTTTGCCGCTTGTTACTGTGTGACTTACGGTATCGGTATTCTTCCATTCAACTTCTGTTCCAGGTGCAACAGTTATTGGATTTGGAGAGAAACAATTGTTTGTAGTAACACATGCTGCGCTTGCGCTTGCGCCTGCGCCTGTTGCGATATCTACTTCACTTGCTGTCTGTCCAAATGCTGGTGCTACACCTAAAATAGCAACTAGAGCCAAAAGACCAAATAGTGCGCCAAATGGTTTTGACTTCATTGTTTTGTGTGATATCAAGCTACTATAAAAATCTCTCAGATAATTCTCTAAAAACTACCAGTATTTGCTGGGCTGTATTAGAGAATAGAATGTAATAATTCACTGGCACATAAGATCGCTTTACAAAATCAAATAAAAAGAAAATTAGGGTTGATTTTAGAGTCTTGGAATTACTCTAGTCTTTGCAGCAAACACTACCATGCTCAATACAGCAATTGCAAGAACTATTGATGCGACTGGACCAAACTCTGGTACGGTTGCATTGTCTGCTGGTGTTGTGGTTGTTGCTGGTGAGGTTGTTGTCATATTGCTCGTCATATTTGACATAGGTGCCATTGTTGTATCTGGTACAACTTGTGAAAAACTAAGCACTTCACCTTTAACACCGGTCCACATTGATGGATCTGCTGTAGGAAGACCAACACCGTTTAGTGTTATTTTTATGTCTACAGGATTGACAGATGTAGCAGCTGAAGTAGTTTGGGTATCATCACCTGTGTGTGTATGTCCAGCTGAATTTGACAATATACTATTACCATCTTGTGTTACAGTAATTGCATAGTTTTGATGTTTTATTTTATTTCCATTAGCATCTGTGAATGATATTGCTAATGACAATGGTTGTCCATTTATCAGATGACTGGTAGTTACTATGACTGTTGTGCCATCAGAAGCTTTTGCACTATGCATCATCTTCCCAGCTACAACATTACCTGTTGATTGATCTGGTGTATCATATTGTCCAAATGCTGGTGCTACACCTAAAATAGCAACTAGAGCCAAAAGACCAAATAGTGCGCCAAATGGTTTTGACTTCATTGTTTTGTGATATACTTTAGACTTTAAAAATATGATCTATTTTCAAACTATTTCAACATTACAAGTATCATTTTTTATGATATACTAGTTTGATCAAAATTTGATTTTATGATAATTAAATTTTAGAACTAGCGATAGTTTTCCTTACGAATTTGTTCCTTGTTTTCAACGATTTTATCCCTAGTGAAACTCCAAAAATAATAATTGAAATAAGTACAATCATTCCGCCAGGTGCAACATTTAGCACATATGAAGATAGTATACCTACCACAGCAGAAAATACTGCAAAGATCATTGAAAGTATTGCAGTTTGCTTAAAGCCCCTAGAAAATAAAATCGCAGTAACATTTGGTACTACAATAAGAGAAGAAGTTAACAAGATTCCAACAAGCTGCATTGAACTTACTACGGCAATAGCAGCAATCACAACAAAAAGATAATTCATCTTCTCTACCGGTATTCCACTTACCTTTGCTTGCTCTTCGCTAAATGTTGTGTATACCAATCTTCTATATAGCAATAAAACTATAACAAGTATTGTTCCGCACAGTCCCAAAATAAGCAGAGTGTTTTGTAAACTTACAAGCAGTATACTACCAAAAAGGAAACTGAATATGTCAACAGTAAAACCTTTTGCCATACTTATCAAAATCACACCCATCGCAAGACCAGATGAGAGTAATATGGCTACAGTTGCATCACTAGAAATTTGAAATTTCTGTTTGATCTTTGTAAGAGCCAACGCACTTGAAACAGATACAGCAAATGCAGTCCACAGAGGATATACTCCAAGATAAAGTCCTGCAGCAATTCCTCCAAATGCTGCATGGGCAAGTGCATCACCAAAAAGCGATTGTTTTCTTAGAACAAGAAACAAACCAATCACTGAACACATTAAAGATATTGCAATTCCAGAGACAATAGCTCTTTGCATAAATGCATATGTTAGAATATCAAAACTCATACTAATCCTCGTGCTTGTGCATATGCATTTGCATTGATGACTCTGAATACATTTTTAGTAAATCTTCATTGTGGAAAAATTCTTCAGATATTCCATGGAAAGATAGAGTTCTGTTAAGACATGCAACTTTTGTTGCAAGTCTTGCTACTGCATCCAGATCGTGTGATGACCAGATAATTGTAATTCCTTCTTTTCTATTAAGATCATTTAGAATCTGGTAAAAAAATTCCATACTTTGGGAATCGATTCCTGTTACTGGCTCATCTAAAATAAGCACTTTAGGATCGTTTATCAGAGCTTTTGCTATGAAGACACGTTGTTGTTGTCCTCCTGACAGATCACCAATTCTACGTTTACCAAGTTCATGTAGCCAGACTTTTTGAAGAGATTCATCTACCTTGTCCTTATCATAACCTTTCATGATACCCATTCCAACTATTTCTTCAACAGTTGCAGGAAAATTCTTTTCAAATACAGGTTTTTGAGGTACAAAACCTATCTTACTTAGATGCTGTGTGGATTTTCGAATATCTTTACCAAAAAATTTGATAGTTCCTTGATAATTTGTAATTAAACCTAACATGCAACTAAAGAGTGTAGTCTTGCCTGCACCATTTGGTCCTATTATTCCAAGAAAGTCCTTTTCTTCAACAGAAAATGTAACCTTGTCAAGTGCTGAGACTCCCTCATATGAGACAGTCAGGTTTTCAATCTCAACTAATTTCATGAGCACAATGCTTCCTTTAGATTTGATAGATTGTTTTGCATTTTTTTTATATAGTCATCGTTTATGTTTGTAATCTCAAGAGGACTAAGAACAAGTACTTTACCATGTATTTCATCAGCTATAACTTTTGATATTTGGGGATTTACTGCCTCTTCAGTAAAGACTACATTAATTCCAAGAGTTTGTGCTTTATGTGTTATCTCTTCAAGTTTTGTTGCAGTTGGTTCATTTTCGGGATTTAATCCGCCAACAATTGTATTTTGATTCAATCCATATTCTTTTGAAAAATAGGAAAATGCATCATGAAATGCAAGGAAATTTTTTTTGTTGCAACTTGCAAGATCTGTTCTAATTTTGTTATCAAGAAGATCTAATTTTGTCTTGTATTGATTTGCATTTTGTTGATAGTAATCTGCATTTTCTGGATCAGACTTTATCAGACCGTCTGCAATATTTTGTATTTGGATCTTGACAAGTACAGGATCTAGCCATATATGCGGATCAGTCATGCTCTTACCTTCACTTTTTTGTAACAATGGAATATTTTTACTCGAATCAATAACAGTGATGTCAGGATTTGCAGAAACAAGTTTTGATATCCAAGATTCAAGTCCTGCACCATTGATGATTACCATTCTTGCCTTTTTGAGATTCTCAATATCTTGAACTGTAGGCTCCCAATCATGCGGTTCAACTCCAGATGGAATAATAACAGAAACATCAACTTTCTCGCCACCAACAGCTTTTGTAAATTTGTAAATTGGATAGAAACTGACTAGAATTTTGTGTCGCTCTGAGATTTGTGTAACTGTTTCTTTATTTTGTTCTGATATCCACAAGGCATAGCCAGATAACGGTATTACAATTACAATTGCCAGTATTGCAGTCTTGGTACCTATATTCAACGAAAATTCTGCTTTATTGTTATTAATAAGTCTAAGAAATATTAATAATTTTTACTATTAAACTTATAAGATACTTAATAACATAGAATCCATGCCAATAGTCTCAATATCTCTCAATGATGAGATACTTTCTGAATTAGACAGAATACAAAAGACAATGGGATTTACTGGCAGGTCTGAAATTATTCGTGCAGGAATAAGAAATCTAGTAGCAGAAGAAAAACAGCATGCTACGCTGTCTGGATCAATTCATGCGATTCTCATGGTTGTCCACGATGAAGAATCAGAACAGGTTGTGACAGGAATCAAGCATAATCATGAAGATTTGATTGGCACACATCTACATAGTAAAGTAGATGGTAACAAGTGCATGGAGCTCTTCTTGTTACATGGCGACGCTTCAAAGATTAGTGTCATGACACGAGACTTTCAGACAAACAAAAAGATGGATAATGTCAAACTAGTTGCAATGTAGAATTTTATTTACCTAATAGAACTATATTCCGTTTTCATTTAGAATTAGTGCAAGAAGAGTTGCACGAGTATCTTTTCCATATTGCGCTTGTTTAAAGTACTTGGCTTGTTTTGTAGAATCAATCTCTGGAGATATTTCATCAAGACGTGGTAATGGATGCATTATGATGGCATCATCTTTTATTTTCTTTACTAGTTCTGGACCAATTTTGTAACTTCCTCTAACTTTGACATACTCTTCAATGTCAACAAATCTTTCTTTTTGTATTCTTGTTACATATATTACATCTAGATCTTCAAGATTTTCTTCCAAATCACTAGTCTCAGTATATTGGAGTTTTTTTCGTATTTCATAAGTGGAATCAGATCTGATTTTAAGTGAAGGTGGAGATATTAGCTTGACATCAACGTTGTAATTACTTAGAGCATACAAAAGCGAATAGACAGTTCTTCCATATTTTAGATCTCCAATAATTCCTATTTTGAGACCATCAATTTTCTTTTTTTCTTTTCTTATAGTGTAAAGATCAAGTATTGCCTGTGTTGGGTGTTCTTCTGTACCGCTACCTGCATTAATCAATGGCTTTTCTGATATTTCGGCTGCAAATCTACTAGAACCATCAAGTTGATGCCTAAGAATCAGGACATCAGAATACAAAGACATGATTTTTACAGTATCTGCAAGACTTTCACCCTTTTTTGCAGAAGAGGATGAGGCATCAGATATTCCAAGAGATGTTCCTCCGATTGAGGCCATTGCGGCTTCAAAACTTAATCTGGTTCTAGTGCTAGGTTCAAAAAACAGATACCCAAGTGTCTTTCCACGTACAAGCTCTCTTCTCTCATTTGGGTTCATCTCAATTATTTTGTCAGTTGCTTGGAAAACAGTTTCAAACTTTTGTTTATCAAAATCTCTCACTGAGACAATATCTTTTTGGAAAAAAGAATTGCTCATTGGCAATTCACTATTATATATGAGTAGTATACAAACTATTCCAATGTCAGAGTCTGATCTTATCGTAAGGAGGATCAAAAACGGAACTGTGATTGATCACATAGAATCTGGGAAAGGTTTGAAGGTATTGAATGCGTTAGGTATAGACGGTACAGACGGCAATGTAATTACAATCGCACTAAATGTTCCAAGCTCCAAGGTTGCAAAAAAAGACATCATAAAAGTAGAGAATAGATTCTTACAAGATACAGATACCAACAAACTTGCACTTATTGCTCCAAAGGCAACAGTGAACATAATTCGTGATTACAAACTGGTTGAGAAGAGACGTGTTACTTTACCAAATCAAATAGAGAGAATTTTTCGATGTTCAAATCCAGATTGTATAACAAATAGTGATGAGGATATTCAACCCATCATGGATGTTGTTGACAAAACAGGACTTGTTCTAAGATGCAGATATTGTACAAGAACTTTGGATGTCAATGAACTGAAATATTATTAGAATTTCTATTTCTTTTCTATTTGCATTTCATATTGGTCATAGGTGAACTTTCTTGGAGTTCCAAATGGTTTGAATGCTCTTCCATTACCATGATAGAATTTTGAGAAGAATTCAACATAGATCAATCTGGCTCCCTGAATACCTGGCTCAAAGACACCAATTATAATATTGAATATGTGACCTATGAAGAGTATTATTGTTCCAAGAACAATGTAAGGAATCGAGTGGTGTAATGTCTTGACAAAGATAAAGTCAATTACATCAGCCAAGATAACAGATGCCAACAAAATACCGATAATTCTTGTGTATGAGAGTATGTGACTTACAATGGATGGCAATTCCATTATAGCTCTTGGACCTTCTCCTACAAACATTAGTGCAATTCCACCCATCATTAGGCCTATGTAGGCTGCCCCCGATACACTATGTACTGGGTTAATGTGTTGGTGATGCATTAGTGCAAGACCCAAGAGTACTACACCCCAACCAAAGAGCAACCAGCCCATTTTACCAATTGCGTGTTTTTTGAGACCTTCACGCATACTGTTCAACATACCAAGAACTAGTCCAAATGTTACCATTCCAAGACCAATGTATCCACTGATTAACAATAGCTTTCTTAGGCCATGAATTGGACTGAATATTGTTCCATCTGCTGGAAGGTGTAAACCTAGAGTACTATTGAGAAAGCCAAACAGGTAACCGTTAAGATGGAATCCAAAGTAGAGGTTAAACACAAATCCTAATCCAATAGCAATGATAGCACCTGGTGTCATTGCTTTTGCTAGTTTTGACATTTGTCGTTTCTTTAGTATATTCAACGCAAACTTTCGCAACATTCCGGGCATGATGTTAAAGTCTCTCTTTCCACCATCGATTCTTCGGATAACCCATCTACAAACTAAGAGTATGACAAGTCCATATCCTGCATCTCCCACCATCATTCCATAGAATATTGGAAATAGCAAACCAAAGATTAGTGTTGGATCAAATTCTTTGCCTTCTGGTAAAGAATAGAACCTGATAAAGGCCTCAAACAGTTTGAATCTTTTTGGATTATCAAATTGTGTTGGAGGATGCTCATCTGTTTCAAGTTCAAATAGCATTGTACCTTTGGTATTTTTTTCAAATACTGTTCTTAGTTGATTTATCTTTGATTTTGGTATCCAGCCTTCAAGAGCAAACGAGTCAGATGTAACTCCCAAGTTATCAATGACTTCAAGCTTTTTGTTTTCAATTTCAAGTTGTTCCTCTATGCATACGATATTAACATAATGAGCCTTTGAGATTTCACCTAACTGTCTCTCAACTTCTTTTAGTTTTTGTGATATCTCAGATTGTTTTGTTTTTAGTTTTTGAATTAGCTGGTCTGCCTTTCCATCTAGCTTTGGAGATGCTTCTATTTTTACATCATATTCTTGAACTACAGTGGCGAGTGCATGTGGTGGGAAGTTTGGAAATGTTACAAGAACCATGTTTGTGGTATCTTTTCCTTCTTTTGGATAGACAAAGACATCTTGACTGTTAACATCAAGTGCCTTTTTAAAAGCAGGATAATTCTTTGAAGATATTCTACCAAAGTAAGAATGCGCCATTTTTAATTGAAGAACATTAAAGTCCTCTGGGAAAAACGAGAATTCCTCAACTAGTTTGATATTATTTTCTGTCTCATTGAGTTGTGTTAGAAGACCTTCCTTTTCTTTTTCCAAGGAGGCAACTTTGCTATCAACATCAATGGATTTTGTAGCCTGCATTATTTGGTCTACTGAGGTAAATCTCTGGCACTGTGTAGCTTCTATTGGAGGAAGTACAGTTTTCAGTGCCTTCATTCGTAATAGTTGGTCGGATACTTGTCTGAATAGATCATTGTCACGCTCATTTCTTAGCATAGAGGCAACATCTTTTGAGAGTGGTTCTAGCTGTACAACATTAAGATCATGTAAAATAGAGACTACAGTTTGATTTTCTTTTCGCAGACCAAGCACTGCAATTTTTCTCATTGGTATTGGTTTTAGAACCAAAATCTATACCTCTTTTAGTAAAATATCAATTATTTCTTTAACGGTATGAGAATCAATTTTTGAAGAAATTGTTTTTGCCTTATTTTTTGCCTCTTCTACTATTTTTTCTGTTTCAGCATTTGCTTTCTTTCTTGCTTGCTCCACAGATGATTCAACTAATTTTTCTCCATCTGATTTTGCAGTCGCAATTGATTGAGTAACATGAATTTCGAAATTTCTTAGTTCTTCTACTACTTTCTTCTTTTGTTCATCAATTTCTTTTTGAGTTTTCTCTTCTGCTTCTTTTATTTTTGTAAGTGAATGTACGTATTTTTCTGATGTAGACATTTTAAACTCCCCAAAAGTGCTTGCTTGCATATAGTGCCAAGCCAACTGTAGCAAGAATATTTCCTAGCTTAAATGCTCTGATTATCATAAAGAATTTCCTCTGTTGGGGATTTACAAATCTAGGCAAGAATTTCTTTCTCCTTTTTCAGCATAGCTTCTTGTTCTCTTTCTCCCATCTTTCGCTTGACAGTCTTTAGCATCATGAAAGTATCTCGTTCCATCTCATCTAGTCTGAATATAATGAATTTGATTGCAGCTAGCAATCTTGGGATAAATACATTTTCAATAGCATTAGATTTTCTTTTTGTTTTTTCAATCTCAAGTAATAATTTACGAAGTGTTGTTTCCTTTTCTGCAACATCAAGAACCATCTTGTGTACATTATGAAACGCCTTGATTGCTTCATTAATTGAAGGAGGTAATTCTAAGAGATGTTCTGTAAGCGCCTGATTACTTTTTCCACCTTCTATCTTTGGAATTCGAACACCCATGACGTTCTTTGGAGTAATTTGCAATTTATTTAATTGGGGGATCTTCATGGCTTCATTTTCTAGTCTCATAGCGCCAGCAAGCATCTCAGCCATTCGAATGGCTTGATATCCTTTTACAAGTTCTGCTTGAAGGCCGCTTCTAAGTGAGGCTACACTCTTGCTTGTGTTAAAGAATTCCAAGATCAGTGCTTGTCGTTTTAGTTTTAATAATTTTAGACCTTTTTTTGCAACGATGATTCTTCTTTTTGTACGGATGTATTCAAGACGAGTTGGTCTAATGTTAATTACTGATGGCAATTTTATGCACCTGCACCAGATTTCTTTCTGTATTTCTCTATGAATTCTGGCTTGATACGATTAAGTTCAGAGTCTGATAATTCACTTAGTAGTTCCCAGCCAATATCCAAAGTTTGTTCAATTGAACGATTCTCATCCATTCCTTGGTTGACAAACTTTCTTTCAAAGTCATTAGCAACTTTCATGAATTTTCTATCAAGGTCACTGAGAGCTTCCTCACCTACGATTGCAGCCAATGATCTTGCATCTTTACCCTGTGCATAAGAAGAGTAGAGCTGGTCTGCAAGACTTCGGTGATCTTCTCTTGTACTTCCTTTTCCGATACCTTGGTTCATCAAACGTGAAAGACTTGTCAATACATCTACTGGAGGATGAATGTCTCCTCTGTGCAAGTCTCTGCTCATAACAATCTGTCCTTCTGTAATGTAACCAGTGAGATCTGGAATTGGGTGAGTGATATCATCTGCAGGCATGGTAAGAATTGGAATCTGAGTAACAGAGCCGTTTCTTCCCTTGATTTTTCCTGCTCTTTCGTATAATGATGACAAGTCAGTGTACATGTAACCAGGATATCCTCTTCGTCCTGGAACTTCTTCTCTTGCAGCAGAAATTTCTCTTAATGCTTCACAATAGTTAGTCATATCAGTCATAATTACAAGAACATGCATGTCTCTTTCATAAGCAAGATATTCTGCAGTAGTTAATGCAAGTCTTGGAGTAAGTAGACGCTCCATGGATGGATCAGATGAGAGATTTAGAAATAATGCAGTTCTTCCAAGTGCACCACTTTCTTCAAATTGTTTTACGAAAAAGTTTGCCTCTTCACTTGTAATTCCCATTGCTGCAAAGACTACTGAAAAGTTCTCTGAACCTCCGAGAACTTTGGCCTGTCTTGCAATTTGTGCTGCAAGTAAATTGTGAGGAAGACCTGCTCCTGAGAATATTGGAAGCTTCTGACCTCTGACGAGAGTATTCATTCCGTCAATGTTAGACATACCAGTCTGGATGAATTCAGATGGTTCTTCTCTTGAATATGGATTAATACCGGAACCTACCAAGTCGACTTTAGTTTTAGAAACAATCTTTGGACCGTTATCTCTTGGATTTCCAAGACCGTCAAACACACGACCTAACATTTCATCAGATACTGCAAGCTGTGCAGTCTCTCCAAGGAATCTTACTGATGTATCTCCTATGTTGAGACCCAGTGTTGCACCAAAGACCTGTACAACTGCAAGACCTTGTCTTGTATCAAGAACTTGGCCCTGTCTTCTTTCACCATTTGGTAATTTGATCTCAACCATTTCACCATAGGCTGCATTTTCTACACCCTCTACGAACATTAGAGGACCTGCAATCTTTGAAATTGTCTTGTATGAAATATCAGTCATTTATCTTGTTGCCTCCGTTGATAATGTTGAAAATTCTTGTTGCATTTTGCTCTTTGTATCCTTTACTAGTTGTTCAACTTGATCTTCTTTTGTCCATTTAATTTTTGATATCATCTTTCTTGATTCTAATTGACCTACCTTTACAGATGTGATTCCTTTCTTTATTGCATCTGCTTCCATCTTGCCAAATTCTAGGATTGTTGATAGCATTAAGAATTGTTTTCTGATTGATGTGTATGTATCTACATCATCATACGCACTCTGCTGTAGATAGTCTTCTCTGATTGATCTTGCAGTATCTAACACCCCCTTTTCTGGTTCTGGAAGTGCATCATAACCGACAAGCTGGACAATTTCTTGTAATTCAGATTCTTTTTGTAAAATTTCAAGTGCTTCTTTTCTTGATGCAATCCATGTTGCAGATACATTATTCTTGTACCAGTCTCCCATACCGTCTGCGTATAGTGAATAGCTAGTTAGCCAGTTAATTGATGGGAAATGTCTTCTTGATGCCAAGCTTGCGTCAAGTGCCCAGAAAACTCTAGTTACTCTAAGTGTGTTTTGAGATACTGGCTCTGAAAAGTCACCACCAGGTGGAGACACTGCACCTACAAGCGTAAGAGAACCAACACGTTCTTCAGGTGAGATAACAACTGCTTTTCCACCTCTTTCATAAAATTCTGCTAGTCTTCTACCAAGATAAGCTGGATAACCTTCTTCACCTGGCATTTCTTCTAGTCTACCAGAAATTTCTCTGAGTGCTTCTGCCCATCTTGAAGTACTGTCTGCCATTAATGCAACACCATATCCCATATCACGATAGTATTCTCCCATCGTAATGCCAGTGTAGATGCTTGCTTCACGTGCAGCTACTGGCATGTTAGAAGTATTAGCAACAAGAATTGTACGCTCCATCAATGGTCTCTTTGACTTGGGGTCTTCGAGTTTTGGGAATGTTGTAAGAACCTCAGTCATTTCGTTTCCTCTTTCTCCACAACCTACATAGACAATCACATTACTGTCTGCCCATTTTGCAAGTTGCTGTTGAGTTACTGTCTTTCCACTTCCAAATGGACCTGGAATTGCAGCTGTACCACCTTTTGCAACTGGGAAGAAAGTATCAAGTACTCTTTGTCCAGTAAGCAATGGTTCCTCCGGAGGTAACTTGCGAAGAACTGGTCTTGGAGTTCGTACAGTCCACCAACTTGACAGACCAATCTCTGTCTTGGTTCCATTTTGTATAGTTGCGACAATATCATTAACAGTATACTTGCCTTCAGAAATATCAGTCAGTGTTCCTTTAACGTTGTAAGGAACCATTATTTTGTGCATGATAAGTGGAGTTTCTTGAACTTCACCAATTATTTCTCCAGGAGAAACATGATCTCCTTTCTTCTTTAATGGAACAAAGTCCCACTTTATGGTCTGGTCAAGTGCTGGAATGACTTTTCCTCTGCTGATAAAGTCACCACTTTGTTCTCTTAGAACATCTAGTGGTCTTTGAATACCATCATAAATTGACTTTAGTAAACCTGGTCCAAGCTGCATTGAGAGTGGTCTTTTTGTATTGACTACCTTCTCTCCTGGACGAAGACCAGTTGTATCTTCATAAACTTGAACTGTTGCCTTGGTTCCTTCAATTCTAATTATTTCTCCTACTAGTCCCATATCACCAATACGGACTACATCGAACATTTGTGCGCCTTCTAGGCCACTTGCGATTACTACAGGACCTGAGATTCTTGAGATTATTCCTTCAGCCATTTATCATCATCAACTCGAGGGGATACTTATTCCTAACACTCTCTTTGCTAGTACGGCTATAGATTCTTCTTGAATATTACCTTGTAAAGCAGGCATAAATATCACCAAAGGCTCGATCGAGGCCTCGATCTTCTTTCTAAAGATCGCAGGAAGACTACTTCGAACGGCATCACTTACAATAATTAGACTATAGTTACCGGATGCAAAGAGATCTTGGATTGTTTTGCTTGCCTCTTCGCCACTTGTAATGAAGGTATCTTCTATTCCTAGAAGATTATATCCAATAGCAAGTTCTCGTTCGCCTACTACGGCTATTTTTCCAGTGGTTTCAGATTGTTGTTTTGACATTTTCTCACTCTATTAGTAATAATGAATTGATGTATTCTGAAGACAGGTTATAGCGTTTACCATAAGCGATCCTTTTGATATTTTCTCGCTCGTGTTCTGTGTTAATGATAAAGTAGAATATAGTACCAATTGAAAGTGCAATATTTTTCAATTTTTTGACATATTCGGAATTTATGAATTTATCCAATGCAACTTCAAAGTCAATCAGACTCTTTGATTGCTTGTATTGTGCCAGTGCATTAACTAACATGAATCTGTTTTCTATTCTGCCGACAATTTCGGCCACATCTTTTGCTCCATAGACATCTAGCAATTCATTTTTAGGCATTTTACCACCCTCGACTAGATGTTTGCTTACAATATCTTTGTCAAGATCAGATTCTTTAGCTTTGAGAAGACTGAGAACATTCTTCTTGTCTATCTCTGCTCTTACAAGGTCTCGAATTATTCCCTCATCACCTTGGAAGAACTTGAGTGATTCTAGTAAATTATGATAATAGAAAGACTGGAGTGCAGACATCATAGGTCCAAGATCGCCAGTCTTTTGGTATGTTTCAAGGTGCTGCATCAAAACTGTTCCATAATTGTATTTTACAAGTTGATTTACAACGCCATCAACTCCAGTCTGGGATAAAATTATCTTCATCTCATCATGGGAGATATTTCCGGCAGAGATTCCTGCAGGAACATTTCTGCTTGAGACAAGAAATGATTCTGTCTCGGAGATTGGTCTTCCCATGCTCTTTGCAGAAAGTATTAGTTCAATGTTGTAAATATCCCATTTTGAAAGATATGCCCGAACAGCAGACTTGCCACTAAATGGAGTTGCTTCCAATGCAGTCTTGTTGATATATACAAGATGTCTGTTAAGTGCAACTTCCAATAGTTCAGATTGCTTGAAGATTGATGCTGCCTTTTCAATTTCTGGTTTATACCAAGTGGACTCGAGTGTTTTTACCATCTCGGTTTCGTCTTTTGCCTTCATTAGATTTTGCATTACATCCTTCGAAAGAAGGTTAAGTGAAATTGCTTGTAGTCTACCAAATGATGATGCGTATTGTGATGTTGGCATTACATTTTCTCCGAGAGGAAGCTCTTGACTTGGTCTTCATTGGTTCTAAGTAGTTCTTCAAAAGTAAGGTCCAATTCTCTTGTTCCTTCTTTGTTTTCTACAATGATTCCACCAAGAGTCTTAATTGACTTGCTTGTGGTTACTCCAAGTTCTTTGAGAATTGATTTGTCTTCTTCTCGGCAATGAACTATAATATTTTGACCAAGTTTCTTTTTTGAATTGCTAATCATGGTTTCAAGAGCTTTCTTGTACTGTGAACTCTTTGTGTAATTTTCTATCTCTTGTTGGATTACGGCAAAGGCAGATTGCATGTTTGCATTTATGGCATCAAACATGATCTTCTTTGCTTGGAGCTTTGAAGCTTCGATTATTCTGGCTTGTTCTCTTTCTGACTTTACTTTAGCTTCAGTTGAAAAACGTTCTTGAATCTCTTTGATAGTGTGATTCATCTCGGCTTGGAGCTTTGACTTTTTTTCTGTTAGATCTTTTTCAAGACCGTCAATCTCTTTTCGTTTTCTATTCTCTATCTCCTGAATGAACGTTTCAATGCTCATTACTGAAAACCACTATAGTATGCCCAGTAGCAATATGATTCCTAATACGAAACCAATGATCCAAAGAGTTTCTGGAATGACAAAGAAGAATAATACCTGACCAAACTTCTCTGGTTTCTCAGCAATAATACCCATACCAGCAGCACCAATACCCTGTTGTGCATTACCAGTACCAATAAGACCACCTGCGATTGCAATTGCGGCTGCAATTGCTAAAAGTGGTTTTGTTAATCCGCTACTAGCAGGAGAACTTTCGGCAGCAAATGCGGGAGTAGTTGACACGAATGTTGATAGTGCGATTGTCAATCCCGCAGCTATAACTAAGAGCGACAATTTTGAACGCTTGTTAAGCACCATCACCAAGGCTCATTGAAAGAGGCTATATTAATCTAATTCTTGCAAAGTAAATTTCATATTTTTAAAATCAACAAAGGTGCGATCATCGTACATTATTTTATAATATTTAGATCAGGTTTTGGAAATTTTTATTGGCAGATCAAGTTTGTTTCCCCACTCGCCCCATGAACCAAGATAGACCTTGACATTTTTGAAACCAAGAATTTTGAGTGCCAGAAAAGAATTTGCTGCGCGATATCCTCCCTGACAATATGTTACAATTTCATCATCCTTCGAAAAATTATACATCTTGGCAAGATCTTCATTTGATTTCATTGTACCATCGTCATTGACATTTAGCATCCAATCAATATTGATGGCAGTTGGAATGTGTCCCTTTCTTGCAGCCCGGATTGTAACTCCATCGTATTCATCTTTACTTCTTGCATCAAGAAGCCTGATTTTGCCTATCTTTTTGTTGACGTGTTCATAACTTGCAATTACATCCTTGTTAATCTTGCCTGAAAATTTTGCTGGCTTGAATCCATTTGTCTTGGTTTCTGTAACAAGACCAAGACTCTTCCATTTTTTAAATCCCCCATCAAGCATGAATGTGTTAGGATGTGAAAAGTACATCAGGGTCCAGACGCCTCTTGCTGCACTCATTCCTGAAACTTCATCATAGAATACAACTGTCTTGTCATTTGTCACACCCAAAAAAGAGAGGAGGTTCTCCATCTGTTTCTCAAATGCCTTTATTCCATCTTTTGAGGTATCAGACCAATGATAATAGAAAAAATCAAGATTTACAGCGCCTGGAATATGTCCTTCCAAGTAATCTTTGTATGATCTTGAATCAACAAGAATGAGATCTGGTTTTTCAATCTTCTTTAGCAATTCATCAGATGAAATTAGCATATTTCACATCTAAAGCAAGGGTAATGTAAATCCCTTTCACATTTGTCTAGTGAATAAAATGAAAACATTTTGGAATTTTTTCATAAATTCATGCAGATCATATTTGAAGAAAAATTAAATTGTTATAATTTTTACATATCACAAATTCTTATATCTTGGTAAAATAGGATAATATCACAAAATGGAAATTCTAGATTATCAAACTATGAAAATTTGCGAGTTTGCGATACAAGAATCATTTTAAAAAAATAGTGAATAGCATGACCAAAATAAAAAAGCAAATACCAAATCTATCAGTTTTTCAGACCTTTAAGACAAAGGACAAGGAATTCACAGGAGAAGCGATGCGACAACGTGGAATAATTATTCATCTTGCAGCAGAGACCTTGCCAACTAGAAAGACACGCACTGCTATTGCACACAAGCTTGCTGAACAAAACGGAACTACCTGGCAAAATATCTATTCTGGAATTTTTAGAGATTTGGATGAGGTTCTTCTTCCTCTTGGACTAGTGGAGGAATCTGGAAGACTGCCAATAAAGCGTGGCCCAAAAGCACTTCAAGAGCAAGGAGTTCCATACTACCAACTAACCGACAGCGGTTTGCTTGTTGCTGCTTCTGTATCAGGGACAGACAAGGAAAGAATTCAAATCATGAATAATTTTCTTGAAAAAGATTCTAACACAAAGGAGAAGGATCTGAAGAGTGCAATTATTACACTACTGGGTATTGCACCAAATTTTGTTTCTCTAGTATTGAGAAGATATGTAGAATCATACAGTGACGGAAAGATCGATAAACTTGTCCCATTCAATACAGAACACATCAAAAAGGCCTTTGATGACACATTAAATATTCAAAGGGAGTTATTGGAGGGGTTTTCGTCTTTATCTAATTACGATAGGGAACCAATCATAAACTTCCTCAAGAAAGTAGGCTAGTCTCAATAATAATTAAAATCCCTTTCCAAAAGAGCTTGATAATATTGATAATGTCATCTAAAGCCGCTTCTGATAAGTCATGTCATATTGAAAAAACGTGATTAAGATGGTAGACGAACTAATTGACAATGTAATGTACTTGATAGATTCTAAGAAGGGAGACGTTGGAAGACTCAACTATATTCTAAGTGCATTACAAGACGGTAAACCACTTTACAATTCTGATAAAGAATATCTTGATTCATTGCTATCAACATACATGAGATCCTCAAAGAAAAGATCTGGAGATCAAAAATCTGTTGAAGAGCTTAAAGCAGAGCTTGCAAGAGTAAAAGAGAGATTAGAAAAGGTAGAGAAACGAGGATATAAGAAACCTGTTGGAAGAAAAGCGGTATTTTTCTTTGTAACATTCTTCTTTGGATGGCATGCTGTTACAACACTAATCAGCGAGAAATTCCTTCATGATGTTCAAGATATTAATCCGTATCTTTTCCCTCTGTATTATCTAGAAAAGATAATCCCAGGACAATATCTTGACTATGTATCCCAGATTGGTCTTAGTATACCAAAGATTGTAGTGCTTGCATGGGGAACAATGATGTTTACTTGGATAATACTTGGTTTTATTTATCTTGTAAAGTTCATTCGTTCAAGATACAACCCTAATCGTTAAAATCTAATTTTTATTTTGTAAAATCAAAATTTTTAGAGTAGCTTTGCCCTGCAAAAGGCGAATGTGTTGAATAATAAACTGTTCCTGCAATTCGAATCTTTCCAGTATCACTTTGTAGTGCTGACCAAGCCTGCGGGTTATTTCCATCATTAGTTAATTGTGCCTTGTTTGTAATTGTTTCAGAATTATGCTGTGTAAGGGGCAAGTATGTTGAACTCTCCGAAGATCCCTCATATTTTTGTCCATACTGACCATGACCAAGCTGAATGCCATTTACATAAACATCATAGCTTAGCATTTCAATAATCAAAGTATTGTCATTTGTATTTGTCAGATTAAATTTAGTCTCTATTGTTGCATCTCTATTTGTAACTGATAGTATGGATGAGCCATTGTATTGTACGTCAAGTGGTTTTACTTCAGTTAGTACAGATGTTAATGCAGATGGTGTATTGATATTATGTGGTATCACATTTTTAAGAATACCAGAGCTTGGAAGAATGGCAACAACAGCAAGTATTGCAATCAAAACTCCTATAGCAACATAAACTAAAACTTTCTTCTCCAAGGATGTTTCTACTAATTGTTCAATTCTTAAATGTTGAGTTGAAAACTCTTATAGTAAAAGTCTCAAAAGAAAATCTATGCAATATCATCAAGCAATCAGAATAGGTCAGGAAAGATCAAGAAAATCACAGATGACTCTATTCTCACATGCAGGTTTTGCCATGCTTACACTTACTGTAAAAAAATCTCAAGGAGTATTTGTTCCAGTAGGAGAACAAGAACTTGTGGCTGCAATTGAAAAACCAGAAGGTTGGCTTGTGGTAATAGTTGATGAAGAAGGATATGCAAAGTCGCAATCTAAAATTCTCAAGGAAGATGAAGCAAAAGAAATTTTGAAGAAAGCTACTTCTGCAGGAATTCCGCAATACGATGGACAGATCAGACTAGTGTAATTTCAGTGCCCTCTGGGCTTCCTTTGAATACCTTTTCTAATGTCTTGATGTCTGCCTTGAGTATCCTTGTTTTCAGTTTAGAGCGCTCTATGACTTTTAGTGCGACAATGTCCATCAGGTCATATCCTCCTGCTACAGAATCCTGATGAACAAGCATGGAACGCAGTTTCTTTATTGGAATTTTTTTGAATTTAGTTGCATTCTTGTTTTTATTTGGATCAGAATCATATACGCCGTCAACATCTGTGGCATTCAAAAATATGCTTGATCGTACCTTTTCTGCAATGAGTGCAGCAGTAGCATTTGTGCTCTGTCCTGGATGAAGACCGCCTGTAACAACAATCAATCCAGTATCTGCAGCGTTTGCTACTTCTTTTAGATTAACTGGAGGATGAGGATATGCTTTTTCTTGTAATGCGTAGATCAAAAGTTTTGCATTAAGCCTTGATACTTCGATTCCAAGCTCATCAAGGGTTGATTCATCTGCTCCAGAGGATCTCGCATGGGTGATGTAATGTCTTGCAATTTTTCCGCCGCCTGCAATTATGATTGGCTGACAGATTTTACTTATCCTAACAAAAAACTCTGCATATTGCTTTAGAGTTTTTGCATCTTCAAGACCAAACAAACTTCCAGATAATTTTATTACAATTCTTTTTTTCATTGTATGTTTTCACCAAGAATGACGTGTGCTGCAATTTCAACCTTTTTTCTAAATTGTTGTCTAGTATAGACCCTAAGTGTATCCATAAAGCCAGAGATTGCAGCAACCAGTGGAATTTCAGATATTGGAAGTTCATAGGACTCCTTTGGGCCTTCTCCCTTCTTTGTAGTAAGAATGATAGAATGCGATTCTTTTTTTGATGGAGAAAGTGGGATAGAAGGGGTTTTTGATATATCGATAAAGACTTCGCACTCGTCTACCTTTGATTTCTTGGCAATCTCTTTTTGAAGTTCTTTTACATTTACTTTGCCCATTCGTGGACGTGTGAAGATCTTTTCATAGACACACTTGAGCAACCTTCGCTCTTGATATTCTACTGCAAGTTGTTTTGCTCTTCGAAGATCTGTATTTCGTGGTGTGAGTGAGACAAGTTTTGAAATTACAAATTCATCAGTAAGTTGGATATATTTTTGCAGGTTATCAGTTGTAAGATCAAGTTCATCATCTGCAAGCAACATTGATTCAAGCAACATTACTTCTGCAGATCTTACTGTCTTGTGAAAATAGACTGCCTTGAACATTTGATATCTTGAGATCATCATTGATTCAAAAGAGTAAAGGGCTGATCTGTCAAGTGAAAGTTTTTTGTTGTGAACATCAAGCGAATGAATTATTCTCATGAAATCGACTTTAGCGTGCTCTGAACCTGTAAAGTAACCGTCACGAAGTAGATAGTCCATCATATCAGCACTCAGTCCGCCAGAAATTATTTCATTCATGAATTGGTATTTGGAATTTCCAAATGCAAGTGTTGCAAGAAATTTTTTGTCAAATCCAGATTTTGTTATGATGTCACCAATTTCGGATTCTAGTATAAGTCTCTGTCCCATATCTTCATGAGAAATTTTCTTCTTTTTTTGAAGAACCTCTTCGAAGAGATGTGAGAATGGACCATGGCCAATGTCATGCAATAGCGCAGCCATTCGAACATTTTCAGCATCTTTGGAATCAAGATATCCTTTCTCTTTGAGAACATTGGCTGCTTGACTTGCAATGTGCATGGTTCCTAGTGAATGCTCAAATCTTGAGTGCTGAGCACCAGGATATACAAGATGAGCTCCTGCAAGTTGTCTTATTCTTCGTAGTCTTTGAAATACTGGAGAATCTACCAGTCCAAGTTCATGTGGATAGATTGTAATAAAATCATGAATCGGATCAACTATCTGGAGATATTTTCTAGCCATATCCTCATTTGATGTGTTTTAGTACAGTCTTTCTTACTTCTTGGTGAACCTGATCTTTACTTTGTGATGCATTTACAATGTGCCAGCCATATTTTTTTGCCAATTTTCTGTAGGTGTTGGCAATCTTGAGTGCAAATGTTTTATCTTTTTCAAATTTATCACGTCTTTGTTTTTTTCTAGAAAATGAATCTGAGACCTTTACATCAAGCAAGACAACCATGTCTTCTTTTGGGAGACCCTTGTCGAGATTTTCAAGCCACTTCAAGTCAAGTCCATTTACTGTTCCATATACTAGGTTTGATTGATAATAACGATTCATAATAACAACATAATTTTTTGAAAGAGCTTCTTCGATATCTTTTGATCTCTCCCATCTATTTGCAGCAAGAAGACAATGTATTACTTGTGGAGGAAACTTTCGCTTTCCACTAAGAAAGTTTTTGATCTCTTTGCCAACGGGAGTAGTATAGTCTGGAAAACTAAATGTTACAGATTTCTTGTGTATGGTTTTCAAAAAATCTCCCAATAGTTTTGATTGGGTTTTTTTTCCGGCTTGGTCAAAGCCTTCTATAACTATGATCATTAAATCCTATTAAATTGGGCAGTAGATAAATTATGAATTTGACTAAGGTTTAATAATCAAAAAAGGGCTAAATGATACTAAATGGGCTTTGGTTACTACATGGCAAAAGAAGTCATGAGAGAAATAGGCAACAAATCACGCGAGTTCTACGAATTCATCTTGCCTCCTGTAGACATGATTCTACAAAATGACAAACTCATAGTAACAATAGACATGCCAGGCTTTGATAAGAAAGAGATCAAGCTTAAACTAAATGGCAACATCCTCTCAATCAATGCAAAAAGAGAAGACGAGGTAGAGGGCACAATCATCTGGAGACAAAGACCTCGTTTAATTGACAAGAAAGTAAGACTTCCAATCGAGGTAAAAGATGATGAAGATCTGGGTGCATCTGCAAAATATCATGATGGCGTACTTACTTTAACCATACCAGTAAAGACTGGAAAAAATATCACAATAGAATAGTCAACGTTCTCTTAACAGAATAGAAATTCCCATAATTATAACAGAACCAATCATTCCAATTTCTCCAACTAGATAATTTGTTGAATATAAAATTGCAGATCCAACAAATATTGCTGCAGATAGAATACTGCCAGAAAGTAGAACGGTTCTGGATTTTGGCATATTTGCTTGCATGTTTTTATTTTGTTCCAAGAATTGTCTAATTTCTGGAACTATAGCAATTGCAGCGTCTATTGCTTTTATAAATTTGTTAAATGAGATCTTGAGTTCTTCAACGTATGCATCTCTTACAATATTTTCTTCTTGAAGAATATTTTGTAGCACATTGATGAATCTAAAGTTGACTTTATGTGTAAGATACACTCCTTCAAGTATTGATGCCATTCTCATGTAAAGTGCAAGATGCTTTGGAAGCTTGAAAGGAAATCTGCTCATTGTCTTGTTTGCAAGATCCATTAGTGCCCTGACTTCCATTCTGTCCACTTTGGTTCCATGAAAAGACTGAATTGAAAGTGCAATTCCTTTTTCTATAATATTTCTGTCAAATCCCGGCATAAGCATACCAAGATCATCCATTGCAGTAACAGTTCTTGCAGGTTCTCTTTCAATTAGTGCAAGGTATAATCGGATTAATTTCAGACGGGTTTTGCTATCTAGTCTTCCAACCATGCCAAAATCATAAAGTATCAGCGAACCATCATTTGCAACAGCTATATTTCCAGGATGTGGATCTGCATGAAACAAGTCATGCCTCAATAGCATCGTAAAAAACACCTTATGTGCTCTCACTACAAGCTGTTCCCTATCAATTCCTGCCTCATCGAGGGCCTTTACGTTTGTTATTTTTATGCCAGGAAGATACTCCATGGTGAGGATATTTTGGCTTGATCTGTCATCTATTACAGACGGGATTATCAGTTTGGGATAGCTTTCCATGTTTTTCTTTATTTCTTTGAGATTTTGAGATTCAATTCTATAGTCCATTTCTTCATGGATTGTCTCGATAAATTGTGAAAGCATCGCTTCTGCAGAATATCTCAGATTTGGATCAACAAACTTCATTGCAAACGGAATAATTTTTTTAAGAACATGAATATCCTCCTCAACTACTTTTTCAATTCCTGGCCTTTTGACTTTGATTATAACATCTTTGCCTCGCAACTTTGCTTTGTAGACTTGGCCAAGTGATGCACCAGAAATCACGTTAGTGTCAACAAAATCAAAATTCTGATCCATGGGTCCCAGATCTTTTTCTATGATAGGTTTTACTTTATCAAATGATTCGGCAGGAACTTCATCTTGGAGCTTTGCAAGCTCTTCAAGATATGGTTGTGGCAAAATGTCTGCTCTAGATGACAACCACTGACCTAATTTTATGTAGACAGGACCAAGTGATATGAATGTCTTGAGAGCTTTTCTTGCATTTTTTTGGTATCTTCTAAGATCAACATTTTTTCCTTGTTTTCTTACCCATTCTCTTCTATCTTTTCTTAAAGCAAATACAACTGGCATGAGTTTGAGAAAGGTTTGAATTGTATGAAATTTTGAAATTGTAATTCCCTCCTAGAATTCTTTCAGTTTTTTTATGAAGGAATAACTTGCGTATCCGGTTATTGCAGATGCAACAAGTCCTGCTAAAACAGATGTACTTTTTGAGAGAGGCATGTTTTTTTGTAATTTGTAAATACTTGAGGCAACTTTTTTTCCAGCAATTATTCCGCTTGCAACACCGATTAAAATCTCAGGGGCATCATGTACAAGATGACCTAGTGGATCTTGTCGTGGATCAACTTTATCCATGTGAACAAGATACTTGTTGTCATACTCTCGAATGTGTAGATTCCCATAGCGATATTGTTTTTTTGCACCATTTTTTTGACCCAAGACTGTTTCTTCTGCTTCGTTAGGCATAAAATGGCGAACTTCTTTTGGGATTTCAATTTCATCCCAGATCATATCTAAAAAAATGTCTTTCGAGTAAATATACCCTTAGCTTGATTCTTGTATTTTCTTTTCTAATGCAATCTTTTTCTTTCTTACCTTAAACACAATTCCACTAATTCCTGCTGCAATTGCTACAAGAATTATTATCTGAAGTTGGTTAAAGTTAGAACTATCACTTGACTGGGCCTTTAGAGTTCCAAAAGATACGGTTTCAACTTCAGTAATAGTATGTTCTTGCAATAAGGTGTCTTTCCAAGTCAATGTTATCTGTACTCTTTGATCACCTACTGGTGATGTACCAGAATTTATCGGTATGTTAAATGGAACTGGTGCATCTGTATCTATATCACCAATATACTGAGATGATCTCTTGAAGATTGGATTGTCTAGTGGAATTACGGTTACTTGACCAAATTGTGCCTTGACGTTTCCTTGATTGAGAACATTTCCTATTATCATTTTCTTGCCAGCAATTTCTGATACTCCAATATCATGAACTGAGATATCAATCACTCCTCGAATATAGGTTGCAAAATTCTGTTTTTCAATCACAGTAGAGCCTTCCTTTGAATATTGAATATTAACATCATAGTTGACTGCTTGACCTTCAATGCTTTTGTCTGCAAATACTGGAATTATAAGATTAGTTTTCTCAAGTGGATTAATTTCTCTTATGAACCACTTGTTGTCTTGAAGTATTTTTAGATTGTTTGAGTTGGGTATAATCGAGATAGAAATGTCAGAGATCTTTGAGGGAGATATATTTTCAATTCCCAAAGTCAAATTTTGCATTACAGCAGTCAAAAGATAAGGCGGAGAAGATAGATGTATAATTGAAGTAGAGCTTGCAGGACCTACGATAAAGTCGACAGTTCTTGTTGTTGTAACTTGGTTTCCTTGGCCATCAAAGTATGTTACTGTAAACGGCGCATGAATTGTCTGACCTGCCACACTTTGTGGAATAAATGACTTGATCGAAAAAGTATTCGATGAGCCAGGTTGTACAGTTCCTACTTTCCAGTGATTTTGATCTAGTACAATTCCCTGTAAATTATTGGTATCAGTTGTAGTACCAGTATTTTGCGATCTTTGGATAACAACATCTACATCATTTAGAGGTGCAGTACCAGAGTCTGAGATTTGTATAGTTACGTCATTATTTGAAGCAGGTTTTAGGAATGGATTGTCTGCCTTGAGATTGACTACACTTTTTCCTGTTACCTTAAAGTTAAAGTCAAGAAATGTTGAACGCTCTCCATTTTCTCGTACTCTGGAGTAGGTAATCTTGACTGTTCCAGAATAATCATGAATGTTTATGGTTTTGTCTATATTTACAAAGAAGGTGAGCGCAAAGGATTGTCCAGTAGTAGCTGTCTGAGTATTATCAGCTTGTATTAGTCCATTACTTGAGGTGGCTCCAGAAAATCCAGCTGGTAAGCTAAGTAGTCCTCGGATTCCAGATATATCTTGGGCACCAGTATTTGCTAATACAATTGTAAGTGGAACATTTTTGTCGCCAGGCTCGACTTCAATTTTTTTTCCAGAAGTTCCAAAGTATGCATCAAGGAATTTGACATCAACAAAGTCATGTTCAAATGGCGATACTTTTGGTGTCAGTATCTCACCAGATGTAGCATAACTTGGAATAATAATTTGTCCTGCTAATAATAAAACTGCTAATACAATGGTTTTGTAGATCAAGTCAAACTTGTCTCCATCTCTTCTTTGACAATTCTACCGTCTTTTATTGTTACCACTTTATCTACTTCGCCAAATTGATGACGGTCATGAGTTACAATAATAAAAGTCTGGTATAACTTGCGATTCAATGATTTGAGTAATTGTATAGTGGTCTCAGCAGATACTGAATCCAAGTTTCCTGTTGGTTCATCTGCCAAAACAATAGCTGGTTTGTTTACAAGAGCTCTTGTGATTGCTACTCTTTGAGCTTGTCCACCAGATATTTGATTTCCAAATTTATGCAGTTGACTTTCTAGTCCTACTGTTTTGAGTAACGTTTTTGCTTCTTCTGCAGCATTTTGTGTTGTACCTTGAATCTTTCTTGGCAGGGTTACATTTTCAAGAACAGTGAGATCTGATAAGAGATTTGAAAATTGGAATATGAATCCAAGTTTTGAATTTCTAAATGAAGAAAGCTGATTATCATTAAGTGCAGATGTATCAACGCCATCAATTATCACTTTGCCTCGGGTTGGTCTATCAAGTAATCCAATCATGTTAAGTAGAGTAGATTTTCCAGAACCAGAGCTTCCAACAATTAGCATGAATTCTCCGCGTTTTACACTAAATGATAAATTTCGCAGGGCATATACTTCAGTCTCTCCTTGGCCATACACCTTATCGACATTTTTTACTTCCAAGACGTAATCAGCCAACTCTCATAGCCTCCACTGGTTCTAGCCTTGTAGCCTTGTATGCGGGATAAATTGATGCAATTACAGCAAGCACAAATGCCATGATATCTGTCTGGATTATACTTGTCCAGTTGTACTTGACCTCCAAGGGTAGGCTTCCCTGAAATGTCATATGAGTCTCTTTTGCATATGCAGTATATGTAACGCCCATTACAGTTCCAAGTCCTGCACCTATTGCACCAATTACCATTCCTTGAAATATGAAAACTAGCAGCACGTCTTTTCTTTTTGACCCAATTGCTCTCATTACACCAATATCACGTGTCTTGCTTGTTACCTGCATCATTTGTATAGTAACAACTGCAAATGCTGATGACATCATTCCAAAATATCCAACTAGATTGATTAGTGCAATGCCTGATCTAAAACCACGAAGCGTAGTCTCTGCTGATTCCTCTATTGTCTCTACTTTGAATTTATCAGCATTTGATGGAAATGCGCTGAGAAATAGATCCTTTACATCTTTATCCTTTGTTGGATCATTTAGTCTAACAAGAATTGATTGTGTCTGATGCGGTCTATCTAAAATTTCACGTAGTGTATCAATGTTCATTATAATACTATTGTCAAGACCCACTGATCCGGCAGTTGAAGTGATTCCAACGATAGTAAGTCTTCGAAGAACATCGTTACCATGTTGGTCTTTAAATTTTAGTTTTACAGTATCACCTACTTGTGGATATCCAAGATCTCTGTCTACAATTGCACCCAACACAACTGAATTTCTAAATGAAACATACTGGCCATCTCCAACAGTTTGATACATTGTAGAAGCCTGTTTATCCAAAACTGGATCAACGCCAATTACAGGTACTGAATAATCTCGGATTAGCTTACCATTTACTGTTGCATTAACTGAAGCAGAAGTATCAACCCTGGGAGCTGCTGCCTCAACGTAAGGAATTCTTTGAAGCCAGTTTACCAACATAAAGTCAGATTTTGTAATAAAATTCTCTTGCCTTGTGATATAGACATGCCCAAATCGATAGTTTACCTGATCACGAACTATTGCGTCATACAATCCTTGAAAGATAACAGAATTTACTTGAACTACAAGTATGGCAATTGCAACGGCCAGACTTGCTGCAATAAGACTACCTTTGCGCCTAGTGATGAACCTAATGCCTATTTGGGCTCTGTAATCCAATAGACGATCATAATTAGTCTGATATTTAATGTTTTATTGTGTTAAAACCACTATATCAGACATTAATATATACAAGATGTTTATTTTGATATAATTAGTGAGGACATACTATAAGGAATGGACAAATTAGATATACAAATTCTCTCACATTTGCTCAATAATTGCAGAAAGCCAGATCGTCAGATAAGCAACGAGATTGGTATCTCAGGTGTTGCTGTAAAATCAAGAATACAGAAAATGATTAAAAATAAAATAATTGAAGAGTTTGCTTTAAAAATTGAACCGCCTGTCTTGGGGTATAGTGTTTTGTATTTTGTAGTAGTTGGAAAAGAGATGGATCATATTTTAAATCAAATAAGATTAGTTGGAGAACCATTTTATGTTGTTCCGTGTGTTGGGGGCATTACTGTTTGTAGTATTGTAGTAAAAGAAGATCCTGCAAAGAAAATGGAACTTGCACAAAATTTGTTACGTAATGTTAGAGTCCTTAGTATATTTGAAGCAAAAAATCCAGAGATAAGATCAGATTTAACAAAAACTGATATCGAGGTAATAGACATTTTACTAAAAGATCCAAGATTAAGGATAGAAGAGATTGCAAAAAAGTCTGGCTTTTCAACAAAGACCATAGCTCGTTCACTTGAAAAATTACAAAATGATGAAGCAATACAGTTTACGTTAATATACAATCCAAAAAACATGGGTGAGTTTATTCCATTTGTAATTTTGGTCGGAGTAAAAGGAGATATCAAGAAGACACTTTCAAGACTTACCAAGGTATTTTCAGAATCATTTTTGCAAAAACCCTTTGTACATATGAACCAGATTGTTTTATTCATGTATACAGATAATGTATACAAGATGGACGATCTTGCTCAGAAGGTACATGAAATTGAAGATATACAATCAGTTGATCTTTTCATGCCAAAGACCATAACATTCCCACAAAAATGGGCAAGAGATGCAATTGTAGAGGCAAAGAAATCAAAGAAATTACATTTGATGCCTGAGATACATTCATAACATATTATTTTGTAATTTTATCAAATGAGGAAGAATGTCTTCAAAGGCAGAGTTCTCTCACTGAGTCTTTACACTTTATCCATTAACAAACGCAAAGTTACACGAGAAATAATAGAGCACCCAGGTGCTGCAGCAGTACTTGCCATCGAGGATGGTAAATTATTGCTTGTAAGGCAGCATAGATTTCCACATGGATATGTACTTGAAATTCCTGCAGGAACATTAGAAAAGGGAGAAAAGCCACTAAAGTGTGCCTACAGAGAGCTTCGTGAGGAGACAGGACACACTGCAAAAAAGATGACTCCTTTGATCAAGTACTATCCTTCAATTGGATACAATACAGAAATCATCCATTGCTATGTAGCATCAGGCATAAAGAAAGTAGGCAATTTGCAGCTTGACCACGATGAGATAATGTCTGTTGTCAAAGTTGATTTCAAGAAAGTAATCAAGATGATAATGTCTGGAAAAATTACAGATTCAAAGACAATATGTGCTGTCTTGACTTATGCAATAAAGAAAAAATATCAAGTATAGACTGGCTTTACCAAGTCTGCAACATCTGCCCAACATCTTGATAACTTTTCAAAGGTAAATACAAGGTTTATCAATTGTACTGATCCCTGCTTTTTTGGATCAAGTGATGAACCAGCATTTGATATTTTTTTCTGATAATTTCTATGAAGAGTAATTGCTTCAATTGCAAGTTTTCTATTATTTTCAATAAATGAGGTAATTGATTTTTCATGAACATTTTCTATTTCGGTTGCAACGCCATAGAGCTTTTTCATATCTGCATTTGATATTGGCAACTCTGAGATGAAATGAGCAAGCTCAATAATTGTATCACCTGCAGTCTCAAGCAGGTTTGCAGCTACTCTATAATCCAAGATATCTATATTGCCAAGATTTAGTGCAGTAGCAAGTTTCTTGTCAACCATTGCACTTCGAATCAATCTTACAAGCAAGAAATATTGTCTATCGATTTCATCATCTCTACTTGGCATTGTCTGTAATACCGACTTGTCATTGGATGTAAGACAAGATATTGTATCACGAAACATTCCAAGAACAATTGAGCTCATTCTCTTGAGTATTTTATCTGGACTCAGTGTTGTTGCATCTAACAGAAATTGTACATTGACATTTGATGCATCCTCTTCGACTATTTCCATTCCAACTAGTCTACGCATCAGTCCCCTGATCTTTTCTCTGTCTTCTACGGATATAGTTGATTTTCCTTTTATTTTTATTATATCAAAACCAAGCAGATACGCACCTGTAACATATGCACTAATGTTTTCTTGTTTTGAGACAGGATATTCTATTATCACTTCATTTGGAGGCCTGCTACCACCAGTTGGAGTAATTGAGATGCTGTTGGTACCAGTTTCAATCTCGACCTCATCACTTTTTTCAAGTTTGTTTGCCTGAACCCACTCTATTGGAAGAGATACCAAGATGCTGCTTCCTATTCTTTGTAGGCGTCGAATGAATTTAGTCAATTTATACTAATTTATATTATTTAATGATCATTTTTATATTTTTTCACTAGTTTAAGCTAGTTATGCAGGCAGTAGCCTTTGCGCCAGGTCACATTACTGGATTTTTCAAAGCTGAAGTAGAGCCAAAGGAGCCTGAGCAAAAGGGTTCCATTGGTGCAGGATTTTGCATCAAGGAAGGTGTAACAACCAAAGTCAAAGTAACAAGCTCTGACAAGCCGGGATTTAAAATAACAGTTACTGGTTACAAGTCTGATAACACCCAAGTCTCAGAATTTGTTGTAAAGGAATTTTTCAAAATTGTAAAAGAGAATTATTTTTTGGATATTGAACATGATACTACAATTCCAGTCGGTTATGGTCTTGGCTCAAGTGGTGCTGTTGCACTAAGTTTGGCATTTGCATTAAACAAGGCACTTGGGACAAATTTATCCAGAACAAAGATAGGCCAGATTGCTCATAATGCAGAAATTCACTGCAAGACAGGACTTGGAACTGTATTATCATCATATCATGGAGGATTTGAAATTAGGACAAAACATGGGGCTCCAGGAATTGGAAGTCTTCAAAAAATTCATACTGATTATTCTGCAATTGTAATTTGCTTTTCTCCAATATCAACAAAACAATTCATCAAGACCGAACTCTCAAAGATAAATGGTCTTGGAGGAAAGATGGTTACAAAATTACTAAAATCAAGAGATCAGATGGAATTTTTAGACATGTCACTTGAATTTGCAAAGTATGTTGATGTCATAACAGAACAAATGCAACAGGTAATTGATGACCTGTCCCAAAATGGATTCAAGTCAGGAGTTGCAATGTTTGGAGAGACCATCTTTACACTAGTACCAAAGACAAAAGAGTCTCAAGTAATGAAAATTTTAGAAAAGTATGATGGAATGATAATCAAGACAGAGATAGACAAGAGCGGAGCTAGAGTCTCCTAGTGTTAATTCCAAAAACACATCCTAGGGCTGCATCCCTGCATATCAGAGAAAAGCTTGTCCACGGATTCAGAGATGGTCTAGTTGTAGAAGAGGGTCTTTTGGCCCATGGGAGAGGTGAGATGTTTGATTATCTCATAGGTGAAAAGACATCAAAGACATCTCATGATGCAATCAATGCTGCAGCAAGAGCACTTCTCACGGCTAAATTTCCTGTCATATCAGTAAATGGCAACCTTGCTGCTCTTTGTCCAAGGGAGATTGTAGAACTATCAAAGGCTACAGGTGCAAAAATTGAGGTGAATCTGTTTTATGCAAGTGAGAAACGGAAAAAAGCAATAGCCCAGACTCTGAAAAAGAATGGTGCTAGAGAAATACTCGGAATTGATCCCAAGTTTGCAAAAAGGATACCAAGATTGGATAGTGCAAGAAGAATTGTAGACAGGCGTGGAATTTTTTCTGCAGATGTGGTATTGGTACCATTAGAAGATGGAGATAGAACAATTGCGTTAAAGAAATTTGGGAAAAATGTAATTACATTTGATTTGAATCCAATGTCACGTACTGCACAGACTGCAGATATTACAATTGTAGATAATGTCATACGTGGAATGCCTATTCTAATTGGCACATGTAAGAAACTAACAAAAAATGGATTAGGAAAAAAATCAAAGTTTGATAATAAAAAAAACTTGGAAAAATCAATCATTACAATAAGAAAAAATTTGAGGAGAATGTCCAATGCCTAAATCTGTCAGAGACATCTTATTGATGAAAAATTCTAAAAAGATTACTGTTATCACGGCATATGATTACACCACGTCTCAGCTTTGTGACAAGGCCGGTGTTGACATGTTACTTGTAGGAGATAGTGCAGGGATGGTTATGTTAGGATATGACAATACAATTCCTGTTACAATGGATCAGATGTGTCTTTTCACAGAAGCTGTTGCAAGGGGAAGACAAAATGCTCTGGTTGTTGCTGACATGCCATTCATGTCATATCAATCTAGCAAGTCACAGGCAATTGAAAATGCTGGGAGACTGATCAAGGTAGGAGCAGATGCAGTAAAACTGGAGGGCGGAACTGAGATCAAAGATACCATACACAGTATAGTAGAGATTGGGATTCCTGTGATGGGACATATTGGATTTCAGCCACAGACTACCACATTGCAGGAAGGCTACAAGGTCCAGGCAAAGACAAAGGATTCTGCGATAAAACTAATTGAATCTGCCAAGGCCCTTGAGGAGGCAGGAGTGTTCAGTATCGCACTAGAAATGGTTACAAAAGAGGTCTCAAAGATGATCTCAAGTTCCATTAGAATACCAACAATTGGAATTGGTTCTGGTCCTGATTGTGATGGACAGGTGCTTGTTGTCCACGATGTTTTAGGATTGTATGAAAAAATAAAACCAAAGTTTGCAAAAAGATACTTGGAATTATCTTCAGATATTGTAAAAGCTGTCGAGTCTTACAGAAATGATGTAGTGTCAGGCAAGTTTCCTGATACAGAGCATTCTTTTTCCATGGATAAATCTGAACTAGAGAGGTTGAAAAAAGAACTTGGTTGAAAAACATCCTTCTTTGGATATAGTAGGCTCTGATGGAACAGAACTTGCAGAAAAGAAAATTATTTTATGCATATCAGGAAGCGTTGCAGCATACAAGTCAATTGAGCTAGCTAGGTTATTCATGCGACATGGTGCAGATGTTACTTGTGTTGCAAGCAAAGCTGCAACTGACTTGATAAAGCCAAGCTACTTCAAGTGGGCAACAGGAAATGAAGTAATAACAAAATTAACTGGAAATTTGGAGCACATCAAGGTTGCAGATTACAAACAGTCTGATTGTATAGTTGTTTATCCATGTACTGCAAATACACTTGGGAAATTGGCAAACGGAATTGATGATACGCCAATATCTACTGTGCTAAGTGTAGGATTGGGTTCGAAAATTCCAATTGTTATTGGGCTTGCAATGCACCAGGCAATGTATGAAAATCCTGCAGTTGTAAAAAATATCGAGTTTTTGAAAAGTAAGGTTGATTTTATCTCTCCAAACTTTGTTGAGGGAAAGGCAAAAGCTGCAGAGCCTGAAGAGATACTGGATAAGATATTGCAAAAGTTTGGCTCTTCATCCGTTCTCAAGGGAAAAAAGGTACTCATCACTGCTGGTCCCACCATAGAATACATCGATCCTGTTAGAGTCATAACAAACCAGAGCACTGGCAAGACCGGAGTCTTGTTGGCATCAGAATTTGTCTCGGCAGGCTCCAAGGTTACCATGATTTATGGTCCCGGAACAGATATTCCACCTAAAGGTATCAAGGTTATACGAGTAGAGACTAGCTCTGAGATGAGTAATGCACTAAAAAAAGAATTACGACAAAAATATGATATTGTAATACTTGCAGCAGCCGCTTCAGATTATACTCCAGAAAAACCAAGCAAGACCAAGCTCAATAGTGATCTTCTTCGAATCTCGTTGAAGCTAAAAAGAGTGCCAAAGATGATCAACGATATTAAAAAAATCCAGAGTAATGTATTTCTTGTAGGATTCAAGGCAGAGAGTAATATTTCAAAAAAAGATTTGATAAACAAGGCAAGAGAAAAATTGATTCAATCAGATTGTGATCTTGTTATAGCAAATGACATAGGTACTAAGCGATACAAGGAGAATCCAGATTACAATAATGTGATATCTGTCAATTCAAAAACTGTCACTGAGTCAGGATGGAAAAGCAAGTCGAAAATTGTGAAATTTATTAGAAATGAAATAGAAAACAAGTTTACAGGATAATTACAGTCAAACTAAAAGAGGACTATTCCCAGAAGAATACGTCGATAGCAAGTAAAAAGAGTCCCCCACTCGTGCGTAAAAAATCCGCCATAACTAGAGTGATGATGTCAGTGGGATTTGTTAGGAGTTCAATTCTTTTTTTGATTGTATTGTAGTAAATAACATGTAAGCAAATGAGACCGCTACTGCAACAAATGCAAAGACAAACCCATAATGCTCATAGTAGTATCCTGTAATTTCTTCAGCTGGCTTTACAACTACCATTTTTTTACTTTCAGATACATCGATAAGAGCTGGAGGAAGTTTTGTTTCACCTTCAGATTTTGGGTAGTAATCTATAGTAATTTGCCCATGTGCGTCAGGGGTCATGACATTGGGACTATCTAATGCGAAGGCATAATTTCCATCCTTTGCATACTCTATGTCCTCCGTATCATCATAACTGTAAGTCACATTATTTTTCTGAAGGTGAATTGTTGCAGTTGAACTTTCATCATGCGTATTTGAACTAACTAAACTGGCTCCAACAAATTTTATATCATAAGTGTTAGGCATTTCATTCCAAAAACTATCCACACTACCTCCAAAATCTTTGGAATCTAGAACCATGTTAGCTACTACTTTGACTGGATTTTCTGCACATAGACAAGTTGTTTTTAATTCCACCCCTCCAGTCATATTCATAAATCCCATCGATGTATGCCCTGTGAAAGTATTGCCGTGTCTTATTACACTCCTATCATACTGTACCAAATATTCAATAGAGTAGTTGTTGGGATGAGTAAATATTCGATCAAGATTTCCATTCAAAGATAACAATACTAGAACTATAAACGCTGTAAGAATTATTGATAACGCAATTATTTTATTTCTCCTGTATTTTTCAAATGCTTTTGTATCTGCCAATCCTTTCTTTTTGGATTTATGGTTGTCATGATGTTTGACCAATTTGATTGATCTCAGATAGTAAGTATTTATCGTTTGTCCACACTTTTTTAGAATTAATGTTTCACAAAATAATTTAATGAAATCGGTAAAGAATCAATCATCTTTCCATCATTGATGTCTTTCAATCTCCCCAGCCAAAATCTTTTCTTATCTACATTCAGATGAAACTTCTTTACTATTTTTAATTTAGATTACAATCAATTCTTTTGTAAACTTGTGCATGACTTCAACTTTATTTCCAACAATAACAGAGTCCTCAATTCGCACACCAAACTTTCTTGGAATGTAAATGCCAGGCTCTACTGTTACTGCCATGTTCTTTGACAATACAGCTGTACTGGATGGACCAAGGTTTGGCAGTTCATGAACTTCGAGTCCTATGCCATGACCTGTCGAGTGGATAAAATATTTTCCATATTTTTTCTTTTCAATTAATTTTCTGCAAGCATCGTCAACAGATTTGCATGTTACATTTGGTTTTACAGCTTCTAGTCCTGCCTCTTGTGATTGTCTTACAATTTCATAGACTTTTTTTGCTTCCACAGATACTGAACCAAGACCAAATGTCCTGGTTGCATCTGATACATATCCCTTGTATCGCAATGTAAGATCAACTACAATCATGTCACCACTCTTGAATTTCCTGTCAGTTACTTGTGCATGCGGAAGGGAACCATTTGGACCTCCTGCTATAATCAAAGGATTCAGAGTTGACTTGTATCCAGTTGCAAACATGCCTCTCTCCGTGGCATATTGCATCAGTATGGTTTGAAGCTGGGCCTCTGTCTGGCCTATCATCAGTTCATCTACACACATCTCATACATTTCATCTAGTATCGAGGATGCTTTTCTTAGTAGAATAATCTCTTGCTGATCTTTTACTTCTCTTGCACGATAAAACGGATCAGTTGAAGAACGTATTGAAGGAAGAGACCTCTTTAGATTCTCTACTATACTGTAACTATCACTGTCCGTACACACTTTTCTTCCCTTTAGCATCTTGATTATAGTAGCAAGGGAACCCTTTCCACGCTCTGATTTGACTACATCACAGCCAGTAGACTCTTCTTTTACACGCCCCATCTCAAGTTCTGGAGAGACAATAGTACAGCCGTTTTTATCCAATATTCCAATTGCCTCGCCCCAAAATCCAGTCATGTAAAACAGGTTTTCAGGCTCAAATGCAACTAGCGTATCACATCCCATGTTACCACAATATTTTAAAAGATTCTTTCTGCGTTGATTCAATACAACAACTCTAACCCTTTACTATTTTATATTTGCTGGAAGGTTTAGATATTGGAAAAAGACTTTCTGGATTTGTGGAAGAGAAAAAGAAAGTTGTAGCATTACTATCAGGAGGACTAGACAGTAGACTAGCAGTAAAAATGATGCAAAACCAAGGGTTTGATGTTACTGCAGTTGCGATAAAAACTCCGTTTTGTGATTTTGATTGTGGTAGAGGTTGCGGATTTGAAATTAGAGAGACTGCAGACTCTCTAGGTGTTGATCTCAAAACTGTATACCTTGGTGATGATTATATCGAGATGCTAAAAAATCCAAAACACGGTTATGGATCTGGCATGAATCCATGTATTGATTGCAGATCAATGATGTTCAAGGCTGGCAAAAAAGTAATGGACGATATTGGTGCAGAATTTATCATATCGGGCGAAGTTCTTGGCCAAAGACCAATGAGCCAGTTTGCTCCAGCATTGAAAACAATAGAAAAAGAATCCGGACTTGAAGGAATTATAGTTAGACCACTTTCTGCTGCATTGTTACCACCAACACAGCCTGAAATTGATGGAATAATCAAAAGAGAAAACCTCGGAATGATCCGTGGACGCTCAAGAAAAGAACAATTGAAGATGGCAAAAGAATTTGGTTTTGACAACCCACCAAATGCAGGAGGTGGATGTTTACTTACTGATCCTGCATTTGCAATTAGGACAAAGGATCTTTTCCACCATATAGGGACACCAACAACAAATGACATTGATCTTCTAAAGATTGGAAGACATTTCAGATTTGATAATAAAACGAAATTAATTGTTGGAAGACACAAGGATGAAAATGAAATGCTAAAAGCTCTTGCGTTACCTGGTGATGTTTTACTTGATACAAAGGATCATGTCGGTCCAATCTCAATGTTGCGTGGTGATGATTCTGAGAAAAATCTCAAATTAGCTGCAGCTATCACATTACGATATTCGGATGCGCCAAAAGACCAGTCATGTATAGTACTAACAGAAAAGAATGATACAAAATCAGAGATTTCTACTGCTTCAGTTGCAGAGTCAGAATATCTCCAGTACAGAATTTAGTCGTACAACCCAATCTGTGAATTGCATTTGACTGCAAAGACTTTTTGAGGGAGTTGATCGCTTACAAATGGTATGCAGACACAAAAGGCTCCCACGTACCTCAAGGCAATAACTTTGAGGGACTATAGTGATGTCCATAGTGTAAAGGAGGATATCAAAAAGGGAATGATTCTAGTTCTCAGGGTAACCCCACTTGCACAAAAAAATGTGGATGAGCTTAGAAAGGCAGTAGAAGAGATCTACAGTATTGCAAAAAATGCTGATGCAGATATCGCAAGACTTGGTGAAGAGAGGATTATTGTTACTCCATCTGGAGTAAAGATCTGGAGAGCCGAGTACGATCTAAAGTAATCTGATTCCTTCTTGTACTTGTGGACAGGTTGTTGCAATTCTAAACATTCTGTGCACTGAGCTTGCCAAGTTTTCACACTTGCGTCGCTCACCGTGATTTACTATAACTCTTCTAAGTTTTGGTCTGAGTCTGTGGATATATGACATTAATTGGTTGTAATCACTGTGACCACTAAACCCATCAAGTTTTTCAGTTGAACAGTTGATATTGATTACTTCAATTTTTCCATCTTTTCCAACAACAGAGACTTGTCTTGATCCATCAAGAACTCTTCTTCCCAAAGTACCATTTACCTGATATGATACAAACAAGATCTTGTTTTTCTGGACCGGTGCAATATTTTTAAAGTATTCAAGTACTGGTCCACCTTCTAACATACCAGACGTTGCCATAATTATAGATGGTCCTTCACGCAATGGCTCTTCTCTTGCATCAGAATGTTCAATGTTTGTGAAATATTCAGAATCAAACGGATTATCATCTGTCTCAAGGATCTTTTGTCTGAGTTCCCGTGCAAGATACTCTGGATAAGATTCATGAATTGCAGTAGCCTCTGATATCATTCCCTCTGTAAATACAGGAGCTTCCATTAGTTGTCCTTGTTTCATGTATTGATCGATTACCATCATTAATTCCTGTGCACGACCTACTGCAGGAATTGGAATAAGCACCTTACCGCCATTTCGTAGTGTCTCATTTACAGATTTGATAAATGCAGCCTCTACTTCTTCTCTTGTTGACTGGATGTCTTCTTTGGCACCATAAGTACTCTCAATTAGCAAGGTCTCAACTCTTGGAAAGTTCCAAGAAGCGCTCTCAAAGAGCATAGATTTTCCATATTTTAGATCGCCTGTATAGACAAAGTTGTGATTACCATTTCCTATATGGAAGTGGCAGCTTGCAGAACCCAAAATGTGTCCTGCATTTGAAAATACTAGTTTGATATCAGGTGAGATATCAGTTACAGTTCCATAGGATAATGGTATAGTCTGCTTCATGACCTGCTTTACATCACGCTCAGAGTATAGCGGAACCCTACCTTGTGCTGCTGCGACTTTAATCGCATCAAGCTGAATTAGGTTCATCATGGGTAAAGTTGGCTCTGTGCAATAGATAGGACCCTTGTAGCCATACTTGAACAAGACTGGCAGAAATCCCGTATGATCTAGGTGAGCATGGCTAATTACTACAGCATCAAGTTCGTCTAGTGTTATGTTTGGCCAGTCAAGGCGAGGATATGCATCTATGGGATTTCTTGCACCGGGGTTTATTCCACAGTCAATTAGGATCTTGCTTTCATGAGTAGTAAGCAACATACAAGATCTTCCTACTTGACTAAAGCCCCCTAATGTCATCAATGAGACTTCGGCATCTTCAGATAGTTTTGGTCTGAATATTTGCTCACCAACTTGTCTGAGGTGTTTGCTTCGCTCAGTTGAGGAAATTTTTAGATTATAATTGATAGTTTGAATTGTGGAAGATTGACTTGCAGTTGCCTTTCTGATTCGTACTCTCCAGCCAGTCTTTGAAACAATTTCTGGCATGTTAAAGGCTTCAGGATTGTTAAGAAGCCACGGACGTTTTACATCAACTGTCATCTCACCTATTGCAGTATCAAAGAAAGTTCCTCCAAGTTCTGCCTCTTTTGGAAGCATTTGAGTTAAAATCTGTCTTGATTCTTCTTCGCTCTTTCTGATTGATTCTTCTGTTCTAACTACAATTCTTTTTTTGATGACATTTACCATGTTAGAGATTACTTCGTTATGCTCCATCAAATATTTTGGATTCTTGGTATAGATTGCAATCCTTGGTCCTTCATAATCTATCTTGGTTACATCAGCTTCTTTGGGTATACTTTGCAGTATTGTTGCCATTATGTTTTGGGCTGGAGATAGTTCACGTTGTGCTTGTTTTCTTTGCATTAAATCACTAAAGCGTAATTATGGCCTTCTTCTGGTCTTTTGTTAAGAGTCGGTATCCTTGTTTGTCGATTATTGCGACATTAATTCCATCACCTGTTCCAATGTTTCTTGTGATTGCAGCTTTTACCGCTCTTAGGGCAATTATTTTTCCCTCTTCTACTGTTAGGCCATCACGATACTCATTTTCCAAGAGACCGTATGCTACTGGAGAACCACTTCCAGTTGTTACGTATGTTTTTTTATCAAGTGATCCGAACATATCGATGTTGTAAAGTGCCGGACCCTGGTTATCATATCCTCCTACTAGGATATCAGCAATAAATGGATAGTATCTATTTTGGAAGAAGATCAATGATGCTAGTCTTGCAATTGATTTGATTGGCAGATATTCTTGTTTTTCTATTCTGTGTATGTTTGAGTGATATCGCAACATGTCTGTAACATTTTGTGCATCTGCAACACCACCTGCAATTGTCATTCCTGCATGATTATCGATCTTTTGGATCTTCATTGTATTGTTATTTGCTATGAAATATCCTGCGCTTGCTCTCATATCTGCGCATAAAACTACTCCGTCAGTACAGTGTATTCCAACTGTAGTTGTTCCGTGGTATGTGTGTTGTTCGATATAGTCTGACAAATAACTTACTCCTAACTTGAGATACTGTCGGTTTGGAATTTACCCGCTTAAATAACTTTGGATCATCTAGGATATCGATAAATAACCAAGTTTCAAGTGAAAACCATGGCTTCTCATATAATGGAGCTACCAAGAAAGATACTCATAGGTGAGAACAATATTTCTGACGTAGGAAATTTTCTCGCAGGCCTATCAGGTCCAAAGAAGGTTTCTCTAGTTTCAGGTGACAAAGTAAGAAAAATAATAGATAAGAAGATTTCAGCATCACTTTTAGATTCGAAAATAAAGTACGTATGGCATCGTAGTACAAGTAATGATGTTGAAGCTGCAAAAAAAACACTCTTTGACATAAAGAAAGACAAAAGTGATTTGATTATTGGAATTGGTGGAGGTAGATCTGTTGATATTGCAAAAATGATTGCATTTACGCTAAAGAAACCATTTGTAAGTATTCCAACTTCTGCATCACATGATGGTATTGCAAGTCCCTTTGTTTCCTTGCGTGGAGACAAGCCATATTCTATCATTGCAACCGCACCACTTGGAGTCTTTGTAGATATTGCAATTCTAAAGAAAGCTCCAAGAAGACTTTTAGCTAGCGGTTGTGGTGATCTGATGGCCAAAGTTACTGCAGTACGAGATTGGGAACTTGCAAGAGATGAAGTTGGCGAGTATTTTGGAACTTATGCAGCAAATTTGGCATCGATGAGTGCAAAGATAGTTATCGATAATTCAAAAAATTTCAAGAAAAATCCAGATGTTAGAATGATTGTTGAAGCTTTGATTAGTTCAGGTGTGGCTGCCTGTATTGCAGGAAGTAGTAGGCCATGTTCTGGTGCTGAACATTTGTTTTCTCATGCAGTTGATCATCTCAAACCGGGTGTTGGTCTACATGGAGAAAAATGTGGTATTGGTGCCATATTGATTGCAAAGATTCAAGGTCAAGATTGGAAAAAAATAATTCAGATGCTAAAAAATGTCGGGGCACCAACCAAGGCAAAAGAGATTGGACTTGAACCAAAGATTCTTGCAAAAGCATTGACAATTGCTCAATCATTAAGACCTGAAAGATACACGATTCTAAGTAAGGTAAAGATGAATGAAGAAAAAGCTATAGAGATTGCAAAAAGTACTGGTGTGTTATAGTTCTAGGCTGCTTTTTGTTGAACAGGCTTTGTTTCAGCTGGTTTTTGTTCTGCTGGTTTTTCCTGTTTTGGTTTGTTGTATGTATCTACAAAGTTAACTTTCTCTAGTTTTGGTACAAATTTGAAAATCTCATTTGCAATTGCGCGTTTGACAATCTGGAGACCTTCCATCATCATTGCTTCCTCAGGAATATTGACATCAAGTTCTGTTCCTTTGATCTCAAACTTGATCTTTGACTCGTCAATTGGGAATCTTCTCTTGAGCAATCCCAAGACCTTGTCTTGATCTGTGTCTAGTGATTTGATGACATTAAGATCATAAACAATTGTTTTTCCTGCAAATCTGTGATTAAAATCAACTTGAACTCTTCCTGATCCGATAAATCTCACAATTCCTGTTCTATCATCAAGCTCTATTGTATCTCCAACTGTAATCTTTTCTGCATCTTCGCCAAGTTTTCGAAGTGGAATCATACGAACTTTACCTGGATCTCTTGTTCCAAATCCTTTCTCTGGTGGAACTTCGATTGATAACTTGTCACCTACTTTGGTATTAGCAAGTGCATCATCAAGACCTTTTAGTACCCATGACTCTCCTACTGAAATGAGTCTTGGTTGGTACTTGACATTTGCATCATAAGTTGAATTTGATTTAGCATCGGCTTCTCGTGTTGTCTCAAAGATCTCGTTTGAATCTTTAACCTTAGCAGTATAATCTACTAAAACTAAGGTGCCTTTTTGGAAAGCCAACGTGATCGATCCTTTAAGTTCCTTATATTAAGTTAACACGAAATTATAATGACTTTAGTTTATCTTCAGCAACTTTGAGTGCTTCTGGATTTGTCTTGTGTCCCATCATATCAAGTGTAGATGCTATTGCTGAGATAGTTCTCATTACATGATATCTATGGACCTCTCCCATGCACCCAACTCTGAATACTTTACCTTTTAGTTCCCCAAATCCACCGGCAACAAGAACTCTGAATTTTTCAGAAAGTGTTCCTCGGAATGTCTTGTCATCAAGTCCTTGAAGATAGTTTAAGGCAATCACAACTGTTGAACGTGCATCTTGTTTTGCAAATGGTGTAAGTCCCATTGTACTTAGTCCACTGTAAAGTGCATCTGAACAGATTCTATGTCTTCTAATTCTGTTTTCCATTCCTTCTTCTAGAATAATATCAAGTGCCTCTCTGTATGCGTAAAGTAGAGGAATTGCAGGAGTAAATGGTGTCTCTTTGCTATCATCATAATACTTGAAGTATCTTGCCATGTTAAAGTAGAATGTTGGAGGAGGATTTGCAATCATGTGCTTCTTTGCTTTTTGACTCACAGCGATTGGTGATATTCCGGGTGGGGCTGCAAATGCTTTTTGTGAACCAGTAACACATACGTCTACTCCCCATTTATCCATATGAAATTCTTCTCCACCTAGTATTGATACTCCATCTACTACAAAGAATGAATCGTTTCTTGCAGTAAGATCTTTGATTCTGTCAAGATAATTTACCATTGTTCCAGTTGAGGTTTCATTCCAAACAACGTAGAATGCTTTAGCATCTTTATTATTATCAAATGCCTCTTTTACTTGATCAAAAGTTGCATTTTCTCCAAATGGTGTTGTAAGGCGTACAACATTTGCACCAGCCCACTCTAGCATTGTTGAAAGTCTGTTACTAAATTCACCATTAACTGGAATTATTACCTTGTCACCTTTCTTTACCATGTTTACAACAGATGCTTCTACTGCTCCAGTACCAGATGCGCTGAGAGCCACTACATCACTTGTTGTATCAAAAATCTTTTGACTTTTTTCAATGGTATCTACGTATAATTTGACAAAATCTTTACTTCTATGATTTATCATGTGAGTAAACATAGAACGTGTTACTCTTTCAGGAACATTTGTTGGTCCTGGTAGCATGACTAAATATTCCAAATAAATTCTCCAACTTTTGAGAAAGTTAACCGCTATTTATAATTAAAGAATCTTGGAAAGTCTGGTCTTTGCGTCTATTTTTAAGAGCACTTTTTTGGTTCCGTCAGGAACAAGATCTGACCAATCTTTACTGCTATAGATCATCTCCCGAATGTTCGTTCCAGATATCACATCCCTATTCAATAAAGGAACTTCGATGACATTTTTTCCTCTTTTTTTGTACAATGTAATAGTAAAGTCATCATTGGAAAATACTACATCATATTCAGGTACAATAGAATCAACGTGATGGGTCCACCTTTCGTGATCACCAGTATCTGGTACATAGTATATCTCAACACGCTTCAGTTTCTCAGAATCAAGAGAAGAAAGAATCATTTCCTTTCGTTCATCAGCTGTGAATGGATTTCTTTTTTCATAGCTCTTATTTGAGCTTCCAATTCCAATCCATAGTTTTTCAACCTTTGATAATCCAAAATTCACAGCTTCCAGATGTCCTTTATGAAATGGTTGGAATCTACCAATTAGAAGTCCATTCATTGTCGAGATCTTGTCACACTTGTTTAAAAAACCATCATTAATTAGATTCTAAAATTAAACGAGCTAGTCATGGAGCCAATAAAAATAGATGGTGAATTTGGTGAAGGTGGAGGCCAGATAATCCGAAGTGCAGTCACATTGTCTGCCATTACAGGCAAACCAGTCGATATAGAAAATATTCGAAAAAATCGTAAAATACCAGGCTTGAGACCGCAGCATTTGCTTGGGGTAAAAATATTGTCAAAAATTTGTCAGGCTAGAGTGGAAGGCCTTTATGTGAATTCTACTTCTCTAAAGTTTTTTCCTTCTCAAGGTTTGAACTTGGATCTTCAAGAAGATATCGGAACTGCAGGAAGCATTCCATTGATTTTACAAGTTTTAGTTCCTGCTGTTTCACTTATGAAAAATAGTTTGAAATTATCAATCATTGGTGGAACAGATGTTCCTTGGAGTCCAACATCTGATTATACAAAATATGTTTTGGATGAAGCATTTTCCAGAATTGGAATCAATTTTACTTGTAATATCAAAAGACGAGGATATTATCCAAAGGGTGGAGGACTTGTTGAAACTCAAATACAGCCTTGTAGCAATTTGAATTCTATATCGCTTGTAGAAAGGAAAACAACTTCTGCAAAACTCTTGTGCTCTTATTCTCAGATTCCAAAAGAAATAGTAGAAAAAGAGATGCAAAATGCAAAGACTGTTCTTGATAGAAAAGGATTTGATTGTGAGATTTCAATTAGAGAAGAAAGTGCATCAGATAGGGGATGTTCAATTCTAATATTTTCACATGACAAAAATTCAGTTATTGGCTCTGATGGAATATATCAAAAGAGTTTGAGTGGTCTTGGCGAGTCAGTAGCAAAAAAATTCATTGAATCAAATCTTGGTGTTGATCTTTGCCTTTCAGATATGTTAGTAGTTCCACTTTCACTCATAAAAGAGACTTCAGTATACAGAGTAAAACAAATTACAAAACATTTGGAGACAAATCTTTTTGTTGCATCCAAAATAACTGGTTGCAAGTATGGAATAGGTAAACTGGATGACGGTTTTGAAGTAAGAATATCCGGAATCTCAGACGCCTGAGTGAAGTAATGCAGCCATCAGAAGTATAGCTAAAGAGAGTATTACTGTCAATCTACCTAGCATGATAATTTTTGAACGTAGTTTTTGTAAGAATTCACCAGAAAGTTGTTTTGACTCTATTTTTCTTTCTACTTCAGATCTGATCAATCTTACATGCACGGCAAATGTAATTATCAATATAATTACAAGTATTATCTTGATGAGAAGAACTATTCCATAGCTTGTGGAAAGTATCAATTCCGGTTTTACAATGAAACCAACAGAATTGTAAATTCCAGTTACAATTAATACAATAAGAGATGGAACTCCAATTTTATTGAATTTACGTCCTACACGGATCATTATTGAGAGTCTTCCCTCTATAGAATCTGAAATTGTCTTAAGAAGAGGAGCAAGAACTATTCCAATGAATATTGAACCACCAACCCAAATTGATGCTGCAATAAGATGCGCCCACATTATGAGTGCGTCAACAAGTGACATTGCTCTATTTGCAGAATCAACGAATAATATCTATTATCATCTGAACTTCTGAGAAGGTTTTTTAATTGAACAAGCCCCGTAGCTTCTAGATTTGTTAAGTAAGGGAAGAATGGTCATATTGGCGTGTTTTGCTGGCCTTGGTGCAATGTTTCTATTTTTCATTCTTTATGCAAATTCTTTTCAAGGTGATCTTGAGAAGGTAACAATTCAGGTTGATAGTGTTAAAGTTCTTGATGAGAATAAATTGAATAAACGTGCACATCTTGATGTAAGATTCAATCTTCAAAATCCTACACCCATTACATTGACTGTTTCAACAATTAATTATGAATTATTTGCAAATGGAAATAGACTTGGAGAAGGACATTTATCAACAGAAGATATTCCAGAAGCTGGCAGACCCATTCTTTTTGCAAATAACAATGCTACTTTACCCAATACATTTGATCTTGTAAATAGCGAAAATATTGCAAATGAGTATTCTGCTATAATGAATAATCAACCAGTAAAATATGAAGTAAAAGGACAAGTAACTATACAATCATTTTTGACAGCTGTTACCAAAGATTTCGATATAACTTTGGGTTAGCCTAAACCCCAGCTTATTTTGGTCTTGGGTGTAATTTTTACAAAAGGTGCTTCATTTTCTTTCCAAGGATTTTCTCTAACCCATGCAAACTTTTTGTAAAATATTTCATAGAGTTTTTTGAAGTGTGGTCCTTTCTCGATAAAAGTTGTAGAGCCTTGAACAACAACAGCTTTGTGATTTCCAGGCGAGTAAATGTCTACAGAAATTGCAATTTTGTCGTTCTTTTTGAGATTTGCATACTTTTTGGTATCATAATCTGTTGCAAAGTAAAAGAAACCATCTTCAAAAAAATATGTCACCGGTGAAATATGCGGTACATCTTTTGTGCAGGTAGCTATTCTACACCCTTCATTTTCCTTAAGGAATTTTGATTCTTTTATTGTAAATTTTATCACATTTTGTAACCATTTACATTAAATAAAAAGAAATGGGCCGAGAGAGATTTGAACTCTCGACCACCCCCGTGTCAGGGGGGTATCCTACCAGGCTAGACCATCGGCCCAATAGAATTCGACCTTACTCTAGACGTTATTAACGTTTAAGAAAACAAGAATAATATGCAATGTATCAAGTGACTATCATATGATTGGTGATTTTTCACCAGAAGAAAAAGATGGCTTTTACAAGGCAGTCTTTTCTAGACGTGACGTTAGATCTCATTTTACTTCAGAATTAATTGATGAACAAGTGCTCACACGAATACTAAATGCTGCACATCATGCTCCATCCGTAGGATTCTCCCAGCCTTGGAACTTTATTCTAATCAAGAATGAAGAAACAAGAAAGCAAGTAAAGGATTCATTTGATAAAGAAAGAATCCGTGCTTCTGCTCTTATTGAGGATCCAAAAAGATCAAAGTATCTATCACTTAGACTTCAAGGAATTTTAGATTGTGCAGTAAATGTATGCATAACATATGATCCCACAAAGTTTGGCCCCTTTGTCATAGGAAGATCAAGTATTCCAGAAACAGGCATCTATAGTGTTTGTTGTGCCATACAAAATCTCTGGCTTGCAGCAAGAACAGAGGGAATTGGTGTTGGATGGGTCAGCATACTTTCAAATGATGATCTTAAGAGAATTCTTGAAATTCCAGATCATGTCGTTCCTGTTGCTTACTTGTGTCTTGGTCATGTATCAAATTTTGCAGAAAAGCCAGATCTAGAAAGTGCTGGCTGGTTACCACGTCTTGGTCTGAAAGATGTTATCTTTTATGAGAAGTGGAACAAGGATAATGATCCTAATTGGCAACAAATTCATGAGATGATTGTTTCAAACCTTGATTACGCTTAAATGCTTACCAGCTCTGATTTTTTCTGGGCTCGTGGCGCAGAGTCATATTGACGCGAAACATGGATAGCGCGGTAGCCTCCTAAGTTACAGGTCGAGGGATCGAAGCCCTCCGAGCCCGTCTTATTTTAAATTAAAAATTTAGGTTGCAGTTGTTCCCGGTGTTGTGTTTTTCACTACAGCTTTGTAGATATCAACTGTGTAATCTCCCTCAAAGATATGGATTACCTTGTCACCTTCAATAGATTTTACTCTGAAATAGTGTTCATAGGAGCCATCACTTTTTACATTAGTTTGTGCAAAGTACACCGGTTTTCCATCCTTGTATATCTGAATTACAACAGGATAGCCTGGAGCAGCATTTTGTACTGTTCCCCAAACACAACCAAATGGTAACTTGCTGTCTCCTGGAATATGCATAGAAACAATATTCTTTTGCAAAACAACATTTTCTTCAGGTACTAACTTTTGATCCCACTCTACACCTTGGGATGTAGACAATGTGAGACTTGGAAGTAAAAGTATGAAGAATCCGAAGATTGCGCCTATTAGTAACTTCATACCAATAATTCTGTATTGTTAAATATTAAGATGACGCATCTATTATTTACATCACTTGATATCAGAAGAAAAACTAAACGATGGATGTAGGTGTGATTGCCATTATGGTGGAGCAATAAGTTGTCCTTCATGTAAAAACAATCACGGTAAACATTCCTGTGCACATTGCAAGTAACTATTTTTTCTTTTTTGCGCTTTCCTTTGCTACCAAAGCCTTCAGATTGGCAAGATCTACTTTTAGTTTCTCAATCTCAACAAGTGTTTGAAGGCTTGATATCTCCGATTTTAGATTTCCAATCTCTTCATCTTTATTCTTAAGTGAATTTCTAAGTGAATCTAATTCAGCATTTAATTCAGATTTTGCCTGACTTATCTGACTTGATGTCATCTGTAGAGTCTGCTGATTATTATTATAGTTAGTTAGCTTTTTTTTTCGTGTACATCCTCATGGCCTTCATATCTATGCATATAGTCAGCACTCTTTTGAGCCAACCAGCATATTGCTACTAGGAACCAAGCAGCTGATATGAAAACCATCATAGTAAAATGAACTGCATCAGGAAGTACAAAATACAAGCCACTTAATGTTACAGCGAGACAAGTGACTACAATTGTAGGAATATGTCCCATGAATTTACATCTATGACAGTAGAATATAAATAGTAATGGAGATTTTCAGAATAAAAAATGACTTTGTAAAAATGAAAAAGGGGTTATGCTAGTCACTGCTTTGAGTAGTTTTTCCTTGCGCGATCTCTATTTCTGGAACTTCAGACTGTAAAATCTTTATTTTTTGTAGAAGTTCATTTCTAAGATCTCTAGCTACTCGTCTTACGGTTGGTCTTGGAACCCCAAGTTCTTCTACTACTTTTGAGTAGATATCTTGTTTATCTGTAAAGCCTTTGTCAAGCAATTCATTGATTGCTTGTTTGATGCTTGTGCTTTGAGTAGTACGATTCACGAATTTTATTTTCAAGACGTTCTATATAAGACTGTTACTATGTTTTTTGTAATAATTTTTGATACTTGAAAAATTGACTTTGACACAAAAACAAAATTGCGTGTTTGTATCATAAAATTATAGTTTTTGAAGAAATTTTACAAACAAGGATTTACCTAAAATGTTTTTATCGTACGAATCTGTTATGATGATACAGAATTAGCAACTGATCTAAAACCTTACTGCATAGTAAAGTGGAGAAAAGTTCTTATGATTAAAAAGTAATTGTCAAAAGGTGTCCAAGGCTACTATTGAAACAAATTTTGGTAACATAGTCTTTGAATTATTTCCAAATATTGCTCCAGAAACTGTCAGAAATTTTGTTAAATTGGCAAAAAGTAATTTTTATGATGGCACGTTATTTCATCGTGTAATTCCAGGTTTTATGATTCAAGGCGGAGACCCAAATACAAAGAAGTCAGATAAGAGTCAATGGGGCATGGGCGGACCAGGATATACAATAAAGGCCGAATTTAGCTCCAGATCTCATCTTAGAGGCATAGTATCCATGGCAAGAGCTATGGACCCTAATAGTGCAGGTTCCCAGTTTTATATCGTAACAACAGATAGTACTTTCCTTGACAAGCAGTATACAGTCTTTGGACAAGTCCAACAAGGAATGGACGTAGCAGATAAGATTGTCAAGCTTCCAAGAGACAAAAATGACTGTCCGCAACAAGAAGCAAAGATTATTCGTATAAGCATATCAGAGTAGGAAGTAAAGTTGAAAATTCTCCTCAGTCTTCTTATCATACCGGCACTAATCTTTTCAGGTTCTCAAGTATTTGGTCAACAGCTATCCATGGGCCAAAATCCTCATGAAAGAATCGCAATTACGATTGATGAAACTGGAACCGCACATGTAACACATAGTGTCAAAGGACCAAGTCTGAGTCCCATCCAAGTGGATATGATAGATGGTAATATCGCCAATCTTTCTGTGACAGATGTTAATGGTGGATCAGTAGAATATGCAAGTATGCAAAAGGCACCAATATCCATTATTTTAAACACTTCACAACGAAACATGACTTTGATCAAGTATGATTTAGTTAATGTTGTTTCAAATAAGGACGGCATATGGAAATGGAATTATTATGAACCACAGGATACCGATTTTACTGAATTTCATTTTCCAAAGGGAGTTGACATGGTCTGGGCAAATGGAAGACCTGTTTATCTTGGTGAACGCGGTCTAGGTCAACATGGAAATGGATTTGCATTAGAATACATCATAAATGAACCTGTAAGTACTCAAAATGTCCAATTTGGAGATAAGAATTTTGTAGTTGGAGTAAGAACGGTTTCAGGACTTGGAGGATATGTTTTTGATCAATCACAAAGGACTTATACATTTAATGTAGACAAGGAAAAGGTACCAATTACTGTAATAATGCCACAAGAACTTTTGTCTGGACCATACTATGTGAAATTAAATGGTAATGTAACATTGTATCAAGAATTTCATAAGAATGGAACCCATGCATGGATTGGACTTGAACCAGCAAAAAGCGGCACTGTCCAGATAAAAGGAACTGCCGTAGGTCAAGGATTGCAATCTACCACAGATCAGGGAGGACAAGAAGCTACTGTAGTTCAAGAGCAACAACCTACTGGGTCTAGTGTTCCTGTCTCATTCAATAACATGATAATTCCTATTTTGATCATAGGTGTCATAATAGCAGGAATAATTGGAGTTATAATCGCAAAAAAATCAAGATCAAAAAAATAACCTTGATCCTTCCTACTCTATTTTCTCACCGTAACTATCGATCCTACAGGTAATTTCACCAGTTCTTTTGAAATTTTCAGGAAGACTTGGTTTCAACTAGATTATTAATAACCAAAGATCAATGAATCGCATGCAATGCGGATGTCATTGTATAAAGTGTGGTAGTATGGAGCTATCATCTAATCGTACAGGAGAGATTGAAAAAGATGGATATTATGATATGCATCATACTTGTCTCAAATGTAGGACACATTTTGATCACCTAGAAGGCGAAATATTTGACTCGTGTGAAAAATGTAGATTTAATGTCTAATTTACTTCTAATAACTTTACTGCAGAATAATAACTACGTTTTTCTCGTAAATCTTTTTGAAGTTCGTGAGTAAAACCCATACTTGCCAACACTTTTGATACATCCAATGGTACTGCAGACCAACCATATTCTCTTAGTTGCCCAACTACCTCTGATGCCGTTCTTGCTTGATCAAAGAAACCATCATGAATTAGTATCTGCATTTTACTACGAATTTGGTCTTTATCAATAAATGTAGGTTTAGCAAACTCAGGTTCATGAACCTCGGCATCATCTAGTGAGTTTAATAATTCTGTGGTTTGTGGAGATTTATCATAAGAGTACTCATACTGTATGTTGCTAGTAGAATCCTTGACAAAGGATGCAAGATTGCATATGACTTGGTCTATACTGTCATTATCTATATAGAAGTCCTTTGATTCTATCTCAATTTCATTTTGACCGTATTTTATCTTAATTCTAGCCATTTTACAACTTTTAGTCCTGTCTGACTTGATTTATTTTGTTAGCTCTAAGTAGGTTAGAAGACTGATCAAAAAATTTACACAACTTATTTGGATTTTTTTTCTTCACGGTACTAAAAGGGAATTTTCTAATTTACCATCGTGGAAAGACGTTCAAAAATAGTAATTATAGTGTGTGTTATTGTAGCAGTAGGAATATTTGCTTATTCCCAGTATCTATCTGCTACTCATCTCAGTATATCAATACTTGAGAGCAAAGCAGTACAAAGAAACGATAATAATTCATTATACAACATGACGCTTCAATTCAAAAATCCTTCACTGCTTCCCCTTAATGTAGGAAAGACAGATTTTATCATAACAATTAATGATGAAAATCTTGGAACAGGTACGTTAAAGCCACTTGTAATACCACCTATGGGAAAAATTACTTCTCAGGCTCCATTTACTGCAGATAATGCAGTTCTTTACAAGTATGATAAAAGTAATAGTGTTCCCAACATCAAGTTAACTGGGACAAGCAAATATGAAATCTTGATAATATCAGTAAATGTTCCATTTACATATTATCCAACAGAACAGGAAGCCAGAGAATTTATACACGGTTCTTAAAACCAGCAAAGTATGCTGACCGTATTTGGATCAATAGCATATGATACGATAAGGACTCCTACAAAAGTAGTTAGAAATGCACTGGGTGGAGCAGCAACCTATGCAGCAATCTCTGCAAGTTTCTTTGTAAAACCGGGTTTAATTGGTGTTGTAGGCCAGGATTTCCCAAAAAGTTATCAAAACATACTTGAAAGGTTTGTTGATTCGCGCGGAGTAGTTCATGCAAAAGGTAAGACATTCAGATATGACGGTAGTTATGATTTGACTTTGAGCATGCGAACAACCAACAAAACAGAACTAAATGTATTGAAGGATTTCAAACCTGTTGTACCAGAAGAGTATCGCAAGTCTGAGTTTGTATATCTTGCAAATAACGATCCTGTTCAGAATACTAAAATTTTAAAGGAATTTGATAGAGTAAAGTTTTCAATGTGTGATACTATAGAATTTTGGATCTCAAGTAAAAGAGATGACGTGATCAAGATGATGGGTTCTGTTGATTCAGTCGTAATTAATGATGAAGAGGCAAAACTTCTGACAAAGACTCACAACTTGATCAAGGCTGCAAAAAAGATTATGCAGTGGGGAACAAAATATGTCATCATAAAAAAAGGTGAACATGGTTCTCTGCTATTTTATGATGATGTAGTATTTCCATCACCTGCTTTTTCTATGGAAAATATTGTAGATCCTACTGGTGCAGGTGACTCTTTTGCAGGAGGAATGATAGGATATCTCTCAAGTAAGAATAGCACAAAGATGTCAACCATTAGAGAGGCTGCAGTATATGGAAATATCATGGGTTCATTTGCAGTAGAAAAGTACGGAGTATACGGAATAACAGGATTGAAAAAATCCAGTATTAGAAAAAGATTTGATAGATACAAGAAGATGGTCTACTTCTAACAAAGGTTATAGATATCAAATTAAAAAATAGATTATGGATGATAAGCTAGATACAATTTTCAATCTTCAAAAAAATCTCGAAAAAATGATGAATCTTGATCGCTATCCAAAAGACACTCAGGGAAAGATTTCTGCACTTTGTACAGCTATAATTCATGAGGCAGTTGAACTTCAGAGAAATACAAACTGGAAATGGTGGAAAAAACCCACACCGTTTGACGAAGCAGAAGCTCGTGAGGAGTTGATAGATATTTGGCATTTTGTTATCCAAGCATCACTTGAGCTTAACATGACTCCAGATGATATTCTAAAAGAATATCAAAAAAAGAATCAGATAAACAGGCAAAGACAGGTAGACGGTTACTGAGTTTTTTTCAAAGACTCAATTATGCATCCTAATCTTGAGACACTTGTTTCTCCTATTTTGTTTATGATTTTTACTTGTCTTTGAAATTCTGATACCTCTTTTTTTGTAATTGTTAGGGTTGGGTGTGGACTTTGTGAATCAATAATTTTGTAATTATCATCTATTCCATTTTTGTACAAACAAAGAAGAGAATCCCCAGGTTTGTGTCCCACTGTGTCTTTTCCACAAAGTATGATCATATCAATTTTTTTGTTCGAGATTACGGATTGTATAAGAGAATCAATTCCCTTGTTTTCAGAAAGTAGTCTACCAGCTATTGCAACTTCTTTGATGATATTTGAATTAACAATATCTTTTAGAAGAGTAATACTTGATAGTGTACAAATTGCAATATTTGATGTAGGATCTCCAAAGAATACTTCCTCTTCTATTGGAAGAAATATTCTACACAATTCTCCTGCAATATCCTCAATTAGATTCATTTTTTAGATAACTTGTGTAACATTTTAGAAATGTAATGCAAGTCATTTTCTGTAACTAGTGGATTCACTGGAAGACTTAGAACAGAGTTTGCAGCCCAATCAGTAAGGGGAAGTTTAAGGTCTTTTTTATAAAACGGAGTCTTGTGTACCGGAGTTGAATAATATGCAGTTGCGCCTATTCCTTGCGAATTTAGTTGTTTCATTAGTTTATTGCGATTTGATGTAGCAATTGTGTAAAGATACCAATTTACATTTACCCCCTCTCTTTCTTCAGGTAGAATAACATTCAGATCAGACAAGAGTTCGTTGAGTATTGTTGCATTCTTTTTTCTTTTTTCTAGGAATTTTGGAAGTTTTTTCATCTGGACTTTAGCTATTGCAGCACAAATTTCCGGGAGTCTTAGATTTAGTCCGAGTATTCTAGTATCATATCCATAAAGCATTCCATGATTACGGATCTTGCGTAGTTTTTCAAAGAGGTTTTTATCATCTGTAACTATAGCTCCACCCTCTCCAGATGTCATAACTTTAGCAGCGTACATGCTAAAGCAACCCATTCTTGAGAATGTTCCAGATTGTTTTTTCTTGTACGTAGTCCCTAATGATTGACATGCGTCTTCGATTATCTCAAGATTATGCTTATCCGCAATTTCAGAAATTTCATCCATGTATGAAAAATTTCCATATAGATGAACTGGCATTATTACCTTGGATTTTTTTGTAATTTTCTTTTTAAGATCACTTGGATCCATGGTATAATTTTCTGGGCGTATATCAACAAATACGGGCTTTGCTCCAACTGACAATATGGAGTTGGCAGTTGCTACAAATGTAAACGATGGTATCAAAACTTCATCTCCTTGTTTTATGTCAAGTGCATAAAGTGCAGCTTGTAATGCAGCTGTTCCTGAATTTACTGCTATAGCATATTTCGATTTTACATATGAGGCCAAAAGTTGCTCAAATTCTTGTACTCTCTTTCCACCAGCATTTGCAGCAGATGTAAGAGATTTCTCTGTTAACACAGAGTGTACTTCATTTATTTCGTCTTTTTCGATAATTGGTGTATTTATCGGAATTTTCAATAATACAGTAGAAAATTTTACACCATAATTAAACTTCCTAAATTAAAACCAATTCTTATATTTTAGAGACATACATCGAGATCAAATGAAAGTACATCTACAAGAAAATGATCCTAGTTACAAGATATTCCTATATGTTTTCTATGTTAGTGCATTCATAATGTGTTCCATTACCATATTTGGATTCTATGCTATGATTCAGGAATGGTCTGCCAAGGGTACATATGTGATGGGAGAAGTGCTCGTTAAAACAGAATTTCCAACTCCTCACTTTGCTAAATTAATAACATGGTTGTTTTTCTCATCAATCATTAGCTGGTATTGTGTTTCACGAATAGGTTGGAAAAGGACAGTCACTGTTTCAAAATGGAAGCTCACAATGGTGCAACTAATGCTCTTGGGATTAGCCGTAGTTACACTCTATGAAACAATTTACAATTTCATTCTACTAAGTTCTCAAATCACCGCAGGAATGATCAATGGAGGAGTTCCAGATATTGATTCGCTCACAGTAGCCTATCCAGATCCAAACAGACCATGGAATCTCATCTTTGCAACAAAAATGTTTCTTGCTGCATTTTTAATAAGTTCACATGCGTTCTATCTTAGTACACGCCCCAGAAAATCGGTTCAAGAACTAGATGCTTAAATTTATAGGAATACCTGTTGGAATCTGACTGAAATGGATGTTGCAGAAAAAATCAGACTAGTAACCAGAGAGCCTACAGAAGAAGTGGTCACTCAAGAAGAATTATTGAATCTGTTCAATACCAATTCACATCCCAAACACTACATCGGTCTAGAGATATCAGGTTTCATGCATTTGGGAAGTTTGATACTTACTGGGTTTAAAATAAATGATTTTATCAAAGCTGGAGTCAAGTGTACCGTATTTTTGGCAGATTGGCATACTTATCTAAACAATAAACTCGGTGGAGACTGGGAAAAAATACGAATGGTATCAAAATATTATGCTGATGCATTCAAGATGTTCTGTCCTGGAGTAGAGATTGTGGAAGGTTCACAACTTTATGAATCAAGAAGAGATTACTGGTTAGATCTTGTCAAATTTGCAAAGAACATGTCACTTGAACGTACCATGCGCTCGCTTACAATAATGGGAAGAAGTACTGAAAAAGATAAGATTGATCTTGGCCAGCTTTTCTATCCTCCAATGCAAGCTGTAGATATCCATACGATGGATTTGGATATAGTCCATGCAGGAATGGATCAAAGAAAGATCCACATGCTTGTAAGAGAGATTTTTCCAAAGATGAAATGGAAAGTGCCAGTTGCAGTTCATCATCACATTCTTGCAGGACTTGGTGAACCAGAACTTGCCTCAGATTCTGATTCAGACTTTGTATCAAGTAAGATGAGTAAATCAAAATCTGCATCAGGAATATTTGTTCATGACTCAGATGAAGAGATTAATTCAAAATTTAAGAAAGCTTGGTGTCCCGAAGGAATTATAGATAAAAATCCAGTACTTGAGATCTCAAAACATATTATTTTTCATGAATTCAATGAGATTGTAGTAGAGCGCCCAGCTAAGTTTGGCGGCAATGTTACCTATACATCCTATCAAGATTTAGAAGGGGATTTTGCAGAGAAAAAATTGCACCCATCAGATCTAAAGGCTACAGTCTCCAAATATGTCACAGACATAATTAGACCAATAAGAGAAAAAATTGTCTTAACAGATGAACTTTCTGAGGCAATAAAGAAAACTACTTGAGATTTGGTCTTACTTTCTTTGAAAATAATGACAACATATCAAGCGATTTTGATAATCCTATAAAGTTGACAATAAAGTAATTTATTCCGATCTTTAGATATTGTTGCAAATAATCACTCACATCATCAGGGGTACCCAATGCGATGCTATCCTTTGAGCGCATGATAAATTCGGCTATAGATTCATTTTTCTTTTTTAGTTTTGATATAATATCTTTAACATCATCATTATCTTTTCCAACCAAGACTCGCAACAATACAGAGCTTTCTATTTCTTCATGATTTCTTTTAATTAATTTACAATTTTCTTTTAGAAGTTTTATTTTGTCTTCTAAAATGTCAGGCGTACCAAAGGGATGATTATATCTTGTAGCATGTCTTGCAGCAACTTTCATGAGTTTTTTTCCTGCTCCGCCTACCATGATGGTAGGATAAGGTTTCTGTATGGGTTTTGGATTACAGATGGCATTTTTGATTGAATAATGTTTTCCTTTGAAGCTTGCCTTTTGATTTTGCCACATCTTTTTGATTATAGTAAGAGATTCATCAAGTTGCTCAATTCGTGTCAATGGATCATCGAATTTGTATCCATAGGAATTGTATTCATAATCAAACCAACCTGCTCCTATACCAAACTCTAGTCGTCCATTACTTATTGCATCAAGTGTAGATGTCATTTTTGCCAAAAGAGATGGGTGTCTATAGGAATTGCAAGTAACTACCTGCCCTATTCTTAGTTTTGATGTTATTGACGAAATAGCAGAAAGAAGTGTGTAGGCCTCAAAAAAAGTTTCTGTACGATTATTTGAAGGATGAGGAACAAAATGATCATAAACATATCCTGCAGCAAATCCAAGTTTCTCTGCAGTAAGTGCAACATTTTTTGAAAAAAGAAATTGTTCATGGGCATTATTGGTAGGAAATTCATCTAGCCATCCTTGTGGCAAGGTAAGTCCTATCTGGACTGTTGTCATGTTATTTTCTGGTCTGTTGAGGCTCTACAATATTATATTTTGATGTATAACCACGGGGGTTTATCATCAAGTCTTTGTACATGTAGGTCGAAGAGTTACCAATTATTACAGTAGTAATCATTCCAAGCTTATCATTGTGTTCCTCCATGTTTTCTAGATCTGTTAAAACAATTTCTTCAGATTCCCTAAATGCCCCTTTTACAATTGCTACTGGAGTATTTGGTGATCTATATTTTAAAAGAATTTTTCTTGTATCTTGTAATTGATGAATTCTTTTTTTGCTTGCAGGATTGTATATTACAATAACAAAATCGCCCTGAGCTGCTGCCTCTACTCTTTTTGTTATAATTTCCCAAGGAACAAGTAGATCACTCATGCTTACTACAGCAAAATCTGTCATAAGAGGAGAACCAACTAGTGCTGCACAAGAATTAAGCGATGAAACTCCTGGAACTATCTCAACACGAAGTCCAGTTTTTCGGTCCCATCCTTCTTCAGCTAAAATTTCATAAATTAAACCTGCCATTCCATATATTCCAGGATCTCCACTTGATACAAGTGAGACTATCTTTCCAGATTTTGCAAGATCAATGCATTGATGTGCTCTTTCTACCTCTTGGGTCATTGCATATCTGTGAACTTCCTTGCCTGCTATTAGATCCTGAACCAAGTTAACATATGTCTCATATCCAACAATTGTATCACTTTCTTCAATTGCTTGCTTTGCTCGAAAAGTCATATGATCATGATGACCAGGTCCTACACCTACGATAAACAGCTTGCCGGTCATTCATACTAGAAGATTTTCAAAGTAAATTTATCCCTTTGGATGATTTTATGGATTTACAATTGGACAATCAAGAATGTAATTCTTGTCAAGTACTGATGCTTTTTGTACAGTTATACTTCCCGATAATATTTCATAGTCAACGTCGTTTTTATTTTCTAGAATTTTTGCATTTTGAGGATCTTTCCAATTTATTATCGAGACTTTGCAGATAGGGCTGTAAGTAGAATCTCCTGGTTGTGCGTTAGAAATTCCTTCTTGATAACCAAAGGGTCCCGCACCCTTTAAGCCATTAGCAAAGTGATAGAGATCTCTTGAAGATGATTCGAGAATAGAAAGTGAAGGCATGTTTTGAATTTTCATGGTCTGAGCAGGCCCTTCAGGAGTTCCTCCAGTTATGATATAGTATATTGTTTTTCCATCTGGGCCCCATCCCCTGTGTCCTACAAAGGTGACTGTCATGTTATCCATATTGACATCAAGTACTTGTCCATCAAGATATGATGTCTGATCTGACAAGACTTTGTTGGTTCTTACATTCAATGCTCCATTATCCCATACTACCTGTGGAGTATTCATGATTGTATCAGTAACAATCAATCTTATCTTTCCTGTCATGTTTGCATCAAGAATTGCTTGTGTAGAATTAAGAATGAATGGTCCTCGTCCCATATTCCAAGATGCTTCAACTACTTTGCTTAATGGACTATATTGTTTGTCAGATGGTGTAAATGACAACACATCGTCTTGATAGCCGCGTGTTCCACTACCAGTAATTCCATTAGTAAAGATGAATATGTTACCAAATGATGTTGATGGAACGTGAACTAATACTGGAGAAAGCTGGACCTTCCAGTTTTGCTTGTCTGAGATAGTACTAGCTACAAGGTTGTTGCTTGAATCTGTTATGATATAATAAACAATTTTTCCATTTACTATTCCTTCATGCATGGGTATTTGTATTGGAATCGTACTTTTTGTAAGTTTGACAGTATAGTTTTCAGCAGGTTTTGTCGTAGTTTGAATTATTTCAGGAGTTGTTACTCTTATCCATCCATCTACACTTACAGTGGCAGTAAATTGACTAGAGTTTGTTGAATGAAGCCCAATAACAGATCCTGTAAAATCTAAACTACCACTATTTGAATTTGGTTCAATTGTTGTTTGAGCATAAAATGTATTGCCATCTACTGTCCAAGTTGGTTGGCCCTTTGAATCGCCCTTATCAATTTGATGTAAAATAATAATTTGAACTGGTTGACTTGCACTGTATGTGATTGAGCCATGATAAATAGAACCGCTGTTCGGTGGTAAGATGATTGCCATTTGTTCATCATTATGACCAAGTCCAAGATCTTGTGATGATGTAATTGTTTTAGTAAACTGGATCTTTTTTGTTGATCCTGCATTCGCAAGTTGATTGCTAAGTAATGGAATAGAAATTATCAGACCTCCAACTATTACAATAATTGCTAAAAGTAGAAGCTTGTTCATACGCTCTGAATATATAATTTACATAAATATGCTTTTAGAAAGAACTTTAGTTATTTTCCAAGTTCAAATTCATCGTGCAATGCCTGTACTGCTACATTACAGTCAGAATCTTTGACTACAAAAGCAAGGTTAAGTTCAGAAGAACCTTGCGCTATCATTATTACATTTACGCCTTTTTTTGCTACAGCTGTAAATACCTTAGAAGCGACTCCTGCCATTCCCCTCATTCCAGAACCTATGAGAGCAATTATTGATACATCCACTGTGACATCCACTTTTTTGATGATCTTTCCAAGTAGATTCATTTCAAGTGCATTTACTGCTTTATCCAAATCATTTTTCTTTACAATTATAGATATGGATGACTCTGATGGACTTTGAGATATCATCATTATGTTAATTCCTTCTTTTGCTAAAATAGAGAATATGGTAGCTGCAGTACCTGGAGCACCAACCATGCTTCCACCGCGTACATCAATGAGTCCAGTATGTCTAATTGTACTTACACACTTTACCATCTTTTGAGTATCAGCTTGTGGAGTAGCAGTAACTAGAGTACCAGAATTGTCTATGTTAAACGTATTTCGTATACGTAAAGGAATTTTTTTTGTAACAAGTGGTTCAAGCGCTCTAGGATGAATGTATTTTGCACCAAATAGCGCCATTTCCATTGCTTCGATGTATGATACTTCTTTGATTAGTTTAGCATTTTTTACAATTTTTGGATCAGTCGTCATTAAACCATCTACATCACTCATCAACCAGACTTCATCTGCCTTGATACTAGATGCGATGATTGTTGCAGTATAATCAGAACCTCCTCTACCAAATGTTGTTATGTTACCATGTTGGTCTGCACCAGCAAATCCTCCAATTACTGGCATGATCTTTTTTTGCAGAAGATCTTCTATTGTGTGAGAAACGTGTAGTCGTGTAGTATCCATGAGGGGTTTTGCTCCTCCAAAATTAGAATCCGTTACTATTCCTGCATCTTTTCCTGTAAGAGGTATTGCTTTTACACCCATTTCATTTAATGTAAAAGCAACCAGATTGATGGATAATCTTTCTCCAAATGAAATCAGGTAATCAGAAGATCGTGGTGTAACTTCTCCAAGTAATAGCATTCCATGTAACAGATCTTGAAGTTCATCAAGGTCTGTCTTCATCTTATCTAGTAATTCTTTTTTTATCTTTTGGTTCTTTACACACTGATTTACAATATCAATATGCATCTTGATAATTTTTTTTGCAAGTGAGTTTGCAGCTTCCTTGTTTCTGTTTTGAATTAAATGCGTAATTCGGATTAAATCGTCAGTAACTCCACTTATGGCAGAAAACACGGGAATTATTTTGTGTTCCTTTGTTAGTTTTTTTATCAGACTTGCAACATTTCGTATATTTTGTGTAGAGGAAACAGAAGTCCCTCCGAATTTTAGAACAAGTTTCAAATCAGTATAACCTCGCCTTATTATCCTTAAAATCTTTTAACTTTCTACTCTAGGAGCAAGGTAAAAGTGAATCCGCCCTATGTTTGCTACCTTAAATTCTAGTCTAAGCGGCATTTTACTTGAAAATTCACAAACTACTGTACCTGCAACTGTACCTACTGCTTTTACTATGCTATTGAGATATTCTAGGCTGTAGGTTGCATTACTATCTTCCTTGACCTCGATCTCTGGCATTTCGGGCATTCCTTTTTCTAGTGTTATAATCGCCTCGCCAGAATCACCACGTCCTGAAAATTCTGCTTTTGTGGGTGTGGCATTGATTGAGAGATACTCTGAGACTACTTGTATATCACCAAGTATTTTATCAAATTCTCCAGATGTAACACCTACTTTTGCATTGTAAGTAATCTTTGGGAGTGGAGTATCAGTTGCAGAACTTTCAATTAATCGCATCTTGTATTTTTTATTTTTACCTATTGTAACAAGTAAAAGATTATCTTCAGAAATGCTGATTTCTATACTGTCTTTTTTATCAGCTCTTTTGATTAACTTTGAAAACTCGTCAATTCTTACTCCAAACTTGACATCTTGATCACAAACATATTTTTCAAATGCAGAATTAGGCCAAGCAATATCGATTAGTGCAACATGTGATGGATCCATGCCTCTAAAAGCAATTCCTTCACCTGTTGCTTCGAATGTAGCTTCTTCAACTAGTGTTGATATGGCAGATATGACTGCTTTCCATTCTTCAGAGCCTCCAGTCTTTGCCGAAAATACCAAACTTACTCACATCTCCAGAATGTTCAAGTTAAACCTTATGCGTAGTTTCTCCAAGTGTAGCTACACTTGACACATCGATAAAACTGAGTAGTAGGCTCATCTGCACTTCTTGTTTGGAGCATCCACCAAACAGCTTCGTTGTTTCCACACTTTTCACATTCGATCTTAATTGTTGGTAGCGCTTCTTTCATTTCTTTATCGTCTAAGGCAATAATGGTAGATACATTTTCATTTTTTACCTCTTTTGTTACCTTTGTTCCTTTTTCACTATATCCGCATTTTGGACATACAAATTCAGAGTCAGAGCTATCTATCTTTAATCGCGCCTGACACTTGGGACAGAATTTCATTTAAACACCTTTAATTTTAGAAAAAATTACTTTTTTTAATTCATCTGTGTATTCTATGGCAGTCTTTGTTGCCTTCTCTATTTCCTTCAAAGGATTACCTTTCGAAGTGTTTACTCGCAGTGCAAGTAGTTTAGTAAGTGGGTGTTTCAAGACTACACCTGCAAACTCTACAGTAGGATCCTTGAGCATCTCATATTGGACTATGTAGAGAGTGCTAATGTCTGATTTTGTTATGTCCAATTGAACCTCTTTTGGAGAAGACTTTTTCAGTTGAACATCCATGTAAGTCAAAAAAATACTTATTGAGGATATAAACCATTACCAATAGTTGACTAGCGATAAAAATGCAATAAGTGGAGTTTCTCTAGAGAAATCCCCTGATAAACCAAAAGTAGATGATAACGTTGCAATAGACGTGAAATTCTCTATAACAGGAGCTCTCCGAGAAGCCTTCAATGAGAAAAATTGGGAAAAAGCTTACAAAAATCATGATAACGCCTTCAAGCTAAGATACGGAGTAAAGCTCCACACTAGTGGGCTTAGAAAGAAAGAGATCGGTAAGCCCCTTGACACGTACAAGAAAGTTGCCCTTTTTTGGACACGTAATCCAAAGCTGACCCAGATGGGAGAGAAAAAAGTCTGGGTACAGATATCCAAGAATTTTGAGCCGTTTATTCCAAAAAACCAAGTTGATGCACAACAGTTACTTCTTGATTTTGATGAAAAAATACAATTTAGTGCATCTGAGCTTGGAGTTGGTAAACACAAGATAGGAGCTGAAGTTCATGTCTCTTGGTTCAAACATGATTACATAGAACCATTTGATGAAACTATAAACTCTAAAGAAATTGAGATCGAAGTTACCAAATAGGATATAAATGGAATTATTGGTGTATCGATATGGCAAAATTCGATGGACTTAGAGGACAAGAACTGCTTGAAGTAGAAGAAAAAAATGACGAAATAACTTTGATCTTCAAGGATAACAGATTTTTGTTTATCAAACTAGAAAACGGCAAGATGGTAACTACATCCATACCAGAATAAACTTACTTGTTTAGGAATTTGTAGTATAAACCGATTGCTATTTCTTGGGATTCAGACTGGATAGAACCAGGCCTTTCTTTTCGTACTTTTTGTATTGCATCTTTTGCTGAGATCTTTTGATATTTGACAAGATAACAAGCAAGAATGGTACCTGCTCTTCCCATACCTGCTGCACAGTGAACCATTACAGGTTCGTTATTTTCAAGCCTATTTTGTATAAACTCAACAGCCTCATCAATTTGTTCCATATCAGGTGCTGAGAAATCTTCTGTTGGAACATGAAGATATTTTACATTTTTTACCCATGATTCCGGAAGCGAGTTCTCAGTCATCGTAACAATTGATCTTACACCTTGTTTTAGTATCCAATCTATTTCAGAAACAGAGGTGGGCATTCCACTTCCTGCTAACTTGTCATCGATTAGCCAGCTAAAGTTTGTAGGTTTCTTTGTAATTTTACCATGTACTTTTCTCCAAATATTTCCTGGTTTACTCACAACATCTTATGGATAAAGGTTCCATATATGTAGAAAACGAAGTAGAGAAATTAAAAATAATAAAAAGAAATTTTGATGTTAGGACTTAATCGATTAGCTCGGTCCAACCCTTGACGAATACAGAGTTTCTGTAGAGTGGTACTGGTTGACCTGGAGTAAAGTCCATTGGTCTCATCCAAAAGATTGCCTTTGTT
>JAHEXH010000013.1:0-19792 GCA_023252235.1 Nitrosotalea sp.
AACAGCAAAAAACTAAAATCATTTTCTTTTTGACTCAAGTTTAAATAACGAACTTAGCGTGAGCTTCTTTACCGGGTCTATGGCTCAGCCAGGTAGAGCGAGGGACTCTTATGATCTTTCGGAGATATCCCTATGTCGTGGGTTCAAATCCCACTAGACCCGCGTATTATAGTAATCTAGTGTACCGGATCTGAATCTTGTATATAGATTGTGTAAGTGGATAGATCAAACTCAAAATACTAGAAAACAATAGGCAAATCATGATGTGCAGAATTCTTGAATATTTGTCTTACATGATTTAAGTGTCAGTACCTGAATATTATTATAATAAAATCATCTGTACTTTTTTGTTGGTTAACACAAATAGTAATCAGGCAAGAAAAGCGCTTGTTGTTGTAGTTATAGAAGGTGTATTGCTCAAAATGGGAAAATCCGTATACGATGAAGTAATTCACTCGCTTTACAAGGATTATCATTGCTATCTATCTGACTGTTATGATAAACCAGAATATCTAAAAAGCGTACTACAAGATCTGTATGGTAAATCTCATGTATCTATAATTGAATCCATAAAAAAACACCTTGGAGAATATGCAATACAAGAAGGAATAGATGCTTTTGTTATAGGTCTCAGTGTTTAAAATTTGGAAACACTTCAAAAATTAAAATCACAAAGATTCATGCTGTTCTCGCTAGTTGCAACGGGAATTGCAATGCTTGTTGCAGAAATTATTGGAAAAGAAACTGCTACTGTATTTACTAATTGGATATTCCTTCCCATACCTGGAATCTTGGTCGTTTTATCTGTCTTCTCCGTCAAAAGATATGGAATAACTGGAAGTCATGGCAAAGCATGGATCTTTTTTGCTATATTTTCTGCAATGTGGTTTATAGCTGAACAGATATGGGCAATTATGGAGATGTTTTATTCTCAAAAACCTTTTCCATCAATTGCTGACCTTTTTTATGTTGTAGGATATCCTGCATATTTCCTATTTACGATATTATACCTACAACCAGTAAAGAATGCTATTACTAAAAAGATGATTATTACATCATTGTTAATTGCAATTGCAATCTTGATCCCAAACCTGTATATGACATTTGAAAATAATTCCGATGAAAATGGGTTTGCCGTTGCCGTGGGTGCGTTTTATCCAATAGCGGATGCTATTGTACTAGTACCAGCTATTCTTGGGGTGATGTTATTTCTTGGTGGTAAAGTAAACTTTCTCTGGTCATTGATGTTACTTGGCATAATCTGTGAAGTAGTAGCAGATACCGGCTTTCAATATTTCTCACTTGATAATTCGTACTATACAGGACATCCGGTAGACATTTTGTTCCTGTGGTCATACATATTGTTCTCTTTTGGTGTTTATGATCACGTAAATTTATTCAAAACCAAACAAAAATCATTATCTGACAAAGAAAGTCTACGATAACAGGTTATACAGGTTTTGTAAATATTGTTAGAATCCAATCTAAAATCTGTAACTGAATAGATTTGCAATTCTTTCCTAATGTAAAAAATCCAAGCTTCTAAAGTATGAAAATTATCTATTTCTTAATTTCTGTCATCTTGACGTTAGTATAGACAGATCTATAAAGAGGGTTTTGGAAGTTTTGCAAAGACATGAAAGAATTTGAACAATGGTGGAAAGGTTTGGTTAAAGAACTTGAAGAAGATATAGAAAATAGAGCAGTACTACAAACTGAATAAAATCATAACATGATATAATACAAGAAAAATCTGATTATTTCTTTTTTCTTAGATTTAGTGAGTGCATTGACAATCTACAAGTTTGGTATCAAATGTACAATCATGAGGACCTTCTGATTTTCCATACGTGGGAATTTTTTTCATACAATCTTCATGACGGCCTTTTCTACAAAACCAACAAATTGGATTGGCAGTTTCATTGCATTCCATGTTACTTCACCTAAAAGATGGTTACATCTCCAGGTGTAGGAGAATGATCTATTGTATCCTTGTGAAATTCCACAAATTCTTTATGTGCATTATCTTGATGTTTTCTCAATTCTTCCAAATTTTCAAACACATCGCTACATAGGTGGCACTTTGGTTTGTGTTGATCAACCATTGATAGTACCATCAAATTCTATGTCTGATTTGGTATACTTGAATCTTTCAGGTTTTGATTCTAAATTGGAGTAAACCACTCTGAAAAACGTTCATCTTTTCCTCTTGACGCTTCAAAGAATGCATCTTGTAACTTGTGGGTCACTTTTCCTAGCTTACCGTCTCCAATTATTATATTATCAATCTCAGTTACAGATTTTACTTCGGCTGCAGTACCAGTCATGAATACTTCCTCTGCTACATACAGATCTTCTCTATCGATATCTCTTTCAATTACTACGAGTCCTTCTGATCGTGCTATTTTGATAACACTATCTCTTGTTATTCCATCCAAGATTCCAGCATTAAGAGGAGGTGTTGAGATCTCCCCATTGTTTACAATGAAAATATTTTCAGCACTTCCCTCTGATACTTTACCATGGTAGTTTAGCATGATTGCCTCGTCATACCCATCTCTTAGAGCTTCAACTCTTGCAAGTGCAGCATTTGCATAATTAGATGCAGCCTTTGCTTGCATGGGTTGAGATCTAGAATCTATTCTAAGCCAACTTGATACTTTACATCTAGCTCCACGTACTTTTCCTGCACTGGATTCACCAAGATTCCATTCCCAACAAGCTATTGCAACTTCGACCTTGTTTGGAGTTGGTGTAAGGCCCATTACTCCATGACCATAATATGCAATGGGTCTAATGTAACATTCTTTCAATTTACTTGCTTTTACTGTCTTGATAATTGCATCTGAAATTTCTTTTTTTGAATAAGGAATTTTCATTGAATACATTTTTGCAGACTTGAATAATCTCTCTACATGTTCTGGTAATCTGAAAATCATTGGACCTCTTGGAGTGTTATAACACCTAATCCCCTCAAATATGGCAGTTGAATAATGTAATGCATGAGTAAGTACGTGGACCTTTGCATTTTTGTATGGTACAAGTTTGCCATTCATCCAAATCTTTCCCTGCTCTTTCATACAAAATTAGATAGAGTTTGGTAATTTAAAGAATTAATCAAATCTAAATGATTTATCATCACTGGAATGAAATGACTGTCTTTAAATCAAGGAAATACCGTGCTTCTTCTAATGGCACTACAACCTGTATTATCATTAATCTCTGTTGCCTTGTTTGTTATTGGTATTGTAGGAAACGGGTTTGAGATGAGAAAGATTCGCCTATCCACAGCAGAAGGACAACTTGTCCCCAAGAATGTGTTTCTTGACAGGCGTAACTTCAAGTGGTACATATTGATTGGAATTGCCCTCGTACTTTGGGCAATCAATGGCATCTATACGTGATCTATATAGATCAACTCTAAATATTTCCTAATCGTACTATAACTAGCGCGTGTTTTGGGTAACGCCGAGCTGATTCTAGATAAAGAGGCTCAAGAACAAACCCACTTTGACATCCCTACAGGTAAAGGCTTGTAGGGGTCAAATGTTATACAAATCTCATTATACCAAAGATAGAAATTCTAGTAAATTATCCTGATTTTCAGATATGGTTCTAAGAAAGACTGGAAAACACAAGCGAAAAGCAGATCAAAGAGCTGCACGCAGAAAAAGAAAAAAGTAAAACCGTCGTTTTAATTTTATAATATAAAAATTATTCCGATGATACTATTTTTAGTTAAACAAATTTTATTTTAGATCTTTCAGCATGAACTGCACGAATTGCCTTCTCTATGTTATCTCCACTGTCCTCAATTACTATTATGATTCTAGATGTTTCTTCCTGGGCATCCATATTTAGTATGTTTAAGCCAGTCTCACCTATTCTAGAACTTGCTTTTGATGCAACTTGCTGAACGCGCCACATGTCGTCTCCAATTAAGGTAATTACACCTCTGTTGTAAGTTATGGATGCTAGTGAGTCAAATCCCAAAATGTATCTCTCGTTGCGTTTGACATAATCTCCATCTAAAAATAATATTCTTGTAAACTCAATATCATCTTTAGTAAACGGTGACAAGATTACAAATTCACTATATCTTTTATCTTTATCAAGTGAACGAAATAGTTTCTCAGAGGAGTCCTTTTCAATTCTAACAATGGCACAGTTTTTTTTCCCTGTAACTATTTTAAGCGGATGACCATCTTTTTCACCAAGTTTTCTTTCAATTGTTGTAATATTTTCAGGCTTGCCCATGTCAGTAATTATGATGGGCATCTCTGCACCATTTTCTACAATCTCTTTTATTGCAATTGGATCTAAGATCTTCATTCCAAACATTCCTGCAATTCTTGCCTCATTATATGAGAGATGAGTGATACTTTCTAGTTCTTCTTTGACAATTCGTGGATCTGCAGATAATACGGCACTATCCTTCTCAAAATCAATTCTAGTATTGTATTTTTTACTAAAAAGAATACCAAGGTCTGCTGCTGTTCTATCAGAGCCTCCTCTTTCATATGTTGTCTCCGTTCCATCTATCGTCTTTCCAATGAATCCACCTATTGTCAAGACATCGTTTCTTTCTAGTAATTTTTCTACATCGCTCATTCTCTCTGAAGATTCTGTGAAAAGAAAATTTGCAGATTCCAAGTTATTATCCGTAATTATGGGCCATATGTCAAATGTAATAACTTCTGACTTTATACCAGAACTTTTCAAGACATAATTCATCACATGTGACATTAAAACCTCGCCTGAATACGCAAGTAATCTTGCTCTGGTTTCATTGGCAAATTCTTTTTTTTGCACTGTTTCTGCTAAAACAGATACAGCTTTTCCTAGAAATGAATCAATAATTTTATTACAATCATTTTGAAGCGTTTCATCTACCAATTCAACGATTTTTTGGTATGGTTTTCTTAGTGTGTCTATTCCTAGATTCTCTCCTTTTTCTGACATGCGTCCAATTTCAAGTGCAATGTCGGTAAGTGACCTTTGTTTTCCATTGTATGTTGTAAGAGGTGCAGAAAATACTGTAATTACTTTTGAATCTTTTTTTAATTCATTTATCCTTTTGATAATTGTTGGAATTAGTATACCGTCCACACCAACCGCACTTCCACCAAATTTTGAAATAACTAGGTTTTCCAAAACTTGGTTATCTCCCCCCAAAACCTTCTATAAAGTATTGGATATTTTTAGGCTCAGCTTAAAATCTGATTCACATCAATTCTACGCATTACTTAAATTCAAAAATCATTAATTTCATTCATGCCTACAATGTCTGATAATTTCATTCTTCAGGGTGAACTTTTCCGAGACAAAAATACGAATCATATTCTTCAATTTGTTCCAGAAGTAGGTCTTGTTCATAATGAATCCATCTGTAAAGAAATCACTGGTTGTATTAATTTTCAACAGAATAACTAGGACAAGAATTCTTTTATAAGATCTGACGCTTTTTTTGATCCATCAAAATGTCCTGGACTTCTTTTCTCACCAATCTTTTCCTTGATTAATTTGTCTAGGTGAAAAATATCATCATAATTATACCCCACCTCCTTTGCATTTTCTTCTTGTTCAAAATGACCCTTTATTGGAATGAATATTCCTGGAGTTCCATAATATTTTGATTCATCTATGGTAGATTTTCCGGCAAGTGAAATGATCAAATCTGCTGCAAATATAACCTCGTGTAAATTATTTACAAATCCTAAATTTCTAATGTGTGGAAGGTCTAGATTAAACGAAGGACCGGATACAATGACAAGTTCTATATCATGATCAATTTTTGGGTATGCCTCAAGAGTTTTTTCTATCAAAAACCTACCAGAATCAGTTCCACCAATACTTGCAACAATTGTTTTTTTATGAAAAGCAAATTTTTCTCTTAGTTGTTCACGTGACTCTGATGTCTTACGGATTATTGGTCCAACTCTTACTATGTTACCTTCATTTTTTCCATTCTCAGGAAGAATAACAAGATCACATTTTTTAATTATTTTTCTCATTGACCTGTTCATTTGATTTTCAATTATGGAACCAATTCCATTTGTAAATTTTGTTTCAAGTATATCCGTTACCAAAACAGTCTTGATTCCTTTCTCTTGGGCTACCACCAGTGATGCAAAATCTTCATCACTAATGACAAGTCTTGGAGAATAGGTTTCAAGTATTTGAGATGAGATTTTTTTACATTCTTTGTAATAAGAATAATATCTGAAGAGCCACTTTAGGGGCTGTTTGAGATTACCGTTCTCAATTTGAAAAGGAGGAGGCTTGTATAGGTTATCTACATCAAAACCATTTTGTGAGATAAATTTAGAGGCCGGATCTCCACTTACAAATTTCTTTGTTATTCCATCCAGATTGTGAGATATTGCTACATCTCTTGTAGCATGTCCTAATCCTATAGGACTAGAGAAAAAAACTAGGTCCAACATATCCGTAATTTAGTTAACGTACAATTTCTTCATTTTTATTTTGAATAATTCTCAAAGTTTAAATGCATTTTAAATTGGAGCTTGCTTGGGTCCATAGTCCAGCTCGGTTATGACGTCGCCCTTACACGGCGAAGATCCAGGGTTCAAATCCCTGTGGACCCACTTAAAATCCTCTAAGACCTACTGGTCTACATAACTCTGGATGCGCTCTGAGATGAGAAATTTTCTGAAGCATAGATTGTTTATCTTGTGGAAAAGTTCCACCTATTGGATAAGCATTTGAGCCGTGATTTGCACGAAAGACAACTTGAGTACTGGGTTTCATTTTTGATATCAATAGTTCCAACTCGTCTAGAGCTTCTGAATCATCAATTGGTAAGAAAGGTTCTTTGAATTTTGTAAGAAATTCATCACGTATCCCGTCTTCTAAATGCAGAGTAAGAGCTCCAACATAGTGAGGAGCAGATGCGCTCAAAACTTTGGCAGTTTCTTCTATGTGTTGTTTTGAGTAAGTCTTTCCACCCAGACCTAGAATGACCATACATGATATTGTATATCCAGCATCTTTTGCCTTTTGACAAGCCTTTATGATTGTCTGGCCTGTAGCTCCCTTGGTAACTTTTTTGAGAATTATGTCTGATCCGCTTTCTATTCCAATATAGAACATTGTCAATCCTGCATCGTACAGCTTTTTGAGATCCTCTGTAGATTTTTTTAGAATATTTTGTGGCATGGCATAACATGAAATGCGTTCATAGTTTGGAAATTTCTCACGTAGATAGTTTAGGATCTGGAGCATTCTTTCAGTTGACAAGTTAAGTGCATCACCGTCTGCAAGGAATATTCTACTGCTGTTAGGCATATGTTTTGAGGCAAGGTCAATCTCCATTTTGATTTCTTCCCACGGTCTTTCAGAATAATCCTTTGAGCGGTACATGTTACAGTATGAACATTTGTTAAATGAACAACCTAATGTAACCTGAAAAATTAATGACTTTGCTTCAGACGGAGGCCTGTAAAGAGGATAATCGTAATCTAGCATTGTCTTCATCTGCTTCGATCTATCTTATCAGTTATTCGGTCTGTATACTAAAAATAATTTTCTTTAGGGCTTTCTAATTGCATATGTCGCGATCCATACTCATATGATTTTCAGATTTTACATATTTCTAGGTCAAGCAAATAATCTATTAACTAACTGATGATACACGATCATACATGCCTGGAGATCCATATGCTAAACGTCTACTGTGGTTTGTATTCATGGGGTCAAAAGGTGGACTGAACAGGATTCGCTTGATTTCTCATATACGCAATAAACCACTTAATGCAAATCAACTTGCCAAGGAGATGAATCTAGATTATAAGGCAATACAACACCATGTAGGAGTACTTGAAAAGAATAATCTCATAACTAGAGTAGGTGACAAATACGGTGCAACACTTTTCATATCTACATTTCTTGAGGTGAATTTGGACGTCTTTGACGAAATTGTAAGCAAATTGGAAAAAAGTACATAAGTAAAGTGAGGATGAGTCTTTTCAAATGGAACCTGTAATGACTGCAAGCACGGTTGTATCTGGAGCTAACATGATAGCACTCGGAGTACTGATTGGAGTTTTTGCCAAGATGTATTCGAAAACCAAAGCACAATTGCCTTTGGGAATGATATTTTTTGCAGGTCTACTGTTTTTGCATAACGTAATAGGAGTTTATGCATACTTTTCAATGATGGAACTCTACGCAGCTGCACTATTGCCGTATCTGTTAGCTGTACATGTAGCAGAACTTGCTGGCATACTAATATTGTTGAGAATAACTCTGCAATAGATTTGATTTATTTGTAAGAGAAACAAAAACTGTCTATGAAGCAACAATACAAAGAATATCTTAAACTCAACAAAAATATTCTTCTAGGATTCCTTGCGTCAATTGTTGTTTCAGCGATTGTTGCGCAAATGTTTTCAAATCAACAAAATTACATAAATGCTACTATAACTCTAGCTGTTGATTATGTAGTATACTTTTCTACTTTTGGAGGGCTTTTTTATATTGACAACAAGAAAAAATATCTTCTCAAAACAGGCGAGGTAGACAAGGCAGGGCTTAGAAGAGATCTAATAAAGATAATATCTTCTCTTGGAATAGGTGAAGTAGTTTACACAATTTGTAGATGGTCTCTTCAATACTATTTACTCACAAATTCTTATCAGGCATTTCTTGCTTCACTGATATCCCAGTCTATATCGACTGTAATCTACATGATAACTGTAAATTTGAGTGTAAAATTCATGAGGTTGTACAAAGATGGCTCTTAGCGTATTTGTTGACGGCTCAGGTGGCTCTGATTCAGGATTTGGTTTCTTTGTTAAAGAAACAGGGGAATCATTTTACAAAAAAGAAGCCAACATAACCAACAATCAAGCTGAATACTTGGCTATAATTTCGGTTCTGAAAAAATTTTCTGACATGTCGGATGAAATTACAATATACAGTGATTCTAAAAATACAGTTTTACAATTAAACCATGAATATGCTATAAACAATGATCAATTGAGAAGTCTTGCTAGAGAAGCGTGGGAATTGATACCCCAGTTTAAAAATTTAACGATAAAATGGATTCCAAGAAACGAAAATCTGGCTGGAAAAATGCTTGGCAGTTAAAAGTCTTAATCTATTGAGATCTGGAAATCTCCTTGGATAAACTTATTATACAAATACATTTGAATCGATCTCGTTATAATGAGCGAATCTATTTTTCTATCTCCAAAATCTATTGCTATAATCGGGGCTTCAGATAAAGAGGGAAGTGTAGGACGTGCAATTACATCAAACATACTACAGGGGTATACTGGAAAGATCTTTCCAATTAGCCCAACAAGAGAAACCGTATTTGATAAAAAGGCATACAAAAGTGTTCTAGATGTTCAAGAAGACATTGATCTTGCTGTTGTAGTCACAAAAAATGACATAGTTCCAGCGGTACTTGAAGAGTGTGGTAAAAAGGGAATCAAAGGAGCAATTGTCATTACAGCTGGATTCAAAGAAGTAAATGAGGAAGGAGCAAAACTTGAGAGAAAGCTTGCAGAAATAGCAAAACAATACAATATCAAAATTATAGGACCAAATTGTCTTGGTGTGATGAACCTTGCACCACAAACAATGATGAATTCAACTTTTCTTAAAGTAACTCCAAAGTCTGGTGGAATTGCATTAGTTTCCCAGAGTGGTGCAATATGTGCAGCACTTGTAGAAGATGCTAGTGCTCAAGGAATAGGCTTTTCTTCTGTAATTAGCATGGGCAATAAAGTAGATCTTAATGAAGTTGATATTCTCAAAATGCTTGCTGAACATGAACAGACCAAAGTCATTGTCATGTATCTTGAGGATATGACTAATGGCCGAGAATTTTTGAAAATATGTAAACAGATTACCAGATTAAATAAACTAAAGAAACCTGTACTAGTTCTAAAATCTGGCAGAAGTCCAGAGGGTGCAAAAGCAGCAATGTCTCATACGGGTGCTCTTATGGGCTCAGATGAAATCTATGATGCACTGCTGACACAATCTGGTGCAATAAGGGTAGATACGATGGAAGAATTATTTGATTATGCAACAGCTTTCTCAAAACAACCATTGCCTTTGAAAGGGGATCTAGTTATAGTATCAAATGCAGGAGGACCAGCAATAATTTCAACCGATGCTTGTTCGAGGATTGGAATCAAGATGGCGAACATTGAAGATATAAGACCACAAATTAATGCAGTTATTCCTCCTTGGGGAACTTCTAGAAATCCTGTAGATATTGTAGGAGATGCTGATTTTAACAGATTTGATCATGTGCTAAATCTTGTTCTTACTCATCCAAATGTTGGTTCAGTTATTGCAATGTGTACACCGTCTGCAACACTTGATTATAACAAACTTGCAGAAGTAATTGTTACTGCTTCAAAAAAGTATAACAAAACAATTCTTGCAAGCTTGATGGGTCTTGATGAAGGAATAAAAAATAAAGAAATTCTGGCAGAAGGTGGGGTGCCATATTATAGTTATGCAGAAAAAGCAATACGAGCACTCAAAGCAATGCTAAGATTTGCACAATGGTCACAAATGTCAGAAGGAAAGATACAACAGTTCAAAGTAAACAAGAAAAAAGTAGTACAAATCTTTGCTAATGTAAAGTCGGAGGGAAGAAAAAACTTGCTAGAAGAAGAAGGTCAAGAAGTTTTACGAGCATATGGTTTTCCTGTACCGAAGAGTATTCTTGCTACAAAAGAGCGAGAAGCATTACAAGCTGCAAAAAAGATTGGATATCCAGTTGTCATGAAAATAGCTTCACCACAAATTATTCACAAATCTGATGCAGGTGGAGTAAAAGTGGGATTAAAAAATCCACAAGAAGTCAAAAAGGCCTTTAAAGAAATAATCAAGAATGCAAAAAAATACGATAAGAAAGCTATCATAAAAGGTGTTTTAGTTCAAGAGATGGTAAAAGGTGGAAAAGAGACCATTGTAGGTTCAAAACAAGAACTAGGATTTGGACCTGTAGTTATGTTTGGCATGGGTGGAATTTACGTAGAAGTGCTAAAAGATGTCACATTCAGAGTTGCACCTGTTACAGATTCTGAGGCAGATGAAATGATATCATCAATTAAAACAAACAAGTTGTTACAAGGTGTTAGGGGAGAGAAACCATCTGATATCAACAAACTTTCAGATTGTATCCAAAGAATTTCTCAACTAGTGACTGATTTCCAAGAAATTAAAGAACTTGATATGAATCCAGTTCTTGTATTTGAAAAGGGCAAAGGCTGTAAAGTTGTTGATGTAAGAATTGGACTTGCTTAAAGACTCACAATTTTGTTATAATATTTATATTACTTCTAAAGGCTATAGCAGATATGCCAATTAGGACAGCTTCTGAGTATATTCAAAGTCTCAGAGGCCGTAACATGAAAGTTTACCTTTTTGGAGAACTTGTAAAAGAACCAGTAGATCATCCGATGATTAGACCTTCGATAAATGCAGTAGCAGAGACATATGATCTAGCAGAAAAAGAAAGTGAGGTTGCCACTGCAAAATCATCTATAACAGGTTTGCAAGTTAACAGATTCTTACATATTGCAGAAAGTGCAGATGATCTGGTAAACCAAAATAAAATGCAGAGAAAACTTGGCCAACTTACTGGTACATGTTTCCAAAGATGTGTGGGGATGGATGCATTAAATTCGTTGTATTCTGTTACTTATGAAATTGATGAAAAATTCAAGACTGATTATCATAAACGACTTGTTGAATTTATCAAAATGATTCAGAAAGAGAATTTTGTCATAGGTGGTGCCATGACTGATCCTAAAGGAGACCGAAGTAAATTGCCACATGAACAAGAAGATCCTGATGTATTTTTACATGTGGTAGAAAAAAATGACAAGGGAATATTTGTAACAGGAGCCAAGGCTCACCAGACTGGTTGTATAAACTCACATTGGATAATAGTAATGCCTACTTTGAGATTACAAGAGAAAGACAAAGACTATGCTATAGTTGGTGCAATGCCTGCTGATGCTCCAGGAATTACCTACATCTATGGACGTCAGTCATGTGATACAAGAAGTATGGAAGAGGGAGATATTGATGCAGGAAATTCAAAATTTGCAGGTCAAGAGGCATTGATGATTTTTGATAAAGTCTTTATCCCATGGGATAAGGTGTTTATGTTTGGCGAATACGAATTTGCTGCAATGCTTGTAGAGAGATTCACATGTTATCATAGAAGGAGCTATGTGTGCAAGACCGGCTTGGGTGATGTTCTAATTGGTGCAGCTGCAGCAATTGCTGATTATAATGGAATACCTAACGTCTCTCACATTAGAGATAAGCTAGTAGAAATGACTCATCTTAATGAAACAATATATGCATCTGGCATAGCTTCTTCATTTCAAGCTCATCGCACAAAATCTGGTGTATGGTTGAATGACGATATGCTAGCAAATGTCACCAAACATAACGTAACTAGATTTCCATATGAAATTGGCAGACTTGCACAGGATATTGCTGGTGGTCTAGTTGTTACACTTCCATCTGAAAAAGATCTGAAAAACCCAATTACCGGCCCAATATTGAAAAAGTATCTAAAAGGACGTAAGGGAGTTGATGTTGAAGATAGAATCCGAATCTTGAGGCTCATAGAAAATATGACCTTGGGCAGAAATGCAGTAGGATATCTTACTGAATCGATGCATGGTGCAGGTTCGCCACAAGCTCAGAGAATTCAGATTGCACGTCAAATGCAGCTTGGATACAAGAAAAAACTTGCTAAAAATCTTGCAAGTGTTAAAGAAAATTCTGAATCAGAACCTGAACAAGATGATTACTTTCAACGTGTATTCAAGATGAGAAAATAGTAGAAATTTACTTAATCTTGTTTTTTACTTGGATCCTTATCTTCCGTACTTTGACTTTTTCCAAGTTTGTCGTCTGATTTACTTTCAAATTCCTCTGAATCCTTTGTTAGGTATGGATTATCATTAGACAAATTTTCCATGTCAGATTTACTTGTCACTTCATTTGAATTCTTTGTTTGATCCAAACTGTCATCTGGTACATTTTCTATGCTAGATTTTGGTTTTCCAAATTGCTTTACTAACATTATTCCAACAATGACCGCTATTATGATGTAGTTTATTGGAGGAGTAAGTATTCTTGTAACATAACCTATCTGAGGAATGACATAAACTACTTTTCCAATATAATCTTCTTTTGTTATGGGAAAGTCTGTTCCAGGTATGGATCCAGGATTGGCATCTCCCTTTGTTCTGATCACAAGGGGATCCTTGTTTAGTATTTCTGCAACTCTGTGAACTATTACTTTATCATGCCCGTTTGGCCTATTGAATACTATGATATCTCCAACTTTCACATGATCAAAAACAACATTTCCTTGAACTACGATTACGTCAAAGATATTGAGATTTGGTATCATACTTCCACTTGAGACAACATAAAATGGATTTTCTGTTCCAAAAGCCACTCGAAGACCAATCCAAATTATTGCAATACCTATTACTACAATTATGATATCCTTTACAATGCCTGACTTGAGAGAAATCTTACTCAATTGTTTCTAGTCTCCTAAAATCGTAAGATAAATCTTGCTTAACAATTATCTTTACTTTATCTTGTTACCGCAACTTTCACAGAATTTTGAGCCTTGACTATTCGTATAATTACACTTGGTACACTTTAAATTATTTTCACCAAGTGAACCTCCAAGCAAAACAATTTCTCCAATCTTTCTTATCTCATCCCACTTTATTGTGACATCTGTTCCGTCATTTTTTGTTACAACTAGAACTACACTTGATTGATCTGGTTGAATGCCCATTTCTTTAACTACTCCAATCTTCCTTGCTTCAATATCGTACACTCCTAGACCTGTAATTGAGCTGAATGTCTTTACTCCCGTAGAAGTTCTAGGCTGATTTTGGGATTCAAAGTTTTGCGCTGGAGGTGGTGTTGTAACATTGGTATTGGTAACAGGTATTGCAGCTCCAACTGAAGCAGTTTCATCAGGTTTGCTAAAGTTTCTATATTCTGCAAGAATTGATCCGCAAGTAGTACACATGTATTGTCCTTTCTCTAATAGAACAAGATTTTCTGCTACTACCTCGTTAGGATTTTCATATTCTATCTTTGGACTTCCTTCATATTCTTTCTCGCATGTATTACAATAATATTTTGAAATTTTTTCTGAATCTAGACGGCCAACAGGAGCAAGAAACAAGTCAGGTCCTCCAAGGTTTCCTTTTCTTTGTTGATCATCATTTACTGTTGCCATGATGAAACCTCCAGATCCTCTTAGTTTTTTTAATCGAAGTTCACTGCTCATGCTTTAATCTACATAAATGTCAGATAATTATGTATATCATTTTGATGGGTCAAATCTATACTACGTATCAGAGCAAGAGATTATACAATTTATAAAAATAATCTAGTTTTTTTCAATATTTTGGAAAGAGTTATTAGAGCCAGAAGGCTACATTAAACAAAAATTGACGGAAATTGGTAATCAAACTTCTCTCTGTCGTTTCAATAAAAAGATGATGAAAAAATTTGACAAAATTTGAAGAACTAGGACTAAAGGATACAATACTTACTGCTCTAAATGAAATGGGTTTTCGTGAACCGTTTCCAATTCAAGCAGGAGCAATTCCAGTACTTCTTTCAGGTCAAGATGTTATAGGTCAAGCACATACAGGAACAGGCAAAACCGCTGCTTTCTCTCTTCCTATAATACAAAATATAATTCCTAAAGGTGGTATACAAGCACTCGTCATAGCTCCGACAAGAGAACTTGCAGTACAGATATCAGCAGAAATTGTAAAATTTTCGAGACATTCTGGAATTAGAAGTGTAACCATCTATGGTGGTCAAAGCATGAATGTGCAACTAGACGAACTTCATAGAGGTGTAGAAATCGTAGTTGCTACACCAGGACGTCTTATTGATCACATCAAACGTGGATCAATAAAACTACAGAAGGTAAAGTATGTTGTACTTGATGAAGCAGATACAATGCTTGACATGGGATTTATTGAAGATATCAAATTCATCTTGGATCTAGTTCCAGAAGATCATGTAAATGCCTTGTTTTCAGCTACCATGCCAGCTGCAATCCTGATGTTGGCAGAAAAGTATATGCGAAATCCACAAAAAATATTCATAGACTCGGATGATCTAAGTGGCGAAGGAATAGAACAAGCATTCCTTGTAATAAAGGATAGAGAAAAAACAGATTACTTGTTTAAATTTATTAAAGAAACTGGAGCTGGTCAGGCAATAGTTTTTTGCTCTACAAAAGATAGAACAAGAAGAGTTGCTCATGAATTAGAGCAAGGACGATTCAACGTAGTTTCAATTCAAGGAGACATGTCACAATTTAGAAGAGATAAGGCAATGTACATGTTCAAAAAAGGCAAAGCGGATATTTTAGTGGCTACTGATGTAGCAGCAAGAGGCATAGATGTACCAAAAGTTGCATTGGTGATAAATTATGATGTTCCAAATCAAGATATGGTATATTTCCATAGGATTGGACGAACCGCAAGGGCAGGAGAAAAAGGTAGGGCAATTACTCTAGTGTCCTATTCTTCTATTGGTGATTTCAAAGCAATATCACGTCAAACTAAGGTTAAGATGATAGATCTAAACAAAGAACTAGGAATTGAAGTCAATATTCCAGATCCACTAAAGAGAGAAGTAAGTACTAGAAGAGGTTATGGTAGATCAGGTGGAGGCTATGGTAGATCAGGTGGAGGTTACGGTAGATCTGGTGGGGGCTACAGAAGAAGTGATGATAGACGGGATGATAGAAGGGACGATCGTAGAAGTTCTGGCGATAAAAAGTATTACGGCTTAAGAAGTCGCTGGTAGGAAACCGTTCAATATATTTAGGGATTCAGAATTTTATAAGACATGGATAAAGCAAAACCTGTAGATTCCAAGAACTGGGAAAAGGAAGTAATGGCCTCTCCAATTCCTGTGTTTGTAGATTTTTGGGCTGAATGGTGTGGTCCGTGCAGGATGGTAAGTCCTGTAATAGAAGAGCTAGCCGGTGAATATGCAGGAAAGATCAACTTTGTGAAGGTTAATGTTGATGAAAACAACGAGCTTGCATCAAAGTATAATGTCTTTAGTATACCGACCCTTGCATTATTCAGTAAAGGTCAGATTGTAGCACAACAGGTAGGTGCTGCATCGAAGGGATCCTACAAGAATATGATAGACAACGCTCTTTCAAAAATCTAAATCTTATTTTATTTTTTAAATCTAAAATAATTAATACAGGTCAAAGAAACACACCACATGTCATTTGGAGATATTGATACTCTAAACCTTCTATTTGATAAGCTACAGAATCTACTAAATGATACTCAAGGATACTATGAATCATTTCTTGATGCTAATACAATGTATAAACAAGGAAAGTTGTCAGATAAGGAATTTTTTGAAAAGCTAGGTGATTATGTTGTATCATACTCTTCATTAGAATTTCTATCCGTCAAAGTAATTTTCGAACTAAAGAAATCACTTGACAAGATATCCAGCGGTCGTACTTCTGGTTCAACGATGGCAAGTCCAATGCCTCCAGGTATGGGATCACAAGTAGCAGCATCTACCTTACCAGGACCTGGACAACCTCCATCAATCATCTCCGCTGCAGCAGCTTTCTCAACACCTGGTGTTTTACCTCCACCAGATCCTGCACTCATGCCAAAACAGAGTTCATCAGGTGGATCATCCTGTAACTCATGTGGATCTCCTGTAAAATCTAATGCAAAATTTTGTCCCAAGTGCGGAAATAAGATTCAATAGAAAAAGAATTCTGATACTAATCTTGATTTGTACCACATTCAGTACAGAATTTTGCAATCAAGGATAATTTTGAACCACACTCTGAACAGAATTTTGAATTTGAATCAGTAGAAATATTTGTGCTACCATAAAGGCCACCCATAGTTTTCATTGCTCCTGTTGGCACGAACGTATCATCATCTACTAAAGGAGTTGGAGCAAAATCTCTCTCCTCCACAAAGTTCATAATTCTAGGTATTTGTTGACCTGGATTTTTTGGATCAGGTACCATATCGCCTAACCAAAATGCAAATCTGGTTAACGTTAGCTCAGGTGTAGAAAAAGTCAATGTATGACTTGACATATAATCATCAGCTGCTGTTTTACCATTGAATACTTTCATCAAATGCACTAATTGGAATAGATGTATATTGTTTTTTGTTTGTGGTGGACCGAGGGGGATTTGAACCCCCGACATCCGCGTTGCGAACGCGGCATCACTACCCCTAGACTACCGGCCCTTTTGTTATCAAGAATAGTATCTGCTTTTATTCATTTACTCAAAGAATAATACTGGGTTTTCAAGCAAAATTGTTGATGACTGTTGATGCTGTGATTACGGGATCACACGTTATTCTTCAAAATGGAATGGTAGACAAGAATATTGTAATAGATGAGGGCAAAATTATTGGTTTAACAAATGATATTCCACAATGTGATCTCAAAATAAAAGGAGATGGCCTAATTTCTCTGCCTGGAGTAATTGATCCGCATGTACATTATGGAGTATATTCTCCAATTGATGAAGCTGCCATTACTGAATCCAAAGTTGCAGCAATAGGTGGAGTTACCACAATGATGAGAATGCTAAGACTAAGCGGTTCATACAAGAGGAATTTAGAATCTCATCTTATTGCTAGCTCAAAAGCTCACTATGTTGACTATTCTATTCATGCCTCAATACTTCATAAGAATCAGATTGACGAGATGGAATTTTGTAAAAGCAAGGGAATAACCTCATTTAAGATATACATGAATCTCGGAGAAGAAGTGGGTCATATCTACATGGATATGCAGCCTGGAGAAAAATCTCTACGAGAGGAGAGAGTAGAGATGACCACTGATATGATTGAAAAGATAATTGAAAAAGCTGCATCTCTAAATTGTACGGTTCTGGTTCATGCCGAAGATTATCAAATGTGTTCTTGTGGAATAAAAACAGCAAAAGAGAAAAAAATGGATGGATTGGCCGCATGGTCACAAAGCAGACCTGTAGAATCAGAAGTCAAGTCAATCATCACTGTGTCCAAGATTGCAAAGAAATACGGATGCACTCTTTATTTTGTACATATAGGATCAAAAGCTGCCATCAATGCAATCTCTGAAGAAAAGAAAAATGGAACCAAAATTCATGTTGAAACATGTCCGCATTATCTCACATTATCATATGAATCACAAAAAGGATATCTTGCTAAGGTGATGCCTCCCATACGATCCACTCAAGATATGGAATCTGTATGGCAAGAAATACAAAATGAGAGAATAGATTCTATTGGAACAGATCATGTGGCAAATCGCTTAAAACTAAAATTAGATGGAGAAACTATATGGAATGCGCTTGCTGGGTTTCCAGGAATTGGAACCATGATGCCTATACTACTAAGTGAAGGGGTTAACAAGGGAAGAATAAATCTTCAACAGCTATCAAATATGACCAGTCTAAACACCGCACAGATATTTGGAATGTATCCAAAAAAAGGAATAATCCAAAAAGATTCTGACGCAGACATAGTTTTAGTTGATTTAAAAAAGGAAGGAAAAGTGTCTGCTGAAATGCTTGATGGTTTTTCTGATTATAGTGTATATGAAGGCTGGAATCTTAGAGGCTGGCCTGTAAAGACTATGGTAAGAGGCAATATTGTGGCTGAAGATTTCCAGATGATTGAGAAACCTGGTTATGGTAAATTTGTTTCAAGACCGGTACAATCATAGAATTTCATATTTGCCATTTTCTTTTGCTTTGTAAATGATATCTGGCCTTGGAAATATTCCAACTTCAATCACACCGGGGATTCCTATTATTTTTGTGGTAAGTTCCTTTGGATTGGATATTTCACCAAAATCACAATCTAATATTATATTTCCATTTTCAGTTACAAATGGATAACCACGTTCTAGCAATCTGATATGTGGTTTACCACCATATTTTCTGATTTGAATATCTGCAGTATTTCTTGCAAATGGGTGAACTTCTACGGGTACACTCCGATTAAGTTTCTTTACAAATTTTGACTCATCAGCAATTATTACAACTTTTTTTGCGATGCTTATCAAAATTTTTTCTCGTAAAAGAGCACCGCCGCCACCTTTTATCATGTTGCCTTTTGCGTCTATTTGATCTGCACCGTCAAAGACTAAATCGATATGATTAATCTGATCAGCTTCTATTATTGGAATTCCACCCTTTTCTGCTTCCATCTTTATCTGTAAAGATGTTGGTACTGCTTTAACAGAGAATTTGTTCTTTTTAATGTAATGTGATAATAATTTCACTATGGTAGTTGCAGCTCGTCCACTTCCAAGGCCTATGACAAAATTGTTCTTTATCATTTTCAGTGCTTGAGGTGACAATGCCTCAATGGCATTATCTGCTGTCAATTATTCTACCTCTACTTGCTCTAGTTTTGATAATGCTTTCATTATTTCGCTTTTTATTTTATCTAAATCCTTGTCATCATCATCTAATTTCTCTTCTTCTGGTATCTTGATTGCTGTTGGAAGTTGTATCTTTCTTTCTGGTTCTTGTTGTATGACTTCTGGTAATTCTACTGTGACTTCTTTCACGTTTTGTATGCTGGGTTGATGTTCTACTATTGGTTCTATCATTTTCTGAGGAATTTGTGGTTCAACTATAGTGGGTCTGATAAGTTCTGCAGGGAACTGTGGAACTCTATTTGTGATCTCTGTTAGTGTGCTTAGTTCAACTGTTCTA
>JAHEXH010000013.1:19892-21114 GCA_023252235.1 Nitrosotalea sp.
TATTGGTTCTATCATTTTCTGAGGAATTTGTGGTTCAACTATAGTGGGTCTGATAAGTTCTGCAGGGAACTGTGGAACTCTATTTGTGATCTCTGTTAGTGTGCTTAGTTCAACTGTTCTATGTTTCTCATATGTTGGAACCTCAATTGGAGGCAGCCATTCTGGTGTTCCTTCTTCTAGAGTTTCTATTTTCTCCTTTTGAACTTCAATTTTTTCTTTTTGACTTTCTATCTTTGGTTCAATCTTTTTTGTCTGAATATCTTCAAGTATTGTTTCAGCAGATCTCTCTACCTGTTTGGGTTGAGTTAGTGTATTTACTGTAATCTTTGAAGAAATTTCATGTAATCTCTGATCTAATTGTGAAAGTCTGTTATCCATTAATGAGATCAAGCTGTCTCCTACTGGACCAAAATCAGGATACTTGCTTGCTGTTTCAAGTTTGTCAATCTTGGTAATGACCGTTCCCAATTGATGTTGATAGCGAAGCAAAAGCCTGTCTTTTTGAATTCTTGTAACATCTGACTCTTGTTGATGAAGCCTTGTAATAGTTTTTGATACAATTTCTTTTTCCATTCTAAGTGAATGTAATTGATTTACAATTGCAGAATTAATAGTGGGGAGTTGTTTTTTGCGTTTTATCTTTGGAACCTTGTCAAGTGCAACTGCAGTGCATGCACCAGCGAGCGAGCTAAAAATTAGCGCTATTTCTTCCATTTACGTATACCATTTAATCCAGTTGTACTTTCTTATTTTAGCTTCTGGATAACCACAACTGCCACATCTTTTGTGTCTTACATGATAAGAATTCTTTCCACATCTTCTACACTTGATATGTACGTGCTTTCTTGTGTAGCCTCCCATTGAGGTAGTACCCTTAGTCATAATACACTCACTTTGGTGGAGGAGATATGATAACTACGTTGTCTCCTCTGACAACTATGGTTCCAAGACTCTTTGTCTCACCTTCAGAAGGGATCTCTTCTGAAGATTCAAGTAGCAGGTTCATGTGTTGGTCAAAACCATGAAGATTACCTCTTATCACTTTACCGCCTTTCAGCTTGATAAGGACAACCTTGTTTAGGCTTTCATCAAGTACTTTTACTGCCATATCTACTGACATCTATTTCACTTATTACACACTCTATAGAGGGTATATATTAAAATTTCATTGGTGTAATTTTCGACCTGTTCCAGTAAGGCAAGTTTGACTCTCTTTTACAAT
>JAHEXH010000014.1 GCA_023252235.1 Nitrosotalea sp.
GAAACAATTTGTATTTGTTGGTTGACCCTAACTTTATTCAATGAACTGCCTGCAGAATCTAAAATTCTTGCATTGCTTGCAGGTACCTGTTCCAATGAGGGAAGGCTTGTACCTACAGCTGTTGTTGCAATTAGACGTACCTGATCAGATGGCGAATGTGGAAGTGGAAGAGTTGTATCTGTATATTCTGCTGTTACCGTGTCACCAGGTAAAACATGTAACCTACTTCCAGACGAACTCAAATCTGTGGTAAAGTATACTGTTCCTTGAAAGACGCCGGTACCTGGACCCGTTTCAGTCATTGTAAGTTTAATGCCGCCTGAATCTGAATCTGACCAAACGTTTGTCTCGAATTTGTTAATTGCATCTGGATTGAGACTCATATCTGGATCTGTTATTTGTACTACTCCTTGACCATTTACAGAATAACTTGATTGGAGCCACTCTACATTTCCCACATTCCATCGAATTATGCCAGAGCCAGTGACAACTTTGTCCCGTGTGTATTCAAAGGATACTGTTATTCCATCATTTCTGCTACTTGGAAGAAATCCGTTTGTAGGACCGCATACTGGATTACATGTTGATTGAATTCCTGTGGGATTTGTTCCTTTACCGTCAACTCCAGTTGGACCTTTCAATGTTGGGTCTCCAGTAAGTGTAACATACCCACTAAATATTCCCGTGTTTGAGCCAGTCTCAACTAAGCGATATGGTATACTGTTACCGCTTGTAGATATTGTCACTTTATCATCTGCTGTAACTCCTATCTCATCAATTATGTTGGGGCCGGAGTTGAAATCTGGCGCATAAATTGTAATATACACACGGTCAGTCCAACTGAACACTTTTTTGTTTAGATGAATGGGTGATGATGAATCACTTCCAGAGAGGGAGGTCATTGTTTGACTTGTTTGAGGTAATGCTGTTGAAAATACATTTTGAGGAATTATCATACAGGTGACAATTATTGTGATTATGAGAATTTTTTTCAAATGGTATCTTCTAGTACAGTAAATGGATAGTCATAAACATTGATCTTTATGTTATTCATGAATTAATTCACTATTTGTAACCATACTATGTGTGATTAACCTCTATGCATAATTATGAAATAACTGATTTAATCAATTCCGCAAATAATGGAAAACAATCTACTCCTTGTTACTGTAAGTTTCTTATTAGGTACTTTACAAGTTTGATGCACTTGGCAAAATTATCTCTAGCACGAGGTCCTGTGATCGCAGCAATTGGTTTGATTGTGGTCGTGATTGGAGCTAATCTATTTGATTTGTCGTATCAATCAGTCGAGTCTGTTCTTAAAACTAAGTCTTCCATAATTGCCAATAAAGAAATTCTACCAAATCAATTTACTAATTTTACAATTCATTCTGAACAACTCAAAGAACATAATGTTATCATAATACACACAACACCTTCATCGGGTCTTGTACATCTGGAGGGAATGGAACCCAATGGTATGACATTTGAAAAAGAAAGCAAGGATGGATTTTTGTATCATATTATACAGAGAAGCAATCAAGGAGGATTATACACGATTAAAATTTCTGATACTGGAAGTCAACCGGTAAAGATCGATGTTATTATGGGCGAAGATCCATTCCTAAGTAAAAATTGCGAGGCATCTTATGGAATACAATGCAATGTGGTTCAGGTGTCTATGGGTATGGTGGCAATTGGTATGATTGCCTTTATTGTAGGAACATTGATTGGAATGTCTGATTTTAAAAAAGAAAAGAAACGTCAGAAAAAATAAAACCTGAAGTGTTTTATTTACCTTCTAGAATATTTCCCCATCAGTACTGTTTCGGCAAGAATGTGTCCTGACATCACTTTTTGTAATTCCTTTACACCTGATCCGTATTTTAGATCCAGTTTTACATCTAATGCATAAATCTTGAAAAAATATCTGTGGGTTCCTGATGGAGGACATGGTCCTCCATATTCTGTAGTTCCAAAACTAGTGTTCCCCTGAGCAAAATCGATCTTTTCACCTTTCGTAAATTGTGTCTTGCTGGTAGGAATATTCCAAACAACCCAGTGTGTAAAAGTTCTCATGGGAGCATCAGGGTCATCCATTATGATTGATAAAGTCTTAGCCTCTTTTGGTACATCTATTATGTCTAGGGGAGGAGAGAGATCTTGTCCATCACAGGTAAACTCTGATGGAATATTTCCCTCGTTTTCAAAAGCAGAACTTGATACTCTCAACACTTGTTTTTATATCTGAATTGATTTTATCTATTGCGCTTCATCTTTGGTATGGTATGTAGGAATACATTGTGATAATGATCAATAGTTTTATCAAGTAATACGACAATACATGAATGTGTCAAAAGAATCTCCACCTAAAGATTGGGACAAATTGTGGATAGAATATAACAAATCCCTCAAGGCGTGGATGGAAGCATTTGAATCTCTTCAAGAGGCAACTAAAAATGTTCAATCAAAATACAACGATGTCATGGCAAAGGCACTAAAAGATTCTAGTGATAAAACCTTGAATCAATTTACTGATAATTGGCAAAAATCCATGAGTGAGGCAGGGATTAAAACATTCAAACAATTTGGTGATAATTGGCAAAAAGTATTCAATCAGTCTGGTATGGAACAAGTAAAAACATATGGTGATATGATGAATAAATTTGCCGAAACTTGGCAAAAGATGTGGAACAAGTAAAAACATTCGATGCCGTTTTTTATTTTATGTTCCATTGCCTCTATGATGAGTTTATCGAACATGATTTCAAACTATGTGGGAAAACTCTAAAGAAACATCATTATTGTCAAATGATGGTCTCACTGGAATTCTAAGTAAGACTGATGTTACACTTGCAATTGTAACAATGAAATAAATCCAATAATTAAAAATTATCTTGTATGATGAATTGTAATTTCAAGTGTAAAAATTGTGTTTCTGGAAAACATGACTTGTGTAATGATCCATCTCTATGTCATGTAATTTATGGTGGAATTGAAAATAACAATTAGGCACTATTGATATTAGTTATCATTTTTTTTATATCAAATGAAGCCTGAAATTACTTCAATTAATGACAAATACGAAATCATCGTTGCATTGTTTGTCATTGCTTTTCGTGTACATTCTGCAAGTGCAGATACTACAATGCCCTCTTGGATCAAGTCTAATGCAAAATATTGGAAAGATGGACAGATAGGAGACGATGAGTATGTCAAGGGTGTACACTGTCTTGTTCAGAATGGTGGTTATGATAATTGACGTAAATCAAAAGTGCACCATCTACATCTAGTACTGATTCTAAAAATGTAGATCTTTATTGTTTCAGTCCCAATTGCTTGTAATTATCATCTAAGTAATGGACAAGGAGTCTATCCCAGCAATGTTTCCGTTACCCTCTCTGGGCATTTAGAGTAATCCAATACAAACCGGTGCTTATGGAATGGAATTTCTATAGTACAAATAGACTGGCTCCATTTGATATGATCCATCCAAATCATACTCGTTCAAAGTCGATGAGTCATTTGGACATGGATTATCCACTTGAGATAAAAAACCAGTAATTTTGTCTTTTAGGATGGCTTTAACCGTGGTTAAAATTGATGCCTAGGGTCTTAAGGCCTTGATTAGACTGGAAAATTCTCGACAAACTTCTCTTACTCTTAGAATCTGAAAAACCAATTACTGGTTTTTTATCTGTAAAAGGATCATTTTGAGCTCAAAAAATCGATTTGAAAATAAAATTTCTTGCCAACTTTCTTAGCGATCCTAGCTAACAAATCATTTAAGAGAAAGGTTTTTAATATTCGGAAAATTAGAACACACAAGTTGAATTCAAAAGCAATTTTTGCAGTTTTAGCAGTTACCATATTCTCACTTGCATTATCTTCAATTTCTGCATACGGTGCAACCGGAGCAATAACAACTAGAACTAGTGAAGCTACTGTAAATGAGCAGACTGTTGTTACATTGTCAGGTGAACAATCATCTGATCCTCACAACCAAAATATTTCATACAAGTGGCAACAAATGTCTGGTGAACCAGTAAGTTTTTCATCAGACTCTGTTGATATAACTTTTACAACTCCTACAGTTGCAGTAGGTGAAACAAAGGATCTCCACTTTGCACTAACTGTAGTTAATCCTCAAGGACTTACAAGTATTACTTCATTTACTCTTCACGTTGTACATCTTAACCATCCTCCAGTAGTAACAACTGATCATGAACTGACTGTAATGGAAGGAAGTCCGGTAACTTTGATGGCAGTTGCCACTGATTCTGATGGTGATTCTATGACTTATGCTTGGACTCAAAATTCTGGTTCAAAGGCTACTTTGTCAAACCCTACTGATCTTACTACAATGTTTACTGCACCAGCCGTTGGCTCTGATGGTAATGCGACTTTACAATTAACAATTACTGCAAAGGATGGTAATGGCGGTACAGGCTCAGATTCTGTAATCGTGCATGTTATCAGTGCATCTGTCTACAAGATGGCTACACTAAGTTGTGGGCCTATAATTAGATCTCACGAAGGTGGTACTGCCACATTGACCGAGACAATTGACAATCCATCTAATTCTCCACTTACCTATCAGTGGGATCAAATATCTGGTATCCCAATAGTAATTTCATCTAACGCTGCTTCTACACCAACAGTAACTCTTCCAACTGGTTCTGGCGGTAGTGTATTTGCTTTCCAGTTAACACTTAGTCAAAGTGGTACAATTATAGGAAATTGTGAACAATATGTTTATGCTGCATATCCTGAACCAGGTGCACCACCACATGCTGATGCAGGTCCATACCAAGTAGTTAACGCTGCAGACCAAGTCACTCTGGATGGTACTAAGAGTACTGGTGGATACTTGAAATTCTCTTGGACACAAATTGCGGGTGAACCAGTACAATTACTTTCTGCAAATACTGCAAAGCCGACATTTACAGCACCAGATGTCGCCCTTGGTCAAACTAAGGATCTAGTATTCGTAAACACTGTCAAAAATACATTTGGAAAGGATGCAGCAGTAGTACACATCACAGCGGTTCATCCATCACTACCACCGAATGCTGTAATCATACTAAAGTAAATTAGTAGAATTTTTCTACAACTTGATTTCTATTTTGTAATTGATTCTTATTTCTAATTTGAGTTATCTCAACGGAATCATACTAAAGCCATTTTAAGAGATGTCTTCTTGCTTATTCTTAAGAATAAATATGATTAATTTATTTAACATCCAATAGTCATGACAATGAAACATGCTCAATTTCTCATTTTAGCAGTTATAGTTATGCTGATTGGTACTTGGAGTGTTAACTTCAATGCTGAAGGGGCAAAAAATCAAGTACCGACTATAACTCCTACCGGATTTAGTGCTACGGCAGTTTCGCCTACTCAAATTGATCTGTCATGGACTGCACCTACACAAAACTATGGTAAAATCATAGTAGGTTACAAAATTGAACAGAGACTAAGTAACGGTGTATATGATGTAATAGTAGATAATACTGGAAGTACAATTACAACTTATTCCATTACTGGTCTCAAAACTGGCCTAGATTATACCTATAGAGTTTCTGCAATTTATTCTGACGACACATCTACTGATCCTTCAAACCCTGCAACTGCAACTCCTTTGACCACGTCTACTCCTCCACCAACTCCACCCCTTTCATCTCCTATTACCAATGTGAAATTTGATTTTGTTCCTTCTGATGGAACTACTCTTATGAGTGTAATAGTTAGCCCAAGTGATTATCTCGGATTGCAATACAAAAAAGATCCTAGAAGCATGATACTTGGTGCTGTACCTACTACTGAATCAATAAACAACAGTCTAGACCGTTTAATCGCATATCAAACTAATCATGTAAGTCCAGATTCCATACCTGCACCACTAGTTGCAAGATCTATCTCATCTACCCAAATCAACCTTTCATGGCTGCCTCCACTAGAATCCTATGGTCAAGCGCTACAGGGATACAAAATAGAATTAAAAAATACTCCTGGAGATTATCAAGTAATTGATGATAATACTGGAAATGATACAACCAAATTCACTGTAACTGGATTAACTCCTGGAAGTACGTATACGTATAGGGTCTTTGCGGTTTATCCTGGTACGCACAGTAACCCATCAAATGAGGCTTCAGCAACAACACTTGTTCAATCTATTCCTGTGGAAAAACCCAATACCATAATCCCAGATTCATCATCATCCAATCCTACTACACATATTCCTGTTTCAACAGCTCCTCAAATAATCAATGTACAATTTGATTTCATTGCTCCTGATGGTAACTTATTATCTGGAGTGATACTGGTACAGAATGACTATCAACAACTTGTAATCATAAAGGATCCAAGAGCAATTTTATCAAATGTAAATCAAACATCTGCCACAATAAACAATAATCTTTCAGGTATTCTACGATATCAAAATCTTCATACTGTTCAACAAACTGTCAATCCACCAATAATTTCATCTAACTCAAGTAATCCGACTATAGATAATTCTAATCCGTCTAATCTTAACGTGCTTTATGGTGTAATTACATCCGTAATAGCATCAAGTGTTGTTGGAATTATAACCTGGCTTGTCAAGACTAAATTGGCAAGAAAGATAGCAAAAACGTATAATTTCACATTAGAAAAACTATCTCCTGCAGGAATATTACAGGTCAGAATTCGAAATAGTGGCGAAACAATTGAAGATTGCATTATAATGTGTGAAAAAGATGTTTGTGTTTGGACTGACACAGACATAGACAAACCAAGACACGTCTATGAGGGAAGTGTTTCCATTGTAAAAATCCCTGATGAATATGAAAATAAAAATCCACTCATAAGTGTAAAGAGAGGTAAAAAAATATTGAGAAAAATAAATCTTGATGATATGGCCCATGCGTAAGGCCAAAAATGGGTAAATAAAAAGTTGGGGCTATGATGCAGAATACTTTTTCAAGTTTCCGTACTTGTTGAACTGATTTTGGATATTTCCATCAGCAAGACCGTGCTTTATGTTTAGGTCTTTGTTGACGCTCACGAGTTGGGTCTTCTGAGTTGATGCTACGTTGTAGTATGCATTCAATGCCTCACCTTTGGTACCGCCATTTTGTAATACTTTACTCATGGCAAATTTTCCCTGTACTGCCTTTCCTTGCATGTATCCAAACTCCTCCCAGAACACGCTCTGAGCAGAACTGTCTACCTTGCTGACAAAGCTTGCATATGCATTCTTTGGATTGCCCATGTCGTTGTTGTTGTTTGAGCTTGCAAGATCTGCCTGTAAGTAACTGTTGGCAACTTTACGTTGCTCATCAATCATCTTTTTTTGCTGAGCTATCAAATCTTGTTTTTGCTGTAGCGCTGCATATTGCTGCTTGAAGAGTTCTATGTTGTATAGTATCTTCATCATTCCAGGATCCTTCTTTATTGCATCCGTTGCCTTGATCTGAATATTGCCAGAAGAATCTTGTCCGGTTTCAGCCCATGCAAATGCAAAGTAGATTGTGCTCAACAAAAGTAATCCTGCACTCATTGCTAGAACTACTTGTATCTTATTTTCAGCAGATTTCTTGTCAGTTTTAGGTTTGCATTTTATTTGGTTTTCGATCATTCTCTATATTTCACCTCCTAGTTTTCTCCCTACAACAAATTCGTTGTTTCGTCCGAATTTCACGGACTCGTCAGGGGATTTAGAATTGGTCATATCGATCTTAGCATTACCTCAATGATCTGCTTTGATATCTCTACTATGTCATTGTGTAGTATTGAGCGAACAACTGATTTGTAGTCACTACATTTTTCAGAGTGCATGAGTAGGTGTTTTCTACAAAAGTTTTTTCCACATTGGGTACATAACTGCACACAGTCGCGTGCACATGCACTGCATTTTGCTTGTTCAGTTCTTTCAACTGTTGGTATTGTTGTCATGCCATTACTTGGTTGAGAAATTATAAATCAATTAGAATTCATTTTGTCACAAAATTGTGTGGCTGTTTCCTGAGTGACTTTGAATGACCATGCCTGCTTTTTTTACATTTTAACATTTTTGTGACAAAAATGTAGTAAATGTTTTTAATAATAGAATGAGACCTTGTCATCATGGTAGGAAGAGGACAGGCTAATCCCGAAGGGGCGGTACCTATGAAGAATCTTACAAAGAATGGCATCAGCCCTCTAGATGTGCTCATATTGCAAGTATTACAGGGTGGTGCTACTCCAGATACAGCAAACAAAGAACTTGAAAAGTATGGCTATGTGCTCTCACGTGATAATGTTAAAGGACGAATAGACGATCTGATAAAAAAAGGGGTAATACTAGAACACAATAACACTGAAGACAGTAAAAGAGATGATAAGATAAAGTGGATTCTTGTTGATCCAAGTAAATTATTTGATAATCAATGGTATACTTTCATAAAAACGCAAAATCCACTCTTTGAACGACGTGTTATACCGTATTCTGAGATGTATAATAATTTGGCAGAAATAAGCAGAGAATATGGCCTTGTCACATCAATAGATGTAGTACAAGGAGAAGGCCAAAATTATGATTTCATCTTAAGAATAGTCACAAACGAAATTGGGCATTATGAAGAAATGGTGGAAAAAATTAGATCTCTAGGATGGGTTCATTCAGTTGATAGTAAACCTATTCATGTACTTGAGGGTGTAGGAATATCTAAAAATAATCTGACCAAAGTTCACATGAATTACTTTTACGAGCCAATAAAACTTCCTGACTTTGAATCATATCTTAAGACTATAAGACAAGTGTATCGTACTTATGACACATACATAAAAGATGAGAGTTCTTCAAAACAAAAAATAACTAAAAAGAAAAGTAGCGAGAATGCATACGATGACAATTCTCCAGACGAAAAATGATTTGTCCGATATTCAAAATAATCCTATAATTGTTAATTGTTCTACTTGTGATCACGAATTAGCATTTGATAAAAAAGTTGTATCTAAAAATAGTGAAGTTCGTTTACATTGTACAAACTGCACTTCTACATATGTTTTCAAAAATGGATATCTGAATTTACTCCCACCTAAAATCAGAAATGAAATTTGTACAAAAGGCATACTCACAAGAAAAATAAAAGAAAAACTACATGTAGAAAAACTTTCAAAAAATGAATACGATTTGATTAAAGGAATTATTGCCAGCAAATACATGGCAAGACAATATTTCAGGAATGTAGTTCATCCGACTGAGGCTGCATGGTCTGCTAGATCTTATGAAAGGTTTGAAGAAATTTTCATAACTAATTATCTTGATTCTCTTCTGAAAACCACTCAAGTAACCTTTGTTGATGCGGGCTCTGGTCCTGGAAGATATTTGTTATTACTTGGCTCAAAAATTGCTATTAATTCCTGTAAGGAACTCAAGAAAAACTCTGAAACAAGTAGGCTTTACAGGTATGATAAAATGTATGAAAAGAATCTAAGACACATTATCGGAATTGATTATTCTGAAGAGATGATATCTCATTCTACAAGACTACTTAAAAAATATGGGCTGGGACAGTTTCTAAATGAACGAATATTTCCAGTAACTGGAATTGCTCAGAATTTTAATTTCAACACAAAAGCATTATCTGGCACACACAAGGTGGTAGTTTGTACTTTCCAGACTCTAGGGAACCAAGAAAATGTTGACTTGCAGGTAGCGATGCTAAAATCCATGAAGAAACTTGCCATGCCGCATGGTACAATACTGGTTTCAGTCTTTAACAAGAAATTATTCAAAGATTTTGGCCTAAAGAAATTCTATGGACGAGAGGTCAAAAGAACGGTTGGAGAGATAATGATCTCAAAACAAGATGAGGATAACGCAATACTTCGAACATCCAAAGGCGTGTATTCAAAATGGTTCTCAAAAGATGATTTGGAGGACCTCTTCAGACTGGCAAAGATCTCAAAATACAAAATCATGGATGAAAAGTCTTTACAACCGATAGGGGGTTATGAAGAATATCTAAAGACCGAAGAGCAACGAAAAGATGTTTTTCCACGTGCCATAATGGGAATGGCCGAGATCTAGTCCGTTTTCTCATTGATATATCTATCTTCAATTTTGAAATCTACATGCTGTTCTACAAAGATTTTTTCATTTATCGTGATGTATTGTTAAACATTTTTTGACTTGTGGTGATGCATCTTTTCTCTCATGTATTAATTAACAAATGTACGGGACACAATTCAGTTGATTACTAGTAATACACTACGATTATTTGCTATTGTGAATCTTGTCTTTGCCTCGACATTGTTGTCTTATGCTCAGGCTCAAACCACATCCACTGCACCGGATGCACCAACTGGTTTGTCTGGAGTAGCCATATCGCCCACGTCTTCAAAACTTTCATGGACTGCACCTGCAAATAACGGCGGTGCTGCAATCACCGGATACAAGATTGAAGTAAAGATGATACCTGGTGACTATACTGTTCTTGTTGCAAACAATGCCAATACAACATACAAGCAAACGGGTCTTACAACAGGCAAGACCTACATCTATAGAGTCTCTGCAATAAATTCAGTTGGTACAAGCATTCCTTCAAATGAAGTTGTAGTAAAACCCACAAAGACTTCTTCTCCTACATCAAGTACTAATTCCCAATCCACAACGGCTACAACCGTCACCACTACGCAATCCTTAACATCATCAAACAACGTTACACCAAGTCAACCAACAGGTCTTACTGGAACGATGACTAGCTCTACAAGCATATTGTTATCTTGGATTTCTCCCTCAAATACTGGTGTTTCAATTACTGGATACAAAATAGAATTCAAAACTGATATTGATCAATGGTCTGTACTTGTTGCAAATACCGGTGCAGTAAACTCGTATTCTGTTACTGGTCTTACAACTGGAACTTCCTATACGTACAGAGTTTCAGCAATAAATTCAGTTGGTGCTAGCAATCCTTCAAATACATTATCGATTGCCACCAAATCGACAACTACTCCAACAGCATTGACCGCAGTAGCAATTTCGCCAACAAGCATTTTCCTTTCATGGATTGCACCCTCTCAAAATTTCGGGCAGGTGATAACAGGTTACAAGATTGAAAAAATTTTGGGAAACAATAACTATGACACCGTTGTATCAAGCACTGGAAGTACTTCTACTGTCTATACTATTACTGGTTTGACTACTGGTAAATTGTACACTTTTGTAGTATCTGCAGTTTACGGAGCAACAAGCTCAGGTCCATCAAACCCTGTATCTGCAACTCCTACCAGTGCATCAAAGGCACCTGCTAATCTTTCAACTGGAAATTCTGCAAGTTTGTCATCTGGCATTCCGAGTGTGCTAATGCCATCAAAGAATCAGATGGATACTTTAAAGAAAAAAACACTAGTCACTGATAAATCAACAACAGTGCAAAATTCTGAAACTCCAATGGAGAAAGCAGCAAGAGAGGCAAATGCAAAAGCCGTAGCAGATGCAAAAGCCGCTCTTCAAAAAAGACTTGCGTCTGCCAAAAACGGTACATCTGTTGCACCAACTGCTGGTACTGAGAAGCAAAAGGCTGAGCAGAAGCTAAAAGCGATACAAGCAGAAAATGACAAGTTAAATCAACGCCTAAAGGCCACTCAAGGTAATCACGGATAACTCTCAAAAGATGAAAATCATACGTATTTCAACAATGTCACTATCTATTGTCAGGATGATATTCTGCTGGCAAATCCATCAGTGATGTATTTTGAACATTAGATTAGAACCAAAAGATGTTGCTAGACTGAATACCTTTGATAATAACAAGTGTAGAAAATGTTTGAATAAATTCAAAGAAGGTGATGTTGTAGAACGAATAGGCGCACGCCCTTCAAAATATTATCATAGGGAATGTTTTAGACAATATTAGATGATTTTAGAAAATAAAAATTCTACATCTTTCAATAATTCTTAGATTCCATCGAGAAAATCCTTTTCTTATCTCAAGGATATTTATGAAATAATCTATTTGGAGAAAGAAAGTGCAAATCTCAGACCAACTATTTGAATTAATTGTATGTTTCATTGTAACTTAATCGCTTTTATCTGGGTGAATTCTGAATTGTATGTTGTCAGAAGATCTAATCGGGGCGATCCAACAAATTCTAATTCTTGGAAAAGGCGATCAAGGGAGACTAGAATATCTTCTTGATCTTTTGCAAAAGGGAAAACCGCTTCCAGACTCAGATAAAAAATATTTGCAAATCCTAATACCTATCTATCTTGGTCCAAAAGATCCAGAATCTTATCAGAAAAATGTAGAATCTGCAATAGGAAAATTACATGATGAAATAAAGGAACTTCGTGAAAAAATAATTGGAATTCAAAGAAAAGGATTTGAAAAATATGTGGGAAGAAAAGCGGTTTTATTTTTTGTTACAGTTTTTGTAGGCTGGAACGCTTTACAGTCATATATTCTACCAATACTATCAGATTTCATTCCAAATGGTATACTGCAATACATATTTACATTGAACTTGGTGGCAAATTATCTTAATTACAGCCAAGTAGTTTGGTTTGCATTTTTGATGCTTGTGATATCTTGGCCATTTATTGGCTCTATACATCTGGCAAAATTCATCAGATCACGAAAGATTTCTAAATAAATCTCAAGTGACAACGAACTGTTTATTGTAGTGCGATACGGTAGTAATCCCAGCGTTCTGGGTCGAACTGTTTTACAAATTCGATCGGTTCTCTTCTCTTAATTCGGCTTGATATTACATCACGTAATGCAAAACTTGTAAGAAATTTGTATCCTTTTGCTTGGGCTTGCATGTTGAACAACAATCTCATCTCTCTTCCACCATTCTGTCCCCAATATCCCATCCTTATTGCAAGTGGTTCCATGAAGGCCGTATTGTTTGATCCATAGTTTACATCATTAATTTCCGGTCGTAATTTGTATGTCTCAAGAGGTCCACCTTTTGTGAAACCTATGACCGGACCGTTATCGCTTCCCAATCTTAATGTATTTAGTATTGTATCTTTGGCCATGACTGATTCAATAAACTCATTGTTTTTGAATTGGAGTGGTTTTGGTAATTGATGATAAATCTCAGATAATATATTTGTGAAATCTGGTTCCTGGCGTCTTGATATTGGCTCAATCACTGCAAAGAATTTTGCATTATCATAAACAAGTGATCCTTCGATCTGAATTTCTTGTTCTCGTAATTTCATAAAAGAAAGAACATTTTCTGTAAAGTTTTTTCTCATATCTTTTGGAAGTGCGCGTAAAACCCTTTGATACATCTCTGCATCATTATTGAGAAGATCCTCAAAATATGCAACAGATCTTCTAACGATATAATATGGATGCCACGCCAACGCATGGGCATTTTTTTGTGCCATTTCTAATGCTTTTGGGAAATCGCCTAGAGTATATCCTGCAATTCTGTCTGTAACCGAAAGAAACCATCCCATCTTCTTGTAATGTTCTTTCTTATTTTCATCTTCTCTTGCAGCCTCTATTAAATTGAGACAATCCTCGATTTTTTTCTCGGTATTTTCTTTGATCTCACCGCTCCAAGGATATGTGGTTCTGTGTATCAGCGCAGCAATCAAATTTTTATCGATGTTTGCATCTTTTAGTAGTGAATTGAGTTTTTCATCTGTCATGACAAATTTAATGGCATCTTCTTCGTGCGGTTTGTCTACTTTTTTCTGAGGATCATAATCGTGAAAAAGAGCAGCAACAAAAAGATAGGGAAAGTCTTCTGGCTTTAAAATTCCATTCATACTTTCCCACTGGGCTGCAAGTAAAGTCACATAGGTAACTTCTAACTCATGAATGATGTTGTGATAGCCGTAATAATCAATGCCTAGACCCTTTGATTCAAACAGATCTATTGTGTAATCTAAAATCTTGGAGAAGCATTCTCTTTTAAAACCATTAGTAACCATGATTTTTTGAATTTCTTCACGTAAGGCTACGGGATCCTGACTTTGTAGCAACATGTATGTGATTGAATCTGGTGGCTTTAAGTTCTCGCTCGAGTTTTCTACAATTTTTGCTTTGGAGGTGTTCTCCTTTTCTGGTAAATTGCTAACAAAACTAAAACTGCTACTACAATTATTCCAATTATGCTTACATTGGTATAATCTACAAACCAATTGGCTATGATGATCTTCGGTGAATCTGATAATACTCCAACAGATTCTTGATTTTCACTCCCTATGACAGAACCTTGCCATCCTGTAAAGACATGTTTGATAAAAGTATCATCGTTGTTAGGGGTGACTGATACATATGTAATAGTTCCAGAATCATACCATCCTGTTCCAAGGGGTCGTCCAAAATTGGAAATTACTTTGATGTAATACTGTGTAGTGTATTCTAGATCAATTTTGTGCATGCTTGACATGTGAATGGTAGGGGATTTGTAAGATCCTAATTCTTGTCTAGAAATTATGTTAATGTCTGAATTATCCAATGACCATCCGCTGAGTTGCTGTCGTATGTTTTCTTGATCTGATTGTATTACATGTGGTATGATGATTTGCACACCAGAATCTGCATCAAACCAGTTATCATGCGTGGGGGAGAGAGGAAAGAAATTCACCTTACTTGTTCCAGATGTGATAATTTTGAATTGAGGTTTTGCCAAAAATATTATTGAGTGGTTAGAATTTGTAAAAATATCTAATGTAAAATTTCCATCTGGCATTCTTTGGATGGTGACAAATGGACTGTTATCTATAGAATGTGCTTGTAGGCTGAATCTGGTAAAATTATCCTTTATCCAAGAATATTCTTGTGAAACAGTATATTTTTGATTGCTGTTTACAAGAACTGTATGTGTTTTTGATGTATCATTGACATAACTAACAGTAATGCTGATCTTTGATTGACTCTCTTTGTGATCTGTCACTGCATAACTTTCAACAAATGTAATAGGGGATAACATCGCTACGCCTAGCAACACCCATGAGAGAATTCTGTTGTTTTTTATCAAAAATGACTTTACCAGATATTTTGTCAGAATACCTCTATTTTCAATTTTCTAAAGTCTGGAGAATATGGATTGCTAGCAAAAGTCAAATACGACATTAAAAAAAAGAATACATGCATTGGTTTTCATATGTAATCATGGCAACTCTCATCTTTTCAATAGGTGTAGCGCCAGTTTTTGCACAAACCGCACAACAATTTACCGTCAAAGATGCACAAAGTGGTCAATCATACGCTGTAAATTATAGCGTAACTGGCGCAACAGTGGATGATGTGTCAATCAGTCCACAGGATGCTTCGCTAATAGTGTCACTCAAGTCATCTGGTGATGGAAATCTGACCATGACCATGCCGAGATCTCTTATTGACGCCAAAGTAGGTACTGGCGACGATCAGTTCTTTGTTCTAGTTGATGGGGCAGACACTGATTTTACCGAGAGTAAAACTACTGATGATAGAACAATATCTGTATCCTTTCCACAAGATACTCAGCAAATAGAGATTATTGGAACACAAGTAGTTCCAGAGTTTGGTGGATTATCATTTGTAGTTCTTGTAGTTGCAATAATTTCCATTGTGGCAATCTCTGCAAAAACTAGATTGAAGTTTGGTCAGTAAAACGCCATTCTTCACAATATTATTCTTTTATTTTCTTACCTGCTATACTAACTAAAACCTGCCCCAAACTGATCACCATGCTGTAGGGGATCAACAGAACCTGAATCTTTTAGCTTTAGATACAAAAATGCTTCATTTACAAGTTGGATTGAGGATTCTTCATCTAAGTGAAATTGTTTTTTTGCGAAATCGTGATATTTTTTTAATTTATTGTTATCTTGTTCGTCCAAGGATATTTTATCAGCAAGTATGATTGATGATATTTCTTCAATTTGAGAATTATGCCGAGAATCAGCCATTACTTTTTAAAATCATGTCTTGCTTTTAAGTGATTGTTAAATTTTAAAAATCAAGGTTTTTCTGAATTAGTGTCATCTTCCTCAAACTCATCATCTAGAAACTCATCAAGTTCGTTTTCATTATTCTCAGAAGACTCATCGAGAAATTCCTCATTATCTTTTGTTTTCTTTTTGTCACTCATTTTCTAATCATTATTTACTAAAACTCTTTACTTATAACTTTTGAAGATGACATTGTAAATTAATTTGTCAAAGGGGAGAATAATAAGATGTTGAATACATTTATTCTGCAGCAACGACTAAATTTTTTTTCCTTTTATTTTTATAATTGAGAAATGTTAATTTTTTCCAAAATTTGCCAGGGATCTTATTGCGTCTCTTTCTCCACTCTGTATGAGTTTCTTTACTGTGTCTATTGAGAAATCTGCATCTTCGAATAAATAGTGTGATTCTTCCTGTCTTTCAACCCGAACTATTTCTTTGATAATGGTGCCGCGCTCACATGCAAGTTTGTGGTATTCTGACTCTAACTCATCAAACTTTTTCTTACTGTTTTCATCCAGCGGTACTGTTTCTAAAATATCGTGCATCTTTTTTATCATTAGCAGGTATCTTGAGATTATTTTTGATATTCGTACCGACTGGTCTGTCTTGTCTGTATGCATGATGTCTCTTGCTCTATGCCATGATTCTGACATGTTGCGAGGAAGTTCTTCTTGATTGCGAGGAAACAGATTGACTATGATGACTTTTTTATCGCAAATTGGAGATGCGTCTATGACCTCTCTCAGCGGTGTATTGCTCAAAAGTGTTCCATCCCATAGGTATCTGTTACCTACTCTAGTCCAAGAAATTCCATAGAATGGATATCCTGCGCTTGCAAGTACATGATCTGATGTGAAATTGTCATATTTGCTATCAAATATGGATGGTTTTCCATTTTGTACATCGGTAGATGTTACAATTAGTCTTGGTCTTGATGTTTCTTTAAGTTTGGAATAATTTACAAATTTTTCCAAGGTTTTCTTCAAAGGTGTAATGTCATACAGATATGGGGAATTGTACATAAAATCAAAAGATGGTATTAGCCAAAGGGGAAGAAATGCATTTGAGTTTCCCCACATGGCAGAATAGACAGAAGATGAAATCTCTCTCATTCTCTCTGGAAGAAAGTGAGGCGTTACGGTTTCTGCCAATGTTAGCCAAAACTCTTCAAGATCTTTTGCTGGATCTCCGCTTTTACTTGCAGCTATAATTGCTGAATTTATTCCTCCAATTGAAGTCCCAGCAACTACATCTAATTTTATTTTGAGCTTGTGGATGGCTTTGTAGACCCCGCATTCATATGCACCAAGAGACCCACCGCCTTGCAAGACTAGCACATTCTCCTCACAACTTTTCTCTTTTTTTATCATGGACAATTTTAGTCTGTTAATTCTATACTGTTAATGGGATTATGATGTTTTCTATGATTGATATTTTAAATTATGATGATTTTTCAGAAGAAAGCGCCAATACCATGTCCCACGGACTTATCACCTTGCCGTCTATCATGAGATAAGGGGATTTCATATCCTGCATAATTTTGCATGCTTCACTAATTGTAAGGTTATTTGATACATTTTTTGCCTGTTCGAGACTGAAAATATCTGAATTCATTCCTAGAAAATCCTCTCCATTTCTAAGACAATTGAATTCCCTGGCCAATTTTTGTATGATTATTCTATCATTGATAAATGAAGAGGTTCCCTCTAACACTAGCTTGCGAGTCTTGTTGTCAAACATCCTCTGGATGATTTGCTTTACAGTGTCTTCTTTATGGAATGTAATTATTTTCTTACTGGGAATTATGGAGATGGTGGTATTGATTTTAAAAAAAGTACCAACTTCAAGAATTTTCCTTGCTGAAATTACTGAATACCCGTGATATTGATTTGGTATTATTGCAAACGCTCTTCTGGTCTGTGACCATTGATCTACTAATTCTGAAAATTTGTTCTTTGAATTCATGGAGATAATCTTCTTGTTCATGACATCTCCAATCTTTGTCTTGTCCAGAAACCCTGCAGTTTGATCCTTCAGGATGCCTTCCAAAACTTCAATTCCTCCTACTATGCCAACTGGCTTATCATTACTTGTAGCCACTAGGGAATCAGTTAATGTTTCAAGGTGGTGAGGAAGAAGCGATGCGGCATCTCCCAATGTGTCCTCAATTCTGATGCTTACAGCTGGTGTGGAAAATATTGACTCTGGTAAGATTTCTTCTAATGATTTATCTTTTAAAAACAAGTTCACTTTGTATGATTCTCCTTATGTTGTAAAATGCTATTGTACATATTGACACTTGCAAGATTATCCTTATTTACATTGATTGTGATTCTCATTGTTGATTTTATTGCATATGATAATTTATTTTGAGAGAAACTTGATCACCAACTCTGATAGTTTTTCTGGGTCTTCAACATATGGGGAATGCCCACATCCTTCCATTGGTATGAATTCACAGTTATTAATAGATGAAATAAATTGTTCTGAATATTCAAATGGTATGAGATTGTCTTCTTTTCCCCAGATTAACAGAGTGGGAACCATGATTTTTTCTAGTTTTTCATAAATATCTGGGGCGTTCTTTAGTCCAAGCAGTGTAGATAGGAATACCATCTTTGCATTTGGCCTAGACATGTTGTTGACAAATCGTTCGATTGATATCTCTGATACTTGTTTGCCTGGACCTACCATCATTTGATATGCTGTTTTTACGGATTCCTTGGTAGGATATAATGCAGCCATCGTATAGGCATCTAATGTTGGAGTGGATTTTCTCATTATTCCAGCAGGAGAGATCAAAATTATCTTTTCTATTACAATCTTTTGAGTGGCTGCACATTCTGCAACTATCTGACCGCCAAGTGAAGTTCCAATCATGCATGTCTTTTTGATTCCCAAAGTCTCCATGAAATCAAAAACAAACTTCACAAAGAGTTCTGGAGTGTAATCTATAGATGGTTTGTCGCTTTGACCATATCCGATCAGATCTGGTGCAAAAATGTGAAATTTCCTATTTAGATAAGGTATTAGATTGCTCCATCTCTCCGCATATCCTCCAAGTCCATGCATGAGGATTAGATTCCGATCGGAATGCCCGTCTTCTAAATATCTGATCTTATTTCTATTAACTATAACAAATTTTTCATCCATCTGTTATTTTTGGGGATTTACAAACAAAATAAGTTTTTAGCGATACTAGTTATGACAATATCCCTAAAGCCTTCTCACTAAAAAGATCGATAATTCCTACGTTTTCTTTGGAATAAGGGCCGAAGTGTATTCCAACATTTTTGCATATGATGATAGCATGAGTTTTACGTAATCGTCATAGCATTTCATGGCCGACATGGTGTTGTCAACAAACATTTTTTGTAAATTGCTTGCCATTTCTATCTCTGATATTGAGGCTCTCGTGAAGACTCTTAGATACTTGTCAAATCCTTCAATTGCTTTTTGATCGACCCCCATTTTATCAAGTAACTCATTTTCCACAATATAGCAAGTCCCAAAAAAGTCTCTTGCAATTCGCAAGTATTCTGTTTGTAAATCTGTAAAACTTTCGATAAATGTTGGCAAGAGACTCTCAACTTTCATTATCACTTCATTTGCATTGTCTCTCATTACATCACATACTGATAAACTAGGTTTATTCTCGCTTGTTTTTTCTTGTGATTCTGCTTTGTACATTGGTATTAGTTTGGCGATTCATCCTTTTAACAATTTGTCTGCCAATATTGATAACGAGTAATCTCTATATGTATAGAAATCTAATTTATTCTACTTCATATGTCTATTCCACCCGATGTCAAAAAATCATTGGCTAACTACAAACACACATCCTTATTCTGGACAGACTTGCTATATCTAATGTCTAATAGACAACAAACTCTTGCTGCTGCGGGACCCTTTAGAAAACTAGCTGTTAATGCCAAAAAGATAACGACTGAAACTATAGAGATGAACGAAGACATGACGGAATTTAATACTAGGCTCTCAGCATATTACAAACAACTAAGCGATACATGGAATGATGCTCAAAAGGAATATTCTAAAAAAGTACCTGAACTTCCAAATGATACTGAACATATGGAGGCATCAAAACGAGTATGGATTGATATTTTTGAGAATTATTTTACAAGACTTTTTGACTCGTCTGAATTTTCTGAAAACTTTGGTAAACTTGTAACAAGTGAGCTTGAAATTGCAAAGCATTGGAATAACATGATGTCTACCCTGCTTGAAAGTGCAAACATGCCCACCAAAAAGGAAATGGACGAAGTATACAAAGAATTACACTCTTTGCGAAAAAGAATTGCCAAACTTGAAAAAATATCGAACAAAGGAGGAATTTAACAAATGGCTAACGAGATACGGGTAGACCCAAAATTATTGGCAGAATTCATCAAACTGAACAAAAATATTATGGATGCCCCAAATCTTGCCAAATCTCTTGATGAAATAGATCTTGAAACTACTCCATACGAGGTTGTATACTCTGAAGGTAAAGTTAGACTTCTCCACTTTAGTCCATTAGCTGCTAAACAGATCAAGACTCCACTTGTGATTGCATATGCCTTGATTAATCGATTTCACATTTTGGACATTCACCCAAAAAAGAGTTGGGTGAGAAATTTACTAAATCAGGGAATTGATATTTATCTAATTGATTGGGGAACTCCAACTCAAATTAATCGACATGAAGGATTTGATGATTATGTTAATGGTTACATGGACAACTGCATAGATTTTGTCAGGAAAGAATCTTTGTCTGATAAAGTGTCATTGCAAGGCTATTGTACCGGAGGGACACTTGCTACGGTATATGCTTCGCTTTATCCTGAAAAAATTAAAAATCTAATTCTTACTGCTCCTGTAATTGATGGTAGAAGAGATAGTACAGTTGTATCAAATCTTGCAAAACACATGGATGTTGACAAGTTAGTAGAAACGCTAGGAAACATGCCTCCTGAACTAATGTACTATGTTTTCTCAATTCTAAAGCCATTTGAGCAGGGTTTTGAAAAGTACCTTAATTTCTTTAAAAATATCCATGATAAGGACTATGTAGAGAACTTTATTCGGGTGGAAAAATGGGTTTCAGATACTCCTCCAATCCCTGGAGAACTCTTTAGACAGT
>JAHEXH010000020.1 GCA_023252235.1 Nitrosotalea sp.
TTCAATTACTGCAAGTACCGGTTCTTTGCCCATTGTAGTAATGTCTTCGATTTGTTTTTGCAACAATCCAATCTTCTCTCTTTTACCTTCGGTTAATCCAAATACAACGTATTTTGCACCTTTCTCTCCAAATTGTCCTCTTTCATAAACTCGAAAATCCGATCCAAATCCAAATCCTTCTTTTGCAATATACCCTCTTGTTCTAAGATCTCGATATATCAAAAATTTTGTGAAAGAATCAGGATCAAGTTTTACACATTCTGTCATTAACGTATCAAAATCCATCTCATGTGTTCCTCTGAAGAGTTTGAGCTTATCAACATAAAGCAGATACAAGGATTCAAACGGCTTGAGGAAAAATTTCTTTTTTATTATTTCTCCAAATCCTTTCAGTTCTAAGACATGTTGCATGTCTTTGTCAGATACAAGAACGTGGTCTTTTACTAAAACTCCTTCTACTTTAGACTCTAACTCTGACATTGCAATTCGTTGGACTATTAGCAATATAATAGATCTTGTAGATCCTAAAACCCATTTCCACAGGGATGAAAAGGATTCGTTAGTTAAACAATCGAAATAGACAGTATCAAGGATGTTTTGAGTTATTTCAACAACAATAACATGTATAATGTACAGGTTATGATCTCACGGTTAAAATATAGGGCTTTAAACAAAAAAAGTGTTATTATGCACGGAGCAAATTACCGCGTTGGAAATGGCCAACCATATACAAGGAAGAAGTACATCAAGGGTAAACCTCAGATAAAAATTGCAAAGTTCTATGGAGGAAAAAAAGATGGCGATTATGATTATTGTGTACAGCTTTGTTCTAGTCAAAAGATGCAGATAAGACACATGGCAATCGAGTCTGCAAGATTATCTGCAAACAAGGCAATTGAAACAGTTACTGGAGAAACAGGATATTACTCTACATTGAGAGTCTATCCACACATTTTGTTAAGAGAGAATAAAATGATTGCCACAGCAGGAGCAGACAGATTGTCAGAAGGAATGCGAGGAGCATTTGGTAAAGCAGTGAGTCTAGCAGCACGTATTGAAATTGGCCAAGTCATAATGGAAGCACATGTGAAAAAAGAGCATCTTGAAGCAGCGAAAAAAGCATTACATGGTGCATCTGTAAAGTTACCATGTACTCCAATGATCAAAGTAATTCCGCTAAAACCGGCATTAGCTTAATTTCAGAGAGTTAAGAATCTCTTTTTGTTTCTTGTTCAGAAGATCAAGGAATTCATCAAACTCATCGCTTGTAGGATTACGTTTTAAGATTCTCCTGCATTGATAATAAAATGAATTATACAATCTTCCTATCACTATTCCGTAACCAAATGAATCAGAGTTAGTCTTCAATTCATCTAAAGATTTTACAATTTTAAAAATTTCATCTGATTTGTCTGCAACCTCATTTATTTTCTGATTTAGTTTTCCTTCAAGTTGTTTATCCATAACATACCTTTACAACATCATGTTAAAAAATGGTATTCTAAACAGTACCCTTTAATAGACTAATAATTTCTAAATCGGTTAAGCGGTTGTAGTATAGCTTGGTTATTATGCGGGATTGCCAATTCTGCGACCCGGGTCCAAATCCCGGCAACCGCATTTACTTATGCAATCCTTTTCTGATTATGTTTAATGCATTTTGAGCTCTTTCGGGTTTTGGTAGCTGTATCATGAATACATTAGAGTTGCCATATTGCGAATTGGGGGAAGAGAGAGCAAGCATCGTGGTTTCTGCTAGTGCTTCAAAGAAATCCACGTTCTCATTTGCATATATGAGAAATTTTTCCTCGATACCTCCTTGTGAAAACTGTAATGTCATCTTAACAAAAACATGACCAAGCCCATCTTGAAGTATGTTAAGATTAGTCTCAACAGAGACGGGTTTTCCAGCAACAGTTTTCATAATATTATCAAATTTCTTTTCATCTAGAATAATACAAGATACCTTCTTGTCTTCAAAATCAAATAAGGTGACATCTTTGTGTCGTTCTGAGAGAAATTTTTCTAGTTCTTCATTGGCCATAAAAGAGATCTATAGTGACTTTTTTAAAAAGATACTTGGTAAAAGATATCAAATAATGCTAAGAGTTCTTGCCAAGAGTTCTATTCTTTCATTATCTTCCTCGGCAATTTTCTTGCCATCATACTTGTTATTGAAGTATATCAGGTCTACCATCTTAGACTTGTCAATGTTTACAATGGTAGCATTGTAAGGGATCTGAATCTTTTTGTTTGTAAGGATAACTAGCTTGTCGACCACTGCCGATTTTGATATATCGGATATTTGATCCAGATCAGGAATACCTAATTCATTAGCAATCACGGCTAATCCCACTTTTGATCCAAAGTTATCCTCATAGACTGCATCAAGAAGTAAGTTTTGTTTTTCTAGTTTTTGTATTGTACCCATTTCCTGAGCAAAGGCGGTTAGACTTTTGACTGCTTTTTTGATTTCCTTTTCGTTATCACCGCCATTCCTTCGTATTGTCAAGAAATCTGATATTGGGATATTCATTATACTTCCCCTCACTCGAAGTCCGGGATAGGATTGCCTTATTGCTTCATCGATTACAGTTTCATCAACTTTTTTAGAATTTGATTGCATAGCTTTTTCCATCGCTTGATATAAGATATTGATAACAGAACGTACATTTCTAAATTCTGTAAATTCATCATATAGGACTTGAATTTTCTCCTCTAATTCCTGTTGTTCTACTAGTCCAAATTTGTCGTCTTTATCATAATGTTTTATGTACTCTGTAACAATTTCAGCAAGTTCATCTCTAGAGTTTGATCCTGCTAGGTCTATTTTGTAATTCGCCTTTTCTAGCCTATCAAATACAGAAGGATTGGCATTTTGTATCTCCAAGTAACCTGAGGGTGTAGATATTAGTAATAACACAGAAGCAGGAAGATGAGCATTTATCACACCCTTGATGAGTTCAATCGAATCCTTGTTTCCATCAATCTCATCTACTTCAAAGACAAGAATTTTTCCCAAGAATCTATGAGTCAAACGAGATATTGATGATAGCATTCCGATTAGCGTTTCCAAGTTTTTAACTTCGTCAAAAGAATTAGAAATTACATTTCTAATTAAAATAGATTCATGATAGTTAAATTTGTGAATTAGAAATGCGGTCAGGTTTTCTACAGATATAGATTGTTTTCCATTGATTATGTCCTCTGTTTTCTCTTTTATTGTCATGCCAGTGAGTTTATTTACAAAAGTATAATCAAGTGCCTTTCTAGCAGAATTATCACCTTGTTCTGCATTTTCTTTTAGATAATTCAAGAATTTTGATCTTAATTGCACAAAGAATTCATCATCAAACCCCTTGAGTATGGCATCATAAATTCCAGAAACAGTCTTTGGTGAAATTGTAGACAAATCAACATAAGAACATTCAGCATTATATCGTCCTTTGAGACTTTTAACATGTAAAGCCAAATGAGTTTTCCCAGAACCAACATCTTGGACAACGGTAATCACTCGAAAATCACCATTTTCAGCAGTCCTGCCTTCGACTTTTCTATTTAGTTCCTTTATACATTCAAGTACAGCAGCCTTTGCTTCTTTATGTCTTCGACCTCCAAGTATTTTTGCATCTTTTTCTGTCGGAGTGGGACTACTAGGATAAGGATTTTGTTGCAATTGATATGGATACATTAGATATTCCTCACGTAACCGTGAACAAGTCCGCGCATTACAATTCCTTCTTGACCACCAGAAGAAATTTCATATCTGTCTTTATGATTTTCAATCAGATTTGATGCCATTTGATAGAATTTGTCCTTTGAGAGATTATGAGTTTCGCAGACTTTCTCCCGGATTTTAGTAAATGGAACCCACCCTATTGAGGTAGATGATTCATTTAATGAGCTGTTAAACACACCCTCAAAATCATCATTTTTTGAAACATTCTCTTGCGTTGAATGTTTTTCTAATTCTTCTTCCAGAGTTTCTGCATGTGCTTTTACTTTTGCAAGAGACTGGCTTACACCTACTAACATGTTAAGCATTAATTTGAATTTGGGGTCATTTTGTGTTATATGCTGAATGTAATTCTCTTTGGTCCAGATAAAATATGCTATGCCCTTTTTTTCAATAAAGATTTGTTCTTTTGCCTTTAATTCTTCAAGCGTACTTTCACAATCCTTTCCGAATGTCTTCTTCAAGTCAGCCTTCTTTATTCCACCAACTCCGGAAGATTCAATTTTTTCAAGTATCTCCCCTATCATAGATGCAACTCTACAAAATTTTATTTAATATCCAATGTGATACAGGATAACAATTTGGTGAAGATTTGTTACCTCGCACATCAAGATGGACATCACCATATGTGAAAACCATTTACGAAGCAAAGATCGGTCATAATATAAGGCATAATGAGATAGAACTCGTTGCAGAATGATGATTGGGTATGCTGATTTATGATGAATTATACCTGGGGTATCTGACTGCTTTAGAAATATGAAACATGTGAATTATGACTCAAAGATTAAATCCCAAAAGACACTATGAGTGGCATATTGGAATCATCAAGCGATCCATGGAAGGACAAACTTACTTCTGAGCAATATGACATATGTAGAAGAAAGGGAACAGAACCTCCCTTCACTGGAATATATCATGACTGTAAAGAAAAAGGCATTTACAAATGCCTATGCTGTGGAACTAGCCTATTTAGTTCAGAAACAAAATTTGATTCTGGAACAGGATGGCCAAGTTTTTGGGAACCAGTTTCAGACAATGTGAAAACAGAGAAGGATACAAGCTATGGCATGTTAAGAATAGAAGTAACGTGCAAGAATTGCGGTTCGCATCTAGGTCATGTCTTCGACGACGGTCCAAAACACACAGGTCTACGATACTGCATCAATTCTGCCTCCCTACAGTTTGAAAAATAAATCAGATGATGTGGTAATAGCAAAGTTACCCTGTTATTAATAGTACCGTATGGTACCGTAATACATGTTAAATTGTGAGTTTTGCCCAAAGCAGTTCTTCGAAACTGCAAATGGTTTAGTAGCAAAGACTTTCCATGAAAGTCTTCATGATCCAGAGTTAGTCAATAACTAAACCTGGATCCTTTTTTGTATACAAAATCAAAACCTAACAACTTTTTTATCGGTTGTCCTCATTCTAATTGGAAGTGACTAAATCAAAACGAGTAGAATCAAAACCTAGGCCTAAAGATCCTACATATGATGTTATTAAGAAAATGTCTTCAATCTCAGATGCTACCAAAACTCTAGCTACTGAAGTAAAGACAATGTCAAAGATATTTGTAGAAAATCAGAAGATATTGATTTCTCTAAAAGATATGATATCATCAGTAAATTCATCACTTGATCAAATTCAGAAAAATTCAAGACAAATAAACATAATAGAAGAAGATACACAGCGCCTATTTTCTGGAATGAGTCAAGTTAAGGCACATTCCAATCTAATAGACAAGATAAACAATCAGATAAACAGACTCCAGGATCATGTAGAAAAAATTCGAGATAAACAAGAATCCATGCCAGACACTAACAAGATAATGCAGAGTGTTGCGGACAGCATGGATTCCATTAGGAACAATACCAAAATGATAATGCATGTATCAGAAAAAACTGAGAAGATACGTGAGGATATCAAAAACGTAGCAAGTCGTACAGAATCGCTTTCTAATCTCAGTAATGAAATAGAAGAATTACGAAAAAGTACAAATGAGATATCAATTAAGACAGAATCACTTTCTAATTTACATCAAGAGATTGAAGAAGTAAGGCAAAATACAAAGGAGATCTCCTCAAAAACCGAAAAAATGTCAGGATTGGAGGAGAGTATATCGAACCTAAAAGGGGAGATAAGCACAATGATCACCAAAACAGATTCACTTCCAGGCTTGAATTCCCAGATAAGAAATATCGGTACAGAGATTGATTCTTTGATAAAGAAAACAGATTCACTATCTGTACTTAGTAATGATATTAGGAACATAAATTCCGAGTTTACTAATTTCAAAGAGAATATTCTTGGCAAGAATAAAGGATTAGATGAAAAAATATTAGATTTTGCAGAACTGTTAAACATGAATTCGTCATCCATCTCCGAGTTCAATAAGAAAACCTATGAGATTTCACAACAGTTACAAGACATTCGTCATGTAACTCACAAGACATCTCAGAATACATCACATGAAGTCATGGGATTACTTCGTTTATCAGAATTCCAATCAAATATCAGAATGCGTTCTGAATCAAAATATGGCACATTAGAAGATATTGAAAAAATGGTAGAACAAACTAAAGACATGATAAATCTGTTTGACCGCATATCTATCGAAGTAGAAACAAAGATGTCTTTGCCCTTAGAGGTAAAACAGTGGAGTACATCAAAGATCTTGGACTGTGCAGACAAATGGGAAATAAGATTTACAGATGTATTCAGACTTTTGATTACAGAACTTGGTTCAGACATTGTAAAAGAAGCAATTAGAATAGAACAAGTTCGTGATCTTTTTGGAATACGTGCAGTAGATGAGATAAGACGCGAATTGAATATTACTTAATTTTCGTCTACTATTTCAAAAGACTGTT
>JAHEXH010000003.1 GCA_023252235.1 Nitrosotalea sp.
CAGTCGTCTCGGTAGCCCGATAGTCTAGTGGCCAAACAATTTTGGGTTAGGGATCTCAGGCTCTGGATCTTACGAGAGGACACCTGGGGACGGCAGTTCGAATCTGCCTCGGGCTATCTAATATTATTTTTAAAAAATGCCCCTATCTTGAGGCCATTGCGATTCTTTCTAATTCATTCTTCTTCTTAACAGAAGGAGCATTCATGTCATTTGCTGCAGCAAGTATCAAATGCTCTGCAAGATTTTCCTCTACTGCTTTGGGGTTAGAAAATGAGGCATCTCTGACACCTTCGGCTATGAATCTTAATGCTAGATCAACTCTTCTTAGCGGAGCAACATCTACTGAAACGTGGTAAACTGTTCCACCATAAACTATTCTAGTTGTATCTTCATTTGGTGCAGAGTGTTCTACTGCTCTTATCAAAACTTCAACGGGATTTTTTCCTGTTTTGAGGTGAATTATTTCAAATGCCGCCTTTACTGTATTGATTGCACGAACTTTCTTTCCGCCCATCCTACCAGTGTTTTTTGCATATTTCTTTCCAAAATGAGATAATTTGTTAATTAGTCGTTCGGCAATATTGACTTCAGATTTATTGAATCGCTTAAGAGCTGATCTGCCAAAAGATAGAGGCATTATACCTTGTTTAAGAGATATTACATTTTTCAGGCCTGGATCTTTAACATCAATGTTAGAGATATCCCATTTTCTAAAAAGTAATAGATTCTGTGTTTCTGTCATTTTCTATCTCCTTGGTTTTTCTTTCTTTCCATAAACAAGTTCTTTAAGTGAAGTTCCATTTACCTTAAAGACTTTCCATCTTACACCAGGAATATCACCAAGAGCTCCTCCCATGGATGCGCCCATGCCTTCCACATGTACTTCGTCATGCTCATCAACAAAGTTTAGTGCACCGTCTCTAGGAAGGAAGGCAGTAACTGTTTTACCATTCTTTATGAGTTGAACTCGAACACATTTTCTTACGGCAGAGTTGGGCTGCTTTGCTTCTATTCCAACTTTTTCTAAAACGATACCACGAGCCTGTGGTGCACCTCCAAGTGGACTTGCCTTTTTGTCAAGACCTAGTTCTCTTCTCTTGTAAGTACCTATAGACCACTTTTGTCGCTTTCTCTTATCTTTAAGAACTCTTCCTGCAAATAGACCTAGGGGAGATTTTGCCATACCATTTACTCCATTATTTTCTCCGGACTTTGTATAAGAACACTAGAAATTTGAAAGTATCTCTTGGCTAATAGTCTTGCTTTTTCGGCATTGCGACCTTCCCGGCCTACTACAATTCCTTTCTTTTTTGCATCAACTAGAATGATTGCTTGAAGAGAACCATCCAATCTTTTGTTTATTTTTACTTCAGAAACTAACTTTGGATTTAGCATGTTCTTGAGAAATTCAGTAGGATCTTCAGAGTATTCTACAAGTTCAACATTTCTTTTTACTACATTTTGTAAATTCTTTATTGTAGAACCACCTTTGCCAATAGCTAATCCCATCTTACCTTGATTTACTACAAATATGACTCTGTCTTGTTTTTCATCTTCAATACAATCTCTTGCAGTAGCTCCGGTCACATTCTGAAAAAGTGACATTAGTTTTATCTGATCTGTTGTTAGCTTAATTGTTTCCGTCATACCTTTTTTAAACTCGATCTCTTGGTGGGACATTTAAATCTTGATAGAAAACAGGTGAGGAAAAGGACATTAGATTATTTCGTCTCTGTTTCAAGCTCTTTTGTTATTGCTTTTAGATTTGTATCGCTTAGAATCTTGAGTGATAATGCAGAAATTCGAAATTGTGTTCCACATAACCTACCAAGTTCAACTGAAGATCCATTATAGTTTAGAGTTGGAACCTTTGAGATTTTAGCTACTTCTTGTATCTTTTCAAGTATTTCTTCTGAAATAGAATGCGACAAGACAATTAGCTTTGTATTTTTTATTGTGCTTATTGCTTCTTTGGTACCAAAAGAGCATTTACCGTCTTCAATTGCATCTTTGATTACTTTTTCTAATAGTTTAACCATCTTCAACCACCTTCATGTAAAGATCAACTGTTCCTGTACCAATTGGAATATTTGCTCCCACTATAACATTTTCTGTTACTCCCTTGAGCTCTTCGACTTCTCCTGCTAATGCAGCTTCGGCAATAGTTGGAACAGTAATTTCAAATGCAGCTCTTGCAAGTACACTTGTCTTGGTTCCAGCTATTCCATGTCTTCCAATTTGTTGTAAATATCCTCTAGAACACATCAAGTCAGACACCAGCATAAGATATCTCACATCAACTTCCAGACCTTGATCAGTAAGTGTAGAGTTTAATTCATTTATCAATGAGTTTCGTGCAGCCTCTATACCTAAGCTACCTGCTATCTCAAAGATATTGTTAGTTCGGATATTTTTCTTATCAATACCATCTATTTCCCACACCTTTGCTATATTTGAGCCAGATGTTTGTATAACCCATTCTTCTCCTTGTTGTACAATTGTAACACGTTCAACATCGGTAACACCTTTGACAGTAGTTGAGAGTATTTTGTTTCTCATTGCAAGAACAGTTTGAGTATCAGATTCTTCTGGTAGTGTCAAGGTGATCGAATTTCCACTTGGTTCAATTTCGAATTTCTTCTTGGAAGATTGTAATGCATCTACTACATTCTCAATTGTACATGCTCTTTCTCTTAGCTTGTCTTGATTAAGATTTAGCTTAATCTTTGTAGAGTAATCAGTTTCAGTACTAGAGATTAATGCACTGATTTTAGTATGTAAAATTTCTCTAGCTACTTTGATTGCTTTTTCTTTTGATTTCTTGTAATTTTCTTCCAAGTAAATATCCATTGTTGGTGTTACTGGTTTCTTTCTTGCATCTACAAGTTCAATCAATCTTGGAAGTCCTAGAGTTACGTTTCTTTCTCTAATACCCGCAAAGTGGAATGTTCTAAGAGTCATCTGAGTACCTGGCTCACCTATTGATTGTGCAGTTACAACACCTACAGCTTGGCCAGGTTCGACCTTGGCATTATCATAAAGTTCTAATGCTTTTTTACAGACTTTATCAACACCTTCTCTGCTAAGTTTTGATTCAAGCAGAGCATCAAGTACAGTTTTTGATAAACGTGGATTGAATGTCTTTGAGTATTTTTTCACTAGTTCGGTTATCTCTTCCTTGGTTGATTTCTTTCCTGAATCTATGATACTTTCAGATTCTATCAGTCTTGCAATTCTAAATGCTTCACCATGATCACTTTTTGCTACATCTATCCCATCTTCTCCGTAAAGGAATTGTATTATATGACCATGTGGATCTCGTACTGTTCCATCGTATTCTAGTTTTAGATGTTCGAGCGCATTGATGAGTCTTCTTTGCATGTAACCACTTTGCTGTGTTCTAACTGCAGTATCTACAAGACCTTCCCTTCCTCCCATAGCGTGGAAGAAGAACTCCAAAGTAGACAATCCTTCGCGATAATTAGATTTTACAAATCCCTTACCATCTGGATTAGGATCATTTTCTTTGAAGTGTGGTAATGCTCTGTTACTGTAACCTTTGAGAATTCTTCTACCTCTAATGGATTGCTGACCTAATGCGCCTGCCATTTGACCAATGTTTAGTGAAGAACCTCTAGCACCAGTTGTTGCCATGATTCTACCAGCATTAGTCTCATCAAAAGATTTGTCTGCAGAGTTTCCAGCTTTATCTCTTGCTTTTGAAAGCTCGTTTACAATTTGTGCCTCTAATGCTTCTTCAGCAGAAAGACCTCTGCTGAGTTGTAGAGTACCCTTCTTGGCCTGAGAAATTAAATCATAGACCTTATCATAAGACTCTTGAATATTTTCAAGAATTCCATCTTTTGTCTTTGTTGCAAGTTCAAGATCAGCATAACCATAACTGAATCCATAACCTGTAATGAATTGTTTTAACATTATCAGAATTGAGTTTAGGAAATTCTTTGCCTCTTCATATCCATAATCTTTTGTAATTCTATGTAGAACACTATCAGGTTCTTCTGCACCTATTGATGCTTTGTCAATTACACCACTTACTAGTTGACCGTTTTTAATTACAACGTCTTTTACGGGACCCTTTGTACCTTTAGACCACTTTGAAGTTATAACATAGTTGAAGTCTTTTGGTAAGAAAAGTGAGAAGAGTTGTTTACCGCTATAAAGTGAACCGCCTTTTGCTTTAACTGATGGTTCTGGTAATTCTCCATTGTAACCAGCCAACATTGCAAGGTTTGAAAATTCTTGTGGTGTTAAAGTGGTGTCATCTTTTGTAAGTAAGTATGCTCCAGTAATGAAATCACGCAATGCGCCAATTATAGGACCTCCATATCTTGGAGAAATTAATTGGTCTTGTACACGCATTAAGAGTATAGCTTCTGCTCTTGCCTCTTCACTTTGTGGTACGTGAAGATTCATCTCATCTCCATCAAAGTCAGCGTTGTAAGGAGGACATACTGATGGATGTAATCTAAATGTCTTGCCAGGTAATACTCGTACATAATGACCCATGATTGACATCTGGTGCAATGATGGTTGTCTGTTAAACATTACAATATCACCATCAGAGAGGTGTCTTTCTACAAGATATCCAATTTCAATATTATTTGCAATTGTTTCTCGGTCTTCAACAAAATCAAGTCTGATTTTTACTCCATCAGGTCTTACAATATAATTAGCTCCTGGAAATTTACTTGGTCCGTTTATGACAAGTTTTTTCAGTCTTTCAATATTCCATTCAGTGACTACTTCTGGAATTGTTAGCTTAGTTGCGACAGCTTCTGGAACTCCTACTTCAGAGATTTGCAAGTTTGGATCAGGTGAGATAACAGTTCTACTTGAAAAGTCAACTCTTTTTCCAGATAACGAACCTCTGAATCTTCCTTCTTTTCCTTTTAATCTCTGAGTGAGAGTTTTTAGAGGTCTTCCTGATCTGTGATGAGCTTGTGGAATTCCTGATACTTCATTATCAAAGTAAGTTGTAACATGATATTGTAAAAGATCAACCAAGTCTTGTACGATAAGTGGTGGGGTTCCTGCTTCTTTACTTTCTTTGAGTCTTTGATTTACTCTTATGATATCTACAAGTTTGTGAGTTAAATCATCTTCAGATCTAATTCCAGTCTCAAGAATGATTGAAGGTCTAACGGTAACTGGAGGAACTGGAAGAACTTGTAAAATAAACCACTCTGGTCTAGCTGTTGTAGGATCATATCCTAACAATTTTAGATCTTCATCAATCATGTGTGAGAATCTTTCTCGTATAGTAATTGGAAGTAATCTGTTCTCACCAAGCTCAGTTCTTTCTATGAAAATTGTTGGTTTTGTAAATATCAATTCATACTGAGATTTACCACAGTGAGGACATGTCTTTTCTTTCTTGGCTCTTTCAATTATTTCAGTTGGAATATGTTTAATTGAGATTACAGTATAAGCTGCTTCCTTTTTCATAATTTGATGATATTCTTCTAATTCTTCTTGTGGAAGTTTTAGTCTAGCACATGATCTACATGTTGTCAACAAAAGTTTGTAGATGTTATCAATAAATGCAATATGTAAAACAGGTTCTGCAAGTTCAATGTGACCAAAATGACCGGGACATCTTGCAGCTGTATTACCACATGTAAGACATTTCTGTCCTGGCTCTAGTGTACCAAGTCTTCCATCCATCAACCCTCCTTGGACTGACATTCCATCTTCATCATAAGTTTCAGGTGCAGTTATCTCGGCAACAGAATATTTTCTAATCTCTGTTGGAGACCATACTGAGAACTTTATTCCATCTATTACTTTTATTGTTTCAAGTGCCATTATACTCTCTCCTTTATCAAAAGTCTTGGTGCTACATCAAGACTCATCATTTCTTGTAAAAGTAACTTAAATGCATATGCAACAGAGATTGAGGTAACTTTTGCTTTATCTCCACAGACTCTACATACGAATCTTCTTTGTTTAATATCATAATAGGAAACTAATCCACATCTTTCACAGATGTAAATATCTGCCTTGTCAGACTCATCAAGTAATCTATCTTTTAGCATCATTGATGCACCATATGCAATGAGACAGTCTCGCTCCATTTCACCAAATCTCAAACCACCACCTCTTGCACGTCCCTCAGTTGGTTGTTTTGTTAACATCTGTACTTGACCTCTTGCTCTTGCATGGATCTTGTCTGCAACCATGTGGTGAAGTTTCTGATAATATACAACTCCAATGAAAACATCTACTGCGAATGGCTTTCCTGTTCTTCCGTCATACATTACTTCTTTTCCAGAATACTTGAATCCATTTTGTTCTAAAACACCTTTTACATCTTCAAGCTTTTCTCCAACGAAGGCAGAACCATCCATCTTACTACCACGTAATGCTGCGGCCTTTCCTGTTACAGATTCTAGAAACATTCCAACTGTCATTCTAGACGGAAAGGCATGCGGGTTAATCATAACATCTGGAACAACTCCATCTGCGGTGTATGGAAGATCTTCATGATTGACAAGTAATCCGACAACACCCTTCTGACCATGTCTTGATGCAAATTTGTCACCTATTTCTGGAATTCTAAGATCTCTTACTCTAATCTTGTACATTCTTCCTCCATCATGTGACTGAGTCATGACAACAGTATCAACCACTCCATTTTCAGATGGTCTAACTCCTATTGATGTATCTCTTCTGTATGGTCCTTTTACTTCAAACTCTCTATACTCTTCCATGAATCTCGGTGGACTTGTTTTCCCAATCAGTATATCTCCACCCTGCACTGTAGATTCAGTTGCAATTACTCCATCTTCTTCTAATAATCGGTATGCCTTGTCCCCTCTAAATCCACGAATATTTCCTTCTGCAGTTGGAATCTCGAAATTATCTCTCATGCCTCCAGGATATTGTTTTGCTTCAGCCTCATAGATTCTGTAGAAGAATGTTCTTCCAAGTCCCCTATCAATTGAAGATTTACTTAAGACGATAGCGTCTTCAATGTTATAACCATCAAAGGGCAATACTGCAACAACACAGTTCTGGCCAGCAGGTCTGTCCTCAAGTCCTAGAAGAGCCATTGCTTTTGTGTTAACAATTGGAGTCTGTGGATAGAGCATCAGGTGTTGCCTGACATACGTGCTTGCATTCATAAGCGGAGTTGAGAAGCCGAGGCTTTGTTTTGCCATTGCTGATTCATATGTATTTCTTGGAGATTGATTATGTTCAGGATATGGAATTATTGATGCTCCAGCTCCGAGAATTGCAGATGGGAAAACTTCCATGTGAGTGTGTTTCTTTATTTCAGTTTCATCAATTGCAATGTAAGAGTTCTCTTCTTCATTAGCATCTACTAATTCAATTATTCCCATATGTAACAAATCTGTCCATGAAAGGAACTTCTTGCTTACTTTGTCGATTAATTCTTGTGTTAAGAGAATTTTATTATCTTTAATTACAATAAGAGGTCGCAAAACTCTTCCAGCATTACAGTTAACATAGAGTCGTTTAGTGGATCCTTCAAAACTAGATTGATACAAGAAAATTCCAACGTGTGGGTGAATCTTGAAATTTCTTCTTAGATCTCTTAGCGAGTCAACAAGTTTCTGTCCATCTTTAAAGTATCCAATCAATCTACCATCAACGAAAACTCTAGTTCCTTCTTTTTTTAGCTCATCTTTTGCATCAGAGACATAAGTAACACCCAAGTCATAGAGTTTCTCAATTATGTCCTCAGATGGAACGTTGACAGAAATTATTGCTGACAAAGCCAAGTTTTTCACAAGTCCACAGTTTGAACCCTCAGGAGTTTCACTTGGACATATTCTACCAAAGTGTGTAGCATGAAGATCTCTTGCTTCAAAGTTAGGCTGACTTCTGCTCAAAGGTGATTGAATTCTTCTAAGATGGCTAATAGTTGAAAGATAATTGGTTCTATCGAGAAGTTGAGTTACACCGACTCTTCCTCTTCCCCAATTTCCAGTTGCGATAGCATTATTCATTTTATCAGTGACAATTCCAGGCCTAACAGCAGCTGCTACTGCGTTGATACCTCTCTTCTGACCTGATCTCTCTAGTTGATATTTCATGTCCCGTACTAAGTTTCTAAATGCAGTTCTGAAAAGGTCAGCAAGCATTTGACCTGCAAATTTTATCACTTTATTTCCATAATGATCTTTATCATCAGGAGAAATCCATCCTAACTTTAATTCAATTAATTTGCATGTAGCTTCACCTAAAAAGAGCGCCTTTTCTTTTCGGTTATCAGGATGTTTACCAAGATGTGGAAGAAGACCCCAATCAAGTAATGTCTCAGCTCTCTTTATCTGAAACTCTTCGAGCATACCAGGTGCAATTCTTTTACTGATGTAAACAATTGCATCTTTTGCAGTTGGTACGTCACCTGATTTTTCAAACGAACCTTCAAGCTCATCTTGAATGTCATCTACTAGAGATACAGAAGCTGCGATTTCTCTATCAGCTTCTAGACCTAATGCTCGCATTAAAGTAACTACTGGAATATCAACAGGAGAACCAGGAATCTTTGCAACAATAAGGCCGTCATTTTTCATTATCAATTCCAGTTTTGCACGATAACCAACTATAGAAGAATAAACTTTAGCTTTGAAAACAGTATTACCACCAACAGTTTCTTTGTCTACAATAATTTTATTGTATGAAAGATCTTCTAGTCCTACTATAACTCGCTCAGATCCATTGATGATAAAGTAACCACCAGGATCACTTGGATCTTCACCATGCTCCACAAGTTTCTGTTCAGAAAGATTATGCAGTATGCAAGCATTAGATCTTACCATCACAGGCATGTCTCCAATGTGAATATATCGTGATTCGAGAATTTTTCCATCTTCTACAACGCTTGCTTCAAGCATGATAGGAGAAGCATATGTGACATTTCTTAATCGTGCTTCCATTGGTGCAATATGAGTAATTGAACCATCCAACTCCATCATACGAGGTTGTTGAAGTTTTACTTTGCCAAGCTGAATCTTATACGGATATTCAGCACTTTCAATTTCAATATGCCCAACTTCATCTATAATACTTTGAAGTCCTCTTTCAAGAAATTCATCATACGAGTTAAGATGTTGTCGTGCAGTTCCTTCCCTCTTTAGAATATCTTGAATGATAGGCCATCGTTTGTTTGAAATGTTTACCATTATTCTTCCACCACGTACCTATAATACACACTCTCACCAGCAGTAGGACTTTTTCTTGTAATCTTTATCATGTCCCCTGGCTTTACTCCCAGACCTCTAATTGCTGGATCACTTACATAGATTAGCGGCATTTCCGTTGGCTTTGTGTGATATTTTTCAAGAACTTTCATTGCTTCGTCTTTATTGATTATCTCATGTTTTGGAACATAGATATGATCTGGAATGAGTATTTTCTCTTTTTTACTTATCATGTTTAAAACCTCCTTTGAACATTAGCTGTAAACGCATGACTAATCCACAAACTAAGATGCATCCACCGAGAGGTTAATATATATCTAATCTGAAGCGTGCCAAATTTAGTATCTTTTGTCAATAATTTTTTCCGCAACTTTAAATAGCAAAAAAAATCATTTCCAACCAGGATGAGTACTCGCTTTAAAGGATTTGCATTACTTGCAATTCTGCTTTGCGCTATAGGAGTAATGCCTGTTTTTGCTTCTCCATATGCTCTACAGAATCCAGCAGGAACAGTAAATTCTACAAATGCTACATCTGGAAATGCGAACCCTTCACCAAGTATGTATAGTAATCCTTCATCCAACGGTGCAATTACCGTAACAACTGACAAGCCAGTTTACAATGATGGAGACAAGATTATGATATCAGGAAGTACACAAGAGTATATTTCTGACACACCGATCACTGTCAAAATCATTAGCCCAATAGGAAATCTTGTCAAAGTTGATCAAGTGGGTCTAGGATCAGATAGAACCTTTTCTACATCTATAACGGCTACAGGCACTTTATGGCAAGCCGCAGGTGCATATCAGGTAATAGTACAATTTGGCAGTAAGGATAGAACAGCTGAGACAACATTCCAATTCACCGGATCTGCTGGTGGTGTACAGGCAGGAAATACCATGAAAGTGGACGGTACAGACCTTTCTGTGAAATACAGTATAACCAATGGCAAAGTCCTCGGCATAAAAGCAGACATCCAGTCAAAGTCATTGATAGTATCAATAAAGACCACTGGAGATGGAGTATTAACAGTAACACTCCCAAGAGGACTGATAAATGCAACAACTGTTGACGGTAAAGATACAGAGTATTTCGTATTGGTAGATAGTCAACAAGCTGAATTCCAAGAGACAAGCACAACAACAACCGATAGAACTCTATCAATTCCATTTACAGATGGAACTGAAGAAATAGAAATAATCGGTACACAGATAATTCCAGAGTTTGGACCAATCGCAGCTCTAGTACTTGCAATTGCAATTGTATCAATAATTGCAGTTTCAGCAAAGACTGGACTAAGATTTATGCCAAAATACTAGAACTCTCTACTTTTTCATTTTTTAAATATACATAAATATCCATTCTGCTTAATCGCAAATAAGATGAGTACTCATAAAGAATATGCGTTGATCGCAATTCTTGCTACGGCAGCTATAGTAGGTGTAATACCTGCTTTTGCAGCAAATAACCCATACTTAGCGTGTCCTGACTGTAACGACACCAGCAACATTCAACAAATACCGCCAATAGCAATTACGGTGACAACTGACAAGCCAGTTTATGATCACACTTCACAAATCAAGATCACTGGTCATGTTGCAAATCCATATCCTGGACAAGATGTGGCTATCAAGGTAACTAGTCCATCAGGCAATGTAGTATCAACAGCTCAAGCAACCCTTGACAGCAATGGAGACTTTACTAAAATGGTAAACACCGCTGGCAATCTATGGTTTGAGAATGGACAATACACAGTACAAGTACAGCAAGGAGACGAACAAGCAAGAGTTAATTCAGCTATATTCCAACTCGCAGGAGAAGCACCGGTAATTCCAGAGTTTGGACCAATCGCAGCTCTAGTACTTGCAATTGCAATTGTATCAATAATTGCAGTTTCAGCAAAGACTGGACTAAGATTTATGCCAAAATACTAGAACTCTCTACTTTTTCATTTTTTAAGAAACTTTTACCACATGTGAACATCAACAACAAAATTGAGCAAATAAATCTAGAAGATAATAAAAGATAATTCCAACTCACAATACAAGCATAATCCCACAAGTTGCACAACCATAATACATGGTAAGTGTAAAACCACATATTATTCAAGACTGAATGAAAACATGTTTTATAATATATCACAATACATTGTAAAAAGAGATATAACAAATAGCGAAAATGCTTACTAGATCAAAATTGTAAAAAGAGATATAACAAATAGCGAAAATGCTTACTAGATCAAAATTCTAAAAAAACATCTTTTGTAAATCCAACCATATCAATTGCATCCAAGTATCAACAACATCTTCAAACATATCATAGAAATGAATTACAAGAAAATCACATAATGAAAAAACTATTCTTTATAATTCTAAAGTGTAAATTAGATCCGAGTAGAAAGAAGATCATTGGAAAAGATGATTTTTCATATTTTTATGAAAGCATAATTTATGTCAAATTGACAACATAAACAACAGTCTCTACCAGATAACAAAATCTTTTTTAAATATACATAAATAGTCTTGCTTCTTAATCGCAAATAAGATGAGTACTCATAAAGAATATGCGTTGATCGCAATTCTTGCTACAGCAGCTGTAATAGGCATTCTGCCTGCATTTGCTCAATCAGCAGCAGATTCAAGCCAAATCAGCCCTAGTACTGGGTCTCAACAAATCCTGCCAATCGCAGTGTCAACTGACAAAGATGTTTATGACAGACAGTCAATAGTAATTGTTACAGGACATGTCCAAAATGCAATAGCTGGACAGGCTGTTACAATGAAAGTTTCTGACCCAACAGGAAAGATCGTAGAAGTAAATCAGCTAACATTGAACAACAATGGTGACTTTCAAGGTAAAATCAATACTTCAAGTCCATTATGGTCTTCAGGTGGAACATATACCATTTATGTTCAAGCCGGAGCTCAACAGGGATTACTTTCTACAACAACACAATTCACACTTCCTGGCGGTGGAGAGATAAATTGTACACCACAGCAGCTTTCAGCCACATTAGGTGCTGAATTATACTGTATTGACTACAGCATTGATGGAGGAACAGTTTCTGGAGTAACATTGAACACCGCATCTAAGACCCTCGCTGTTAAAATACAAGCAGATAATGACGGTCAGATCACTCTTAACATTCCAAGATCAGTGCTCGATGCAAAAAGTGGTACAAACGATAGAGTCTTTGCAGTCCTAATTGATGGTGATGAAGTACAAGAATTCACTGATTCATCTACAAATGACACAAGGAATATCACAATTCCATTCCAAGCAGGATCTGAAAAGATTGAGATAATCGGTACACAGATAGTTCCAGAGTTTGGACCAATCGCAGCTCTAGTACTTGCAATTGCAATTGTATCAATAATTGCAGTTTCAGCAAAGACTGGACTAAGATTTATGCCAAAATACTAGGACGCTCTACTTTTTCATTTTTTATTACAACATAGTAAAGGAAATATACAACCGAGAGACAAGTCCGATATGCGTTATGTACCTATTTTTACTATATTGCTATTTCTAAGCTCAGCATTGTCAATCCCCATTTTGGCAGACGTGTCACCATCTTCCTCTGCCCCCACAGCACCACTAATCACAACAAGTACTGACAAATCATCATATTCGATTGGGGATACCATTGTGGTTTCGGGTTCTGTAAGGTCGTTGGTAGTTGGAACCCCATTAACCATCCAGATCCTTGATTCAAACAATAATCTTGTTCAAGTTGCACAGATTGATGTGTCACAAGATGGCAAGTATACAGACACTATCAAAGCTGTTGGAGGATTATGGAAATCAAATGGAGTGTACACAGTCAAAGTTCAATATGGTCCTCCGAATGTAACCGCACAGGCTTCTTTTACTTTCCAAAGTTCATTTACTCCTACAAGTAATGCATTTCAGCTCAAAGATCCCAACAGTCAACAAACTTTCAATGTAAATTACACCATAAGTGGAGGTACCGTAAAAACTATGACAATAGACGCCCAGAGCTTGTCTGTAATCGTTTCAGTGAATTCAACAAGCGATGGAACCATTACACTACAATTACCAAGAGCATTAATCGATGCAAAGACAAATGCGGGTCAAGATGACGCATTCATAATACTCATAGATGGGGCAGAAGTCAAACCACAAAGCGAATCTGCAGATAACAATTTCAGAAATATAACTATCCAGTTCCTACAAGGAGATCAAGATATAGAAATAATCGGTACACAGATAGTTCCAGAGTTTGGACCAATCGCAGCTCTAGTACTTGCAATTGCAATTGTATCAATAATTGCAGTTTCAGCAAAGACTGGACTAAGATTTATGCCAAAATACTAGAACTAGAAGTCAAATTTTCTTTTATCAATACATAAATACTCAAGATCCTTGAGTATTGGCTAGCAGGCATGAGAAGATCAAGTATCTTTATCGCAATTTTAGTAATAGCAATGGTAATTTCCGGACCGATCAGCATACCAGTTTTTGCTACACAGGGAGGTCCAGCTAATCCAAACGCAAATGTAACAACAGCATACAAAATACTACATACTAATTCAACTGTCAGCTTATCCACAATACCTCCTCTAAGTATCAAGACAGACTTACCAACATACAATCAAGGAGACACTGTCGTAATGACAGGTCATGTGAGAGAAGTACAAAATGGAACAGCTGTAACACTTCGAGTTTTTAACACATTAAAGAATTTAATTTCAGTTGCTCAATTATCACCAGCTTCAGACGGAAGTTTTACCAAAACTTTTCTAGCCACAGGTCCGCTATGGAAGGATGCTGGAAATTATACATTAATAGCTCAATATGGTAAATACACACAAGCAAATGCTACATTCCACTACAACGGTGGAACTGGAACAACTACCATAACACAAGCAATCAATGCAACTTATCCATTACAATCTGGAGGTCAGATTTACAACATTCCATACATTATCAAAGGAGCTACTGTTAAAAGTATGGATATTTTTGCATCCAAGTACGCTCTTGAAATCACATTAAGCTCTGCTACATCTGATGGTTCCATAACAGTCACATTACCACGTGAAATGATAGATGCAAAGATACCACCGCCACCAAATCCTGATGCAAATTTGACAGGAACAAAAGTAAATACAGCTGAATTGGAAGATGATAAATTCCTAGTAACAGTAGGTGATAAAGCAGTTACACAATTCAGTGAGACCAAGAACCAAAATGTCAGAATACTCAGCATTCCATTCCACACAGGAGATACCAAGATTGACATCATGGGAACAGTAATAGTTCCAGAGTTTGGACCAATCGCAGCTCTAGTACTTGCAATTGCAATTGTATCAATAATTGCAGTTTCAGCAAAGACTGGACTAAGATTTATGCCAAAATACTAGAAGTCATCCCATCTTTCAAAATATTTTAAAATCATACATGCAACAATATTTTACATCAAATATAATGTAAAAATAAGAAGGTAAATCAGCACATTCATTCTAGGAAATTTAATATCACATATCATAGATTATTATACAAGAGTAAAGAAGGACACATATTGGATTTTGAATTTGAGGAATTTGATTCTCCTGAGGACATATTTATTGCCATGTCCACCATGGCCCCACCAATGAAAAACGTTTTACCAATAAACTCATACAAAGGATATATTTTTTCCATAATACCATTAACTCCAACTTCAGGAAATTCCTACTTGATGATATATTCAAAAGGAAAACTCGATGGAAAATTATTAGAGTTTGACATGAACTTGAAAAAATTCAAAAGTGTAGAAACTGCAGAAAGATCAGACAAGATCTATTTTGTTGTTTTAACTCCTAAATCAAACACTATTGCAGATGCTGCAATTAGAACATTAGAGAAAAAATCTATCTAGTATAAGAAGGAGCGCTTACAGATCTACTTCTTGCATATTTTTCCATTATATCTTCGGGAAGTTTACCGTTGAATAGATCTTTAGACAAACCTCGCAAATATCTCATAATTGCCCAAGTTCCAGCTTTTATCATGCCATACATGACAAGTTTCATTGGTGGACCAAATGTCTTGTTTCTAATAATTATAGGAATAATATCATTGATTACTCTAAGATTATGCTCCCAGGATTTCCAGAATAATGTAAACTGTGCTTCATTAAGATTACCAAAATGCATGGAATTCTTTTCATTAAAGTCCTGATATAACAAGGGTGCAACTAGACCACGCATTCTTGTTTTCTTAAAGTCTTCAATCAAATCTATTGTATATTGAGTTTCATCAGGTGTCTCATCAGGCCAACCAATTATGATAGTAGCTGCTGGGAACCAGTGATTCTCGTTCAATATTCTTGCACCTTCTCTTACAACCCATCCCCATTCATCTGTTGAAAATGGTTTTGTCTTAACTCCAAGATGTTTTTTAACCATTCTAGGTGCAACTGTCTCAATTCCAAGATTTGTGGCAAGCCATTTTTCATCACTCATACCATTTATGTCAGACATATCGTGTAGAAGTTTGGGATCAGCACATACAGCAGAGAATGTCATATGAGTAGTTCCAACAAATCTTGCACCCAAAGACTTCAAACCTTTCCATAACTCAATTATAGCGTCATAGTTTGGTTGGAAATCTCTGTTATCACAACCATAGAGAAGCATTTCATCAGAATGCAACCAAATAGAATCAAATCCATAATCCAGATTCATTCTTGCTTCTTGTTGTAATCTTTCTAGCGGCAAGTCTTTTTTTGATCTTTTATTGACATCGCAAAAGTCGCATCCTCGTCCACATCCTCGCATTGCCTCAATCAGTGAGTTAACAGTTGGTCCCTGAATCATAGGGATATTTTGAATATTCTTAACAAAGCAATGCATTAACTCTGGTGCATCACCCTTTTCTAGATCATGGAAAAGATCTAAAGCCAATTCATCTGCTTCACCTACTACAACTGTATCAATACCATGAATTTTCATTCTATCAGTTTTTGCAAGTTCCCATGCACCGTTACCACCAACCACTACATGAAAATTATACTTCTTCTTTAGTTGAATTATCTTAGCACACATTCTCTTAAATTTCATTGCGACGTAAGAGAGTTTTTCTGGTGACATTGTTGTTGTAACTGGAGCCATACCAAGTGGATCCATTACATTTATTCCGACTACCTTGGTATCAGGTCCAACACATTTTTCTAGATAATCAGGATTTGCAATAAACACCTCGTCTCTTTTGTAACCTTGTAATAGTGCAGATTCTACTCTTCGCAATCCAACTTGAGCTACCTTTGCTTCACCAGTTACTTGATCAGTCTCAACTGGAGGACAAAACACTTTATCAAAAACCCATTCTGGAACTACTTCATAAGGACCACATGCAATAAAGCCATACAGGAAATTACCTCTATAATTAGTCATAAGGCTACGATCTGCAGTTAGAACTATTCTCCTTCCTGCCATTCCTTTCTTCGACTTCTTTCCACTATGATATAAATCGTTTACCTTGTCACATTATTTTTGAAAATTTTTGCTTTTGACATATAAACAGGCAATACATACTATAGAGAATGGGTGGAGTAGAACCAAGACATGTTGAAGCACATCAAAAAGAAAGTAGTTCGATAAGAGATTTCGTATTTGGTTTTGGGGACGGTATTAACACATCATTAGGGCTTGTAGCTGGAGTTGGAGGAGCTGCGGTATCTTCCAACATAATCATACTTGCAGCCATTGTTGCCATGTTTACAGGGGCAAAAGCAATGGCTGTTCAGAATTATCTTGCCGTAAAATCACAAAGACAGATTCTAGATTCAGAGATTGAACGAGAGAAGTGGGAAATGGATAATGTGCCAGAAGCAGAAAGAAGAGAGATAGAAGACGTATACAAGGCAAAAGGATTCACAGGTCAGGATTTAGAGAAAATTGTAAACAAGGTAACATCAGACAAGAAAGTTTGGTTAGACACAATGCTTACAGAAGAACTCAAATTGAATTTAGAAATAGTTGGGAGTCCTCTAAAAAGTGCATTTCGTATGTTTGGTGCTTTTCTGGTAGGAGGAATCTTACCGATAATTCCTTATTTCTTTTTGAGTGGATATGTTCCACTCTTTGTAGCAATCGGAGTAAGTCTTTCTGCATCTTTTATCATTGGTGCAATAAAATCAAGGATTGCCAACATCAGTATGTTACGAGGAGGATTAGAGATGGCAGGATTAGGTACTGGTATTGCCCTCATAGGATATGGAATAGGTTCTGAATTAGGAAGTCTTGGAATTATTAAAACCTAACTTTTTTCGCATACTCCTATTTGCAATATTAGCTGCAAATGCTCCAGCACCTATACCATTATCAATATTAACAACAGAGAGTCCCAGAGTACAGCTTTGTAACATAGATGCCAATGCAGCTACTCCCTTTTGTCCATAACCATATCCAACTGATGATGGCACGCCTATTACAGGGATGTCAACCAATGATGATATTATTGATGCAAGTGCTCCTTCCATTCCAGCAACTACTATAATTGCATCTACCTCATCACGTATCATTTTTTTAACTATAGGAAATAATCTGTGAATTCCAGCTATTCCAACATCATAACTACAGATACATCGACATCCCATAGCTTCACACATGAGTCTTGCTTCTTCAGCCACCCCAACATCAGAAGTTCCTGCTGTTAGTATTCCCACCTTTCCTCCCGTAGAAGACAATTTTTTGAAGAAAAGTATAGTGGTGGTGTTTTTTCCTGTCTGTATTTTTAATTTGTTTCTTCTGGAAAAAGTCAGCATTTTCTTGTAGAAATCTTTGTTGATTCTGGATACAAGGATAGAATCAGCTTTAGATGTTGTCGCAAGAATTATCTTCTTAAGAACTAAAAATTCTTTTTTTTCAGCAAATATAACCTCCGGTATTCCACGTCGTAATTTTCTGCTCATATCGATCTTGGCAAAATCTTCTATTTTTTCTATTGAATATAGAGAAAGCAGTTTCTTGGCTTTAGGTACGCTTATCTTTCCCAGATCAAGAGATTCTAGTATTTCAGTAAGATCCATCACTATTAGTAATTATAATACAGTTAAAAATTTAATCAGAGCTCAAGATTTGAGATGGCACCCTTGACACTTTCTACTCCCTTTTTGAACCACTCTTTTTCACTTGAATCCAAGTCCAATTCCACGATTTTCTCAACACCATTTTTACCTATAACTGCAGGAACACCAATTGAGACATTAGAGTAATCATATTCTCCATCTAGATATGTTGCAACTGGGATAACCTGTCTTGTGTTGTTTAACACTGCCTCTATGATTGTAGATATCGCATTACCTGGAGCATGAACGGTTGCACCTTTTAGTTCAATCACCTTTGCTGCAACCTGTCTTGTACCCTGTACAATTTCCTCAATTTTTTCTTTGGACAAAATTGAAGATAGTGGAACTCCAGATATTGTAGAGAATCGTGGAAGTGGTAGCATGTTTTCACCATGTTCGCCTATTACAAGTGCACGTATAGAATTTCTCGAGTAACCAGTAGATTCGTGTATGAATTGTGTAAATCTTGACAAATCAAGCATACCTCCCATTCCAAATACTCTATTTTTTTGAAATCCTGAAACTTTGTATGTAAGATACGCCATTGGATCTAATGGATTAGTTACTGGAACTATCATGGCATCTTTAGCATATTTTTGGATATTTTCTACAACACCTTTGACTATTGACGCATTTATTTTTAGAAGATCCATTCTTGTCATGCCAGGTTTTCTTCCAGAACCAGCAACAACAACTACAATATCAGAGCCTTTCATTTCAGAATAATCGTTTGATCCTCTAACGTTTACATCAATTCCTTTTTCTGCCAACATATGATTTATGTCCATGGCCTCTCCTTGTGGAAGACCCTGAACTACATCCAACAAGAGTATTTCATCTGTAACTTTTCTAAGAGCTGTAAACAATGCAGCCGCTCCACCCACTTTTCCTGAGCCAATAATAGTAATCATAAAATGCCCTCTATCTAATCTCTAATTAAACTTGACTATCTTTTATCAAAATTAGTAGCTATAATTCTTACAACCAAGTTATGAACCAAATTACAATTTATATGCATTCCAGATGTTTAGAAAATAATGGTACTTGTAATTGATGCACAGATAGCTGGAATTTCTGGAGATATGTTACTTTCTTCGTTAGTCAGCATAGGTGCAAACAAGTCCAAAGTTATAGATGGTGTATATTCAGTCGAAGAGTATCTCAAAGGTTCAAAAATTGTAAAACTAGATTTTGACAAGGTTGTAAAACATGGAATAGAGGCAACCCACCTTATTTTAGAGACAAGTGAAGATCATCACGAACGAAAAGGAATTGAGATTCAAGAATGCATATTATCAACATCAGATAAGATAGGATTATCTGAAAAAGCTAAAGTTTTCGCAAAGGAGAGCATTAGATCATTACTTCATGCAGAATCAAAGATACATGGAGAACCTCTAGAAGCAGTACATTTTCATGAAGCATCAAGTATTGATACTGCCATAGACATCATTGGTTCTGCAATTGCATTAGATGATCTAAAGTTATTTTCAGATGAAATTGTTTCAACCCCAGTGGCAGTTGGTAGTGGTACTCTAACGTTTTCTCATGGAACCACATCCAATCCTGCAAGTGCCATACTTGAGATATTCCGTGATTCAGACATTGTAATTTATGGTGGACGTGTAAAAGAAGAACTTACCACACCTACAGGTGCAAGCCTACTTGTAAATCTGTCAGATAGGTGTTCAGAGTTTTATCCAACAATGAAAATAAAATCAATAGGATATGGTGCCGGTAACAAGGACTTCGATAGTTTTTCCAATGTTTTGAAAATTGTCAAAGGAGAATCAACAGATGAATTTCAGTTAGATACAGTACAAATTCTTGAAACAAATCTAGATGATGTGTCTGGTGAGACAGTTGGACATATGATTGACAAGTTAATTGCAAATGGTGCAAAGGACGTTACTGTAACAAGTGCAATAACAAAGAAAGGGAGACCAACTAATCTTGTTTCCATAATATGTGATCCATCTGTTACAAATAGATTGATGAGCATACTTGTTTCAGAGACTGGCACTTTAGGCGTACGAATCAGATCCTCTAGTCGCTATGTCGTTCCAAGAATAATTGTTTCAGTACCAATTCTCTTACAAGAAAAAAGTTTCATTGTGAAATGTAAAATTGTAAAACATGGTGAAACAATCAAACATTTCAAAGTAGAATCAGATGAAGTCAAATCAATTGCAGAGTCATTATCATTATCGTTTAAAGCTGCATCAGATTTGATATCAGGTGAAGTCAAACGGAGACTAGACATAAAATGAAACAGATAGAAGAATTAGTAAATTGGTTTCACGGAAAAGAAAAAGTCATAGTAGCTCTTTCGGGCGGCGTTGATAGTGCCCTTGTGGCATACGCTGCTCAAAAAGCTCTAGGCAGACAAGCTATTGCAGTAACTGCAGATTACAAGACACTCTCTCAAGAAGAGTTAGAATCTGCAAAGACAGTGTGTAAGGAGATAGGAATCAGACATATGATTATCGAATACAACGAATTGGACAATCCTAACTTTGTAAAAAATGATCAAAACAGATGTTTTCATTGTAGGACCGAATTAGCAGAACATCTTCTTAGACTATCAAAAACAGAAAAAATTAATCTCATCGTAGACGGAACTAACCTAGATGATCTCACAGAATATCGACCAGGAATAATAGCCCTCAAAAAAAATGGTGTTCAAAATCCACTGGTAGAAAGTAGATTCACAAAATCGGATGTTAGAAAGATAGCAAGAGAAGTGGGTCTTTCAATACATGACAAACCATCCAACTCGTGTTTAGCATCTCGTATTCCATGGGGCAATACAGTTACAGCTGAGAAGCTTGCAAGAATTGAGAAGAGTGAGATGATGATAAAACAACTTTTTGGGGTAAGACAAGTAAGAGTTCGAGATTTTGGAAATAGTGCTAACATAGAAGTAGGTAAAGATGAAATCATATTTCTTAATGATGAAAAAAAAATGTCAGCGTTAAAGGAATACATGAATCAGTTTGGATTTGATACTGTTTTAGTAGATCCTAGCGGATACAGACCAGGTAAACTCAACGTGATAACAGATTGATCTATTTAGATAATGCAGCATCTACACCAGTTCATGAAAAGGTCGTAGAGGATATGTTACCTTATTTCAGAGAACAGTATGGAAATCCTTCTTCCATACACAGACATGGTAGGCTTGCAAATACAGCAATTCAAAATGCAAGAAAGCGAATTGCGGCACTTATCAATGCAGATAGTAATGAAATACTCTTAACTTCGGGCGGAACAGAGTCAAACAATACCGCAATCTATGGCATGGCATCACAAAGCAAAGGAAGACACATCATAACATCATCCATTGAACATGATGCAATACTTGAACCATGTAGACGTCTTGAAAAGGAAGGATACAGAATATCTTTTCTTCCTGTAGACCAACATGGTTTTGTAAATCCAGAAGATCTTAAAAAAGAGATTTCAAGTGATACTTGTTTGATTACGATAATGTATGCAAATAATGAAGTTGGCACAATACAGTCCATAAAAGAAATAGCTAAAATTGCAAGAGAGAAAAACATCATTTTTCATACAGATGCTGTTCAAGCAGTAGGAAAGACTCCTGTAGACGTTAAGGAATTAGGAATAGACTTGCTTTCAATATCATCTCATAAAATAAACGGTCCAAAAGGTGTAGGTGCATTGTATATCAGAAATGGTGTAAAAATATCCCCTCTAATATTAGGAGGGGGTCAGGAAAGTGGACTTCGATCCGGTACAGAAAATGTGGCAAGCATTGTAGGATTTGGAATGGCATGCAAACTGGCAAAGGATAACGTAAATGAGAATATGACGCACTTCAAAAAATTAACTACTAGATTGATCTCAAGAGTTTTAGCTGAGATACCTTTTACTACTCTTAATGGTCATCCTGATGTGAGAATTCCCAATAATACTCACTTTACTTTTCTTGGTGTAAGTGGAGAGGATCTCATAATAAAATTAGATGAAAATAAAATATCCGCGTCTACTGGCTCTGCATGTTCTGTAAAAATCCAGAAAGCATCGCATGTTCTAAAGGCAATGGGATTTTCGCATGAACAAGTTACAGGTTCTTTACGTCTTACAGTAGGAATAACAAACACAGAACAAGAAATCGATGAAACGGTAGACGTATTAAAAAAAGTTGTTCAAGAATTGCGTGCGGTATCACCATACAAAAGCAAGTACAACTTTTGAAAATTTGAGATTTCCACTATGGAAGAACTTGAATTTTGTATTGATTACTATCTATAAGCGGTACTAGAGAATCCAGTCCATTCCACACATAGACTTCTGCAGAATAAGACCCAGATGATGTCGGTATCCAGTGAATTTCCTCATTAGTAGTTGATAAATTCACAAGATTAGATTCTGACCATTTTAGAAAAACCACTTTATTATTACTGTCTTTTATCTGGACAATGTACGAGATTTTCTGGGAATTTTGATAATATTTGTTTGAGATCATACTCTTAAAATTTATCGTTTGTCCAACATGAGGATTTTGAAGTAGTGGTCTTCCTGAGTCATCACTGATTTGAGTTGACTTGGAGATCATTGTCTTGTATTGATTAGTAATTGTGGTAGGCTGTGTTGTGGATTGTGTTTTAGCAGGAACAACGACCGTAGAACTGATCACAGCAGATCTACCAAATTCATCTCTAAAATCATGATACCATGCCTGAACATTTCCTCCAACTGGAGATATCAGAGCAGTCCCATCTGCATTACATATCTTGGAAGGCATTTTAAAAAGTCCCTTGAATATTCCCGTACCTGGTCCAGTTTCTGTCAGTGTAAAACCAGTGGACGCAAGTCCGCCAGATGGAACTCCATTTATAGTACAATGATGAAATCTAAACCCCTTAATCCAAACTTCTAAGAGTATATTTCCATTACTATCTCCAACAGTATCATCAGATGTTGAGGTAGGATCATTTACGCTTGTGTAAGTCACAATTGTATTAGCATCAGTAACCAGATCAGGATCATTTACAGTTATTGTTACAACTGAGCCAATTCTATAATTGGGCGAATCAAGTATCACTTTACCAGTATGTGTAGGAAGAGGATGTTGTGATGTTACCGTTGTGGATGTTCCACCTTGGGTACTCAAGATTGAAAAATGAATTGCATTAGCATCTGTAAGTTGATCATTTATAAGAAATTTAATATTACTTCCAAAAGTTCTCAGACTTTTAATCAAATTAGGATCAAACTGATTTAATTGATTTATTATTGTGTACTCCATTGTACCAGAGAATACGCCTGAATTGGCAGATGTTTCTTGTAGTTCTGCTCTATAGATAGCATTATTCACTTGTTGGTTGTTATTATTTCCAAAAGAAAATAGATCAAACACAATTGGTTGAGTATTGACAGGATTTGAGAACTTGCCTTGAGTGTTGAAATTTATTTCTAAGAACACTGGAAGATTGGATGACATTGATTCTATAGATGCTATCGTAGAATCACTTATCTGGACTATACCATTACCTGATACAATTGCTCCGGGTGTCAAGATTTGTACAGGTGAGCTGCCAACTGTTCCAAAGTATAATGTCATGCGTGTGCCAGAAAATGATGTTATTCCGAGTTGCTGCTGAAAAGATCTCAGATCATAATTAATCCAGTTAGTTCCCTTTGAGTTTGAATGACTAGTATCAATGAGGATGTCTTTAAGAGATTGTGTTGTAATACCTAGATTTAACGTAATTTTCTGGAAACTAGGCATGGATTGTGATCTAGTATCTATCATTAATCTCAATGAATTAGCATCAAATACAGTAGATGGAACAGAAAGAGGATTTAAAAAATCCATAGAATTTGGATAGAATTTAACACTTGAAGAGCTACTCAATGTAATTGGATTTCCGATCTTCAAAGTTGGAATTTTAGATGAATTTCTAAAAACATCGAGTTGATCAACCGAAGTAGATTTAAGATTTTGATCATTGTCAACAAGAGTAATTGTTTCTCTTTGTCCGGGATTGAATTGTCCCGGAGTACCAACAGTAAGACTTGCCGTTGAGGTACCAGCAACAATAGAAACACCTTTGAGATTATATTGTATGGTACCACTATTGCCTCTTGGTGAATTTGACGATACTCCTATTGTAGATACTCCACTATGAGAACTTTCAAAAATTCCGGTATTTGGTCCCGTTTCTACAAAAGTTACTAGCTTGTTGTATGAAGTACTTGGTAAAGATAAGCTAGTTTGAACAGAGTTAGTTTTCAGGTTAACAACATTTCCTAAATCCATACTGACTTGGCCATTATCCTTAAAACCAAGACTGCTCAGGTAAGGAATTAGATTTACTAATCCCGAACCACTTGCACCGCTTCCTGATACTCCAAATGCTTGATAAAATGTAGCCAGAGGAGAATTAACATTGAAGGTCCAAGAGTCTTGCGAAGTAGGATCTATGTTTAACTCTGCATCATTTATTGTTACAAATACTTCAGAGCTACTAGGATATCCACTTCTGTCAAGTTTTAATGAAATATTTGGAATTTCGAAATAATTAAGATCTACACTTTGTGTACCCGTTGAGCGATTATATTCTATGTGAACACTATTACTAAAAGTAAAAAGCTGAATGGGAGGCCAAACATTTGGATTAATTCCTACTTGACCAACTGGAACTTGTGGATTTGTGTTCAAGGATGGAGAATTTCTTATAACATTATTTTGATTTGTAGGAGTTGTCGGAGTACCACTACATGAGCTAAAACCTGAATTTCCTTGAGTAGTACCAGACAATCCGGCTGAATCTGGAATTGCCACTCCATCAGTCTGTGAAATATCTATTCCTAGAACAGATGATGGTGTAGAACCTGAACAAAATACTCCAAAGTCAATACTTTGACCGGGTGACCCAGAAAGTGCAGCTTGATCAGCCTGTTTTGCTTTATCAGTATTTGCAAAAAAAGCATGCCAATTACCATCAGAGCCCTGAACCATTCTAAGACGTTTTCCATCCACTGAAACACCTGGTTCACCTATTGCTTGATCTAATTGAGTATTATCTTCCCGTACTATAACTTCAATTATCATTGGTCCAGAAAAATTATTATTAAAGAGACTATTTTCAGCAGAGACGAAAAGATTAGGATGATCAGAATACGCATGTACGTTAGGCAGAGTCATTGGTGGTATAATCATCGAAGAAATTAGAAGAATCACAAGAATTTTGTACAACTTTCTAATGTGAGTAGATGTACAAGATAATGTTATCGAATAATTCATACCAAAAATGATTGGCATGTTACACTAAGTTTTAACTAAGGGGCATAATCCAAATGCGTTGTGATAAAACCCAAACCAATCATAATAACAAGCGGCATACTGATATTGATAGGTATTGCAATAACAGCATATCAGTCTCAGACAACTTCTGAAAACCTTTCAAATCAACAAAAGACTCTAGGTGTTGGAACTCAAATGACCATTACAAAAGGAATGGATCCGAACAATAATCAGAAAGGAGTATATGCTATTCAAGTAACTGATCTAAAAAACGATGATAATGTCAAAGCAATTGTAATTGATCCTAGCGGTACTACAATAATAACAAAATCTGTAACAAAAAATCCGATTCAAGAAATGTTCAAGATCACCTCCTCTGGAAATTACACCTTGCAAATAGAGAACCAAGGAAATAGAGAGATTCAGATTCTTGGAATTATTGGATATTATCCAGAAGGTATAGAATTAGCAGATATTTCTGGATTTATTGTACTTTTGATTGGTCTTAGCGGACTTGCAGTTGGTATGATGTATCTCATAAAAAATCGTGTCAAGCCTCAATCTTAGTTAAGATATTGATCTAGTTCGGTCAGTCCATCAACTACATTTTTAAAATTACCATCACTTTCCATGATTTTGTTAAGTTTACTCAAGTCAACTTTGAAAATCTCATTTCCATTACTTTGATTGATTGTAACGAAATTATGCTCTATTACGTATGAAAGACGCTCTTTTATCTGATTCAATGATAATTGTAATTTATCTGTCAGATATGTAGAATCTTTTTCTCCGCTTTCAAGCTCTGCAAGAATTGATGATATTTCAGGATCTACCAAAGTTTCCATCATTTTTTGTTTATCAAAACTTTCACTCAAATCTACCAACCATTCCTAGAATTCAGTATTTTTTTCTTGTTAGATATAAAATCACTGATTAAGACCCTATCAATTTTTTCCGGATTAATATAATATGCTTTCCCCCGTAGATGTTTTTCAAGACTTTCAACATAACTCAATAGTTCCGCTTCTTCGCTTACCATTATAGTATCAATTTCGATACCTTCTTTTTTGCATTTTTTTGCTTCGTACAGTGTTTTTGATTCCACCGCAGGATCAACTTGTCTATATCGATAACACAGGTATACCATTTCATCACCTAAATCCAGTTTGACATCTCTCTCATTTTTTATTTTAGAGAGAGTCGTTTCATCTGGTCTGTAAAAATGTGAATATGGTTTATCTGATAGTATTGCATTTTTTTGTGATTCATCATCAACAAAACAGGCGCTTGGTTGACCATCAGTTATTAGAACAATTCTTTTATTTTGTGATCCATCTTTCTTTAGGATCTTTAACGCTAGTCTCATGGCAGCTTGATAATTCGTATAATGAAGGAAATTATCATTTGCATCATAAGTTTTCAGATATGGTATGTCATGAGGATCAATTTGTGATGCAAGTGAACCAAAACCAACAATGTAAATAGAATCATTTGGAAAGAATTTTTTATTCAATACATATAATGCCCACAGAGCCTTTTTTGCTGCTTCTATTCTAGTTCCTTCTCCTGAACTTAGAGAATATTTCATCGTAGAACTAAGATCTATACAGTAAACTACTGTAACTTTTACTTCTCCCTTTGTCTCAAATTTTTCAAAATCATCAAATTCTATTTCAAGTGGGAATTTAATAGGTTCATTTTTAATTTTTTTTCTCTGTATAATATTCAACATGGTCTTTGGTACATTCAGATGTTTGATGTCATCTCCTACTTCGAGTTTTTGTGTTGTGTCAAGTATTGTATCACCTGATCCAATATTCTTAGTTTCATGAAAACCAGAACCTCCTTCATTAACTGCTTTCATAACATCTTCAAGCATTATTTGCCCAATTTCAAAAAAAGCTTTTTTCGTTAACCATTTTTTATCATCTTTGAGATAACCAAGTTTCTGCAAACGTTTTGTCATCGGTTCATCATTATCAGATACTTCTGTTTCTTGTTGATTTTCATTTTTTTCTTGATTTTCTGATGTTTTCTGCATTGCACCTTTCAATATGCTTTCCAAATCTTTCATTGATGGTGTTTTTTCTTTTAAGACCTGATTTGCAATTGTTTGAAGAGATTGTTTGAGTTCTTCATTAGATATCTCAGATGAAGGATTTTCAGATTTATTATTCTCGCTTGGAAAATAGACAAAGTTTGCTGTATTAGCTCGCAATGTATGTGCCCTCTTTTCTATCTAGAATTTTAGGCTCTAGCCAGCAGAGACCATCAAGTACCAATTCTACAACTCCAGCTTTGAGTTCATTATGTGCACTTTCTGAAAACAGTAGAGCATCGTTAGAAATCTCATGCTTTTTAGTTTCTTTTACAAAGCCCTCCTGATCAGAAATGACTTTTTGATATACATTAGTAATCAAATTTAGAAGAGAATTAAAATTCTTCAATTGATTGTCGTATGATGTTTGCATACTATTTGAACCAAGTATCATCTGTGATACTTGGAATGATTTACCTAGGAATTCTTTTTTTATCGAGTCTAAAATGCTCGAGTCCACACCTGTCAAATATTCAAGCGATGTTTCTTTCATAGCGTTGAAAATTAGACTTTTTAGAACTTTTGTACGATTTTCTGTTATATCATCAAGTTCAGCAAGTTCAAATTTTACAGATTGAGTAATGGAAAATATATCACATGGTCTTGGTACAGCAAGAATATCATGAGATATAGATCTGGTTCTTTCTGCTTCGCCTACAAGCAGTTCTAAACTATGAACACCCATTCTGACACTCACACCCTTGTCTTGATTAATTTCATTACTCGAACGAGCTGTTTGAACAATTCTCGTTAAGATTTTCAATAAGAATATAGGAATAAATGATCTCGGTATTTTCGCTTCCTGTATTATTATAAGCATTTCTTCAATGATTGATCTTGGGTAATGAGTTTGAATGTGGCTTTTTAATCTGTCATAAAGTGGTTCGATTATTTTTCCAGAGTGAGTATAATCTATAGGGTTTGCAGTTGCAAAAAATACTGTTTTGGGTTCAAAGATGACAGGAAATGAACCAGTAGTGAATCTTCCCTCTTGTAAGACAGACAACAGCGCTACTTGTTTTCTTGTATCAAGAACAGGTAATTCATCAATACAAAATAATCCATGTTTTGCTTGCATCAGCTGACCTGGGGAATAAGATTCAATTTCATACATTTCTGTACCTTTCTTTGTTATCTTGATTGCATCTATCTGACCAACCAAATCCTTTACAGAAATGTCCGGAGTTGCCAATACATACTTGAATCTGTGTCGGCCATTAACCCATTCAATTGGAGTATCAAGTTTATTATTGCGAATTTTTTCTATGCTTTCACCATCAACATAAAATTTTGGAATTGTCATGTGATTTTCTTTATCCTCCAATAAAGATATCAGATCATTAGGTGGAAGATCTAGGGGACAATCATTTGTTATACTACCTCTAATTAGTGGCATTGGGGAAAGCAGAGTTTCTGCAATGGTTTGGGCTATCCTAGTCTTTGCCTGCCCTATTTGTCCTACCAAAATCACATCATGGCATGATAGTATCGCTCTATCCAAAGCAGGAATAACATCATCGTCAAAACCTATTATTCCAGGATATGTAATACTTTTTGATTTTATCTTTGAAATTAAATTTCTACGTAGTTGTTCCTTTGCACCAACTACCTTGTAATTAATTTCTAGGAGATCTCTTAATGTCTTAATTTGTTTATAATCTTCAGGAACACCAGCTAGGATTTCAGCATACTTTGGTTCTGAACCATAACTTCTAGTAACAAGATTTTCAAGTTCCTGAGTCAATGTGATAAATACTCTCTAAATCCGATTTAAAGTATTATTATTTTAGTATGGTTTTTATCGGGGATACAGGGGATTTTTTAATACTTGTCTTCACAGGAATTCAGACATATCGTTAGAATTGCGGGTAAAGATGTTCCCGGTGCTAAAAAGACCATCATAGGAGTTGGTCAAGTAAAGGGTATAGGTTACAATTTTGCTAGATCACTTTTACAAGTATTAAAAATTAATCCAGACAGCAATGTGGGTTTTCTCACAGAATCACAAGTAGAGCAAATAGAGAATGCGATGAGAAATCCTTCATCGGTTAACATACCATCTTGGTTTCTAAACAGACGAAAAGATATGGACACAGGGAATGATTTTCACCTCATTACTTCAGATGTTGATTTTAATATAAGAAATGATATTGAACGAGAAAAAGGTATGAACAGTTGGAGAGGATTTCGTCATACATATGGATTAAAAGTTCGTGGACAAAGCACTCGCACTACTGGTAGAAAAGGTGGTGCAGTTGGAGTAAAGAAAGGTGGCAAGGTTTTACCAGCTGGTTCTCCAGGTGCTCCAGCTGAAGGTGCAGCGGCAGCAGCTCCAAAGGCTGGTGCAGCTCCTGCAGCGGCAGCAGCTCCAAAGGCTGGTGCAGCTCCTGCAGCGGCAGCAGCTCCAAAGGCTGGTGCAGCTCCTGCAGCAAAACCAGCTGCGGAAAAGAAGAAGTAGGTGAATTAGATGGGAGATCATCCAAAGAATTCGCGCAAAATGTGGAGAAAACCAAAACGTCCTCTCAATTATGATTTACTAAATGAAGAATTACATGTTTTAGGTACTTTCGGACTCAAGAACAAAAGAGAATTATGGAAAGCACACACTGAACTTTCAAGAATAAGAAATCAAGCAAGATCACTCTTAGCATTAACCCAAGATATCAGAGTTACAAAAGAACCAATACTTATGAAATCACTTGCAAGAGTTGGACTTGTAAAGGAAAATTCAACATTAGATGATGTGCTTAATCTAAAAGTAGCCGACTTTTTATCTAGACGATTACAGACATTCATTCAGAAAAAAGAATCAATCAAGAGTCCATACTTGGCAAGACAAATAGTTGTTCACGGTCATGTAATGATTGGAGATAGAGTAGTCAATATTCCGTCATATACAGTAAAAGTTGAGGAAGAAGACCAAATTCACTTATCCCCAGAATTAGACCTTAACAAGGCAAAGCAGCAACTTACCCAAGAGGTAAAAACTGAACAGCCGGATCAGGAAGTAAAAACTGAACAGCCAACTGAGTAAAATACACGCAATCATTATTTATCAATAAAATGTATAAAATATCAACATGTGTTCGATTATAGGATATCTAGGCATCAATTCTGCCGCCCCAATAATAGTCAAGGGGCTAAAAAGAATGGAATATCGAGGTTACGACAGTGTAGGAGTTGCAACTTTTTCAGAACACCATATCAATGTAAGAAAAGGAGTAGGCAAAGTCTTAGAGGTAAATAAAGCAGTAAAGCTCGATGAACTTTCTGGCACCATAGGAATAGGCCATACAAGATGGGCTACACATGGAATGGTAACTGATACAAACGCCCATCCACATCCATCAAGTTCAGGAGAAGTTGCCATTGTACATAATGGAATAATTGAGAATCATGAAGAGTTAAAAAAAGAACTCCAAGAGCGAGGTTATACTTTTAAAAGTCAGACAGACAGCGAGGTCATTGCAAATCTTCTTCAATACAATTATGACAAGACAAAAGAGATTAAAAAATCTGTAGTAGATACAGTTTCTGAGCTAAAAGGAAATTATGCGTTTGTGGCAGTTTTTCAAGATGGTACATTAGCTGCCGCTAGACTTCATGAACCGCTCATAATCGGAGTAGGAAAAGAAGGATATTTCATTTCAAGCGATGTGTTAGGATTTGTAGAATATACAGATGAAGTAATCTATCCAGATAACAGAGAATTTGTTATCATTGACACATCCGGATTGAAGATCTTTGATTTTGATGCAAACCCAGTACAACATCAAATAACCAAAGTATCAAAAGAATTTGCCGATGCATATAAGGGACAATATGCTCATTACACTCTAAAAGAAATTTCAGAACAACCTACAACAATATTAAATGCTGGTAACAATACCAAAATTGAAATTGATTTAGCTTCTGATTTGATAAAGCATGCAAGAAACTTGTACATTACTGGAAGTGGAACGAGTTATAATGCTGCATTAATTGCAAAATTTCTCTTTTCAAAATATGCAAAGATAAAGATCGATCCACTAATTTCTAGCGAAGCACAATTTTCTCCAGACATATTTGAAGAGAAATCAATTCTAATTGCAATATCTCAAAGCGGAGAGAGTGCGGATGTATTAGAGGCCGTAAGCATTGCAAAAAAGGCAGGATCTAAAATTATATCAATTGTCAACATGATGACTTCTTCATTAGTTCATCAATCATCCATTTCAATTGGACTTAACTGTGGTCCAGAGATAGGAGTTGCCGCAACTAAGAGTTTCACTTCCCAACTTGTAGTGCTGTATAAAATGGTCGATAAGATATGCGATGGCTGCATAGGATTAGATCTTACAAAAGTGTCAGAGGCAATCAAGAAAATTCTTTCTAATGATTCCAAAATCCAAGATGTTGCAAGGAGACTAAAAGACGTTTCAGATATTTACGTATTAGGAAGAGGTATTCATTATCCAATTGCTTCAGAAGGTTCATTGAAGCTAAAGGAGCTTACATACATTCATGCAGAAGGACTTCCTGGTGGAGAATTAAAACATGGGCCATTAGCATTGATGGATTCTAATTCTTATGTGTTAATCATAAATCCAAATGATTCAACCTATAATGATACGTTAACATCAGCTAGGGAGATAAAAGCTAGAGGTGCCAAGATAATAGGAATTTCTGATAAACCAAGTGATGTATACGATTACTGGATAGACATTCCCAGCATTACGGAGTCATTGTATCCACTTGTAGAGATAGTACCCATACAACTTCTTGCATATTATGCAGCACTTGAGAAAGATACAGATCCAGACTACCCAAGAAACTTGGCAAAATCAGTAACAGTCAAGTAATTTTTGCATATTCTTTTTCAGTCAAATCCAAAAGTCCTTTGGCATCAATTCCGGTTTTCAACATACATGCAATAGACGCACCTCCTGCACCAGCTCCTTCTTTGACAAATCCTTCAGCATAGGATCGTAATCCAGAAATTTCAGATTCAGCAAGTTTGAGTTTAGCTACCAGTATAGGAATATCCAGTATCTGCGATACAGTCTCAACCAAATTTGCAGATTTGTCTTCGGTCACATAAGAAGTAGTACCAATAGAGGTATTCTTTCCTTCAAACCCTATGCTTTTTGCAAAAGCAAGTACAGCGGCCATTTGTGTTCCTCCGGCTAATATCACCCTAGATATTTCTGAAGCTGTACTAAGAATACCTGCAACTGTTGGAATCATTGGATCACCTAATTGTGAAACAATTTCAAAGGGATCATTTGATTGCAATCTTTTTAGTGCATCCTTTACGGTTTGAGTTTTAAGTTCTATAGGATTTTCTGGCATGCTACTACTAACAAGTCCTCTAATTCCAAGTCCTTCAAGCACTCCAAGTGCAGTTGTGGTACCACCCGGAATGCTCTCACCAACAACAACACAATCAGTTGAAGCTCCCAAGAATCTTCCAATTATTCTGCCATATTCTACCGCTTTCCCAATTTCTTCCATACTCAGTGCCGGTTCTTTTCCGATATTTTTTCCATAGTCCAAGTTCATATCAATGAAAGGAAGTTTTGGTGATACCTTACTGCCTGCGTTTACAATAATACTTGGAATACTTGCTGCTTCTAGTGCTGTTTTTGTTAACAATGCAGGCGTTGGTTTTCCATCAGGAGTCATAGGAATTACAGATATGCTTTTGCAATACCCATAGTGAATAAATTCAGCGTCGGCAGGTCCTGTGAATTTTATCAGATCAGGATGCTTTCCAGCCATAGTTATTCCCGGTATTTCGGATGTTGCAGTATAAGAAATAACCAAAGAAAAAATAAATTTTTTTTGTTCAGTTTGTTTTATGAATTCTAAACCTTTTTGCTTGTTTCCGAATATTTCGATGTCTTGCAGATTAATCACTGCCCATAAAATTCACAAATTCTTCTTCAGTTCTAGGTTGTAATACAAAATTAGTTTTTTTTTCTTTACCTATTGTTGAATTTGGAGAGATTCCATAATTATGCCCAGGATACAACACAAAGTTATCATCAAGTCTGTAAATAACATCAAACAAGCTATGATAAAGCTCTTTTGCACTCCCTCCAGGCAAATCAACTCTGCCACAATTCCCTACAAAAAGTGCATCTCCTGAAAAAATTTTTCCGTCACCAACTAGACAAATACTATCTTTTGAGTGTCCAGGAGTATGAAGTACAATAAGTTCGGAATTACCAAACTTTATTTTTTCTCCATTGGATAATCGTATATCATTTTTCAGGGTAGAGGATTCATGTTGTAAGATTTTAGATTTTGTATGTTTTACTATCGCATCATTTCCTATTGTATGATCGAAATGATGATGTGTATTTATTATGTATTTGACTTTGAGAGAGTTTCTTTCCAATGTTTCAATTACCAAATCTAGATCCCAAGACGGATCAATAATCACTGCTTCTTTAGTCTCTTCATCTTCAATAACATAAGTAAAGTTTTGCATATTTCCTACTTCTAGTTGATACACTTTCATAACACGCCAATCTCCGCTTCTGGAGGTATTCCTATTTTCTCAACGACTATTTTTCCACACATATCTTTACCTTTTGGCATCCCAATTTTCATTTTGTGAAAAGTTATAGTGATATCAGCTTTTACACACTTGTCATTTACTATTCCGGTATCTGGATCAAGGCCAGATGGTACATCAACAGCCAATTTGAAAGCATGAGATTTGTTTATGAGATCTATTGCTGATGAATACGGTTCTCGAATATTTCCAAGTATACCAGTGCCAAGTATCCCATCTACTATCATTTCTGCGTCAATTGCATAATCAAGTCCATCAGTGTCAGATGCAAGTACAAGATTCACCGAATTCATTTTCTCTAAAATTTTCCAGTTAGATCTAGCTTCTTCTGTCTTTATTTTATCTGGATGTCCTAGAAGTATAACGGTAGGTTGAAACCCAAATCCAGCCAAGTGTCTTGCCACAACAAAAGCATCACCACCATTATTTCCCAGTCCCGCAAAAACGATTATCTTTTTTGACGTTAAATCAGAATAGCGCTCAATAATGTATCTGGCAGTAGCGGCGCCTGCGTTTTCCATCATTAGTTTTCTAAAAAAACCCATTTGATGCCCATTCTCTTCAATTTGCATCATTTGTTTTACAGTGATTTCCACAACAATGTGGAATTTTATGTCAAATATGGGCTTTACCAATGCAGTATTCATGTACGAAGTTCGTTGTATTTTGAAAGCGATCTCAAGTTTGCTGAAATCATGCTACTACATTATTTGGCAAATTAATTGGAATTTCTTGAACAATAATGATACCACAATGTGATGAGTAGTGGGAATTCAAGACTATTGGACGAATAATCAAAACATTAAGAGATGAAAAAATAATTTCATCAAATGAAATGTAGAATGTTCCTATCAACACATGATAGTATTTTTTAATCAATTCAGTTTGATAGTGTCTTTAAATTTTTAATGCGGGAGAAGGGATTCGAACCCTCGAAATCCTAAGATACTAGCCCCTCAAGCTAGCGCCTTTGACCAGGCTGGGCGACTCCCGCACATTTGGTTTTACCCATGTATGGTTTTTATAAGCCTTGATTACTTTTTGTGTCTGTGCTGATTCCTGTTAGATGTTTTAGTTGTGGAAATTTGATTGCTGACAAGTTTAAAGAATATCAAAATCGTGTAAAAAGCGGCGAAGATCCTAAAAAGGTTTTAGATTCATTTGGCTTCAAAAGATATTGTTGCAGAGCTATGATATTGACATCAGTTGAAACAATACATCAAGTTATTCCATTTTACGAAGCAATTAGAAGAAGAGAACAAGAAGTAAGATCCGAACTAGAATAGAATGCCTCTGATTACCTCAATTAAAGGTAGAATACTTTACAACAGCAGAGGAAGTCAAACCATAGAAGTCGATGTAATATCAGACAATAAACATCTGGGACGAGTATGTGCTCCCTCAGGAGCAAGCGTAGGCAAATATGAAGCGAAGAGTTTTCCTCAAGATAAACCAGAAAAGAGTTTAGATATTTTAAAAAAGAACGCGAAGAAATTTGTTGGTTTTGATTCATCAAACTTAAAAATAATTCATGAAATTTTAAGAGAAATTGATCCAACTCCCAATTATTCTAAAGTTGGAGGTTCGCTAGCATTTGCATTAACTATTGCATCAATCGAATCTGCTTCAAAATCATTAGACATTCCAATGTTCAGATTATTAGCAAAAGATTCAACTTTTAGATTTCCATTTCCTCTTGGAAATATTCTAGGAGGTGGTGCACATGCTGGACCTGGTACACCAGACATTCAAGAGATCCTAGTTTGTGCAACAGGATCTAAAACGATTCATGATGCAATAGAGATTAACTTGGCAGTGCACAAAGAAGTGGGAAAAATCCTAGCCAAAAAAGATCCAAGTTTTACAAATGGAAGAGGAGATGAAGGCGGTTGGGCACCCAAATTAAAAAATGATGAGGCATTAGAAATATCTGCAAAAGCTTGCGAGCAGCTAGGTTTTACACTAGGAAAAGAAGTTTCTTTAGGAGTGGATTTTGCTTCATCCACTCAATGGAATGAAAAGAAAAAGAAATACGTATACAATAGAGCAGGTTTTGAAAATACTCCACAAAAACAGATCGATTTTGCTTCAGATATAATAAAAAAATACAAACTGGTTTATGCTGAAGATGCCGTTCATGAAGAGGCTTTTGAAGACATGGCAGTCTTGACCAAAAAGTTCCCGCGTGTACTGATAACTGGAGATGATCTCTTAGTGACAAATACGAAGATTCTCAAAAAAGCAGTAAAAATAAGAGCGTGTAGTGGAGCCATATTGAAAGTAAATCAAGCAGGAAGCCTCTATGATGCTTTAGAATTTGCAAAAGAGGCAAACAATAACAATGTAAAACTAATCACATCTCATAGATCTGGAGAATCAACTGATTCTCACATATCACATATTGGACTTGCAACCAAATCAAAGATGCTCAAGGTTGGGATATTAGGTGGGGAGAGAATAGCCAAGCTTAACGAATTGGTACGACTTTCAGAGTATGATTTAATACGTGGAATGGCCGAGATTTAGAAACACACGATGAGTAAACAAGAAGACTTTGAACATATGGAGAAATACGTATTATCTACCGGAATAAGAGTAGGAACTCAAGTAAAAACAAAATTCATGAATTCGTTTGTTACAAAGGCAACAAATGAAGGTCTTTACATTATAGACAGTAAGAAAACATTATCAAGAATTCAAACCGCAGCCAAATTTATCAATAGAGCAGATATAACAAAAGTTTTAGTTTGTTCAGGTAGAGAATATGCCAGTACACCAGTTGAGAAATTCTGTGAGATCACCGGTGCAACTCCTATGCTTGGAAGATTCATGCCAGGTACTCTGACAAATCCACTATTACCATATTATAGAGAACCAGAATTAGTCTTCATTTCAGATCCACAAGTAGACGAACAAGCAATTGTAGAAGCTACTAATGCAGGAATTCCAGTCATAGGTATTTCAAATACGGACAATGTTACTTCCAAAGTTGACTTGGTAATTCCAGCAAACAACAGAGGAAGAAAATCTTTGGCTGCAACTTATTGGTTATTAGCAAGAGAAATTCTAATGCAGAAAGGCAAACTAAAAGACGCAGAGTCTATGAAATATCAAATAGATGACTTTGAAACAAAGATAACTGAAGAAGAATTAGAAGAAGAGTCAGAAAGAATGCCACCTTCAAGAATGAGAACACAGAGGCAATAACACAATGCAGGTAAGGACACCAGCTGTTGCTGGAATGTTCTATCCAAAAACAAATCAGGAATTAAAATCAAGCATACGAAATTGTTTTCTACACAATTATGGTCCTGGAAAATTACCACCTTCTCCTAATGATAAAAAAATTATCGGCGTCATATGTCCTCATGCAGGATACGAGTATTCCGGTCCAATAGCTGCAAATTCATACTATGCAATATCATCACAAAGACCAGATCTTGTAATAATAATTGGACCAAATCACTGGGGAATAGGACGAGATGTTGCTACAATGAAAGAAGGAGTATGGAGAACACCACTTGGAGACATCGAAGTAGATACAGAACATGCAATTGAAATCAATAAAATCTGTAATATGATAGAACTAGATTCTTTTTCTCACACGAGAGATCATTGTTTAGAAGTACAACTTCCAATGCTTCAAGAAACATTTTCTCACAAATTCAAGATCTTACCTTTAATTTTAATTGACCAAAGATACCATACTGCAATAGAAATTGGTAAAGCTATAGCAAAGATTTCTAAAATTAAAAAGACCACGATAATTGGATCATCTGATTTTACTCATTACGAATCAAATGATTTTGCACATGCACAGGACAAATCTTTGATAGAATCGATAGTTAGCTTAGATGTAGACAGATTTTACAGTGTTTTACAAGAAAAACAGATTAGTGCATGTGGTTATGGAGCGATTGCATCTACCATGATAGCTTGTAAGGAACTGGGAGCAACAAAGGGCATCTTGAAGAAATATGCTACCAGTGGGGACATGACAGGCGATAAAAGTTCAGTAGTAGGATATGCATCGATAGTGTTTTCATGAAATCTGTTGCATCTGCACCTGGGAAAATCATCCTTTTTGGAGAGCATTTTGTGGTGTATGGTATAAAGGCAATACTCTGTTCCATAGACAAGAGAATAACTGCTACCTCACAATTCTTGGATGAAAAGATAGTCAGAGTAAGTTCTTCACTAGGAGAGTCAGAGATGGATCTAAATTCATTAAACAATTTGGAAAAAATACCACAAAAATTTATGAAACCATTTTTTTATGTAGCACAGAAAGCAATAGAAGAAAATTCCTCAGAACATGGCATAGAAATAATTTTAGAATCACAGATACCGGCAGGAGTAGGACTAGGTTCATCATCTGCAGCATGCGTTGCAGTTACAGCTTCAGTCAATGGGTTATTCAATAAACTATCAAAAGAAGAAGTAGTAAAAAGAGCAATACAAGCAGAACGTACTATATTTGAACAGAACTCAGGTGCAGATTCATCAGTCTCTACATTCGGTGGACTAATGTCATACGATCTAAAGAATGGCTTTCAAGACATACCATCAAGAAATAATTTGAATTTCATAATATCAAACTCTGCCCAGATTCATGACACTCAAGATATAGTAAGACAAGTCAGGAATTTTAAAGAAAAAAATGAAGATATGTTTAGGAAATTATGTAAGCAAGAAATTGAGATAGTCAAAAATGCAACAACCGCCTTGAAAGACAATAACTTGAATGAATTAGGTTCACTGATGTTAAAAAATCAAGATTTATTAAAACAAATAGGAATTTCAACAGAAAAAATTGATCTTTTAGTTAGGGAGGCAAAGAAGACAGCATATGGTGCAAAAATAACAGGAGCTGGTGGAGGTGGATGTATTATTTCTCTTGTAGACAATTCTAACATGGGAGACACTTTAGATAATTTAAGAAAAATTTCAGACTGTTTTTTGGCAAAAATAGATTACAATGGACTGACATATAGATAAAATACAAAATTTAGTTCCAATTCTAATTATTAATAATTTACAAAATAAATATTCATTCAGAAAGGGAAGTAAATATATGATACCTCGTATCAACCAAAAAGTTTCATAATAACCACATGATTTCAGTGAGATACTTTTTAAAACCGTTCATAGCACTAGTAAAAATCATGATCTTGATGAAACTTGGAGGTTCAATCATCACCAACAAAGAAAAGCCATTGACGCCTAATAGAAATTCAATAAGAAGAATTGCTTCATATCTCAAAAATGTAGACGAACCACTTGTTATCATACATGGTGGAGGTTCTTTTGGACATTATTGGTCTGTAAAATATGACATGCATACAAAACCACAAAAATACAGCGCTAAAGGAGTAGCTGTTGTCAAAAATTCAATGGTAGAACTAAACAGTATTGTACTAGAATCATTTCTAGAATCAGGTCTAAAACCATATTGTTTACCTCCTGGTGATTTTATGATAGGAGACAAACCACTTATCAAAAAAGTTAAAGAAATTCCCAAAATTGCAAAGACAGGATTAACGCCAATTTCCTATGGAGATGCCATGTGGTTTGGAAAAAACAAGTTTTACATTTTGTCTGGAGATAGAATTATGGGAGTTCTTTCCAAACTATTACATCCTAGACTTGCGATTTTTGTTACAAATGTAGATGGAGTGTATTCAGATATGAAAAGCAAGAGGCTTTTGAGCGAGATCAGTAAAGAGAAACCGATTACCTCAGATGTAACAATGGATGTAACTGGAGGAATGTCTCGTAAAATAAAAGAAGCTTTTAGAATATCAAAGGGCGGAACTGACGTTTTCTTTGTGAACGGAAATATCCCAAGAAGAATAACAAATGCAATAAATGGCAAGAGTTTTGAGGGAACAATATTCAGTGGATAACCATGGAATACCTCATTCTTGTAGACAGCAATGATAATCAAATAGGAATTGAAGAAAAAGTAAAATGCCATTTACCAAATGGAAAACTTCACAGAGCCTTTACAATATTTTTATTCAATAAAGAAGGTAAACTATTGCTTACGCAAAGAAGTATGGATAAGATGTTGTGGCCCGGAGATTGGGATGGAACAGTAGCAAGTCACCCAAGACAGTCAGAGAATTACATTTCATCTGCAGAAAGAAGACTACCTGAAGAATTGGGAGTCACATGCAAATTGGATTATTTACACAAGTTTGAGTATCATGTTCCTTACAAAGACATAGGATCAGAAAATGAAGTTTGCGGTACTCTGGTTGGAATATTAGATGACCCATCCAAAATTAAGCTTGTAGAAGGTGAAATTTCAGATTTTAAATGGGTTACGCTTGAAGAATTATTATCAGAGATAGAAAATGTTCCTCATATTTTCTGTCCATGGTTACTAGTCGCATTGTATTTCATACCAGAATCAAGCCAAAAAATTAACGATAGACATAAAGAAATTCTCAAGATGTGGAACAAAGCCGATCTCAAGAGTAGGCTTGAAGAATCATTAAAGTATCATTTTCCAGACCATAGATGGGAGCTAAAAAAAGAATGAAATTAGAAACACTAGCAAGAACGACATCCAAGATAGACTCATTTCTATCATCAAGACTTTCTGGAGAACCCAGAGATCTATACCAAGCAGCAAGTTATTTGATTGATCATGGGGGGAAAAGATTGAGACCATACATGGTCATAAAGAGCTGTCAACTCTTAGGAGGAACTACAAAGCAGGCTATACCTGCAGCAGCCGCAGTTGAAATGGTGCATAATTTCACACTAGTACATGATGACATCATGGATAATGACGAGGTAAGACATGGTGTACCTACAGTTCATGTGAAATTTGGAATGCCAATAGGAATTCTTGCTGGGGATTTATTATTTTCAAGGGCATTTGAAACCATTTCAAAACCTTATCTTCACAAGTCAAAAGAGGTGGGTTTGAATCTTGTTACTACATTGGCAAAAGCCTGCACAGATGTATGTGAGGGTCAGGCACTTGACATCAGCATGGCAAAATCAAATAAAATACCAAATGAAAGTCAATACATCAAAATGATTGAGAAAAAAACATCATCATTATTTGTAGCATCATGTGCAATGGGAGCAATAACTGCAAACAAAAATTTTTCTGATGTAACAAGACTATCCACATTTGGAAGAAATCTAGGAATTGCTTTTCAAATAATTGATGATCTAATTGGAGTAATAGGTGATCCTAAAATTACAAGAAAACCTGTAGGAAACGATATTAGAGAAGGAAAGAAATCTCTTCCAATTTTAATGGCAATTAAAAAAGCAAATAATCAAGAAAAGAAGATAATACTTAATGCATTTGGTAATCCATCTGTTTCAAAAAGTGAAGTAGAAAGAGCCATCTCTACAATTTCTGCTCTTGGCATAGAAGAAACAATAAAGCAAAAAGCAGCACATCATTCCAATGCAGCCAAGAATTCCATATCAATATACGATGGATCTGCAAAAAAAGAACTACTCTCTTTGCTTGATTTCGTGGTAGAGAGGAGTCTTTAATTGGATGAAGAATTAAAAAGAGTAATTCGTGGAATTGCCCTTCTCAATGCATCAGAACATGATGGAAAAACTAGAAACGATTCAATCATTTCTAAAGTAATTGGTACTAAGCCAGAACTTCGTTCTAGAATAAAAGATATCATTCCACTCATTTCACAGGAAGTAATTGATGTTAACAAATTATCAGTAGAATCACAAAAAGAGGAGCTTGAGAGTAAATATCCAGAATTACTAGTAGTAAAACCAAAGCATGAGAGAATAGGACTTCCGCCTTTGGAGGGAGCAGAACAAGGTAATGTAATTACACGTTTTCCTCCTGAACCCAATGGTTATCCACATATTGGGCATGCGAAAGCATCGATAATTGATGAAGAGTATGCAAGGATGTATGGAGGCAAACTCGTTTTAAGATTTGATGACACAAATCCAGAGAAGGAACGTTTAGAGTACTATGCAGCAATCAAGGTTGGTTTAGACTGGCTGGGTGTAAAATATGATCTTGTAAAAAACACATCTGATGATATGGTGATCATTTACAAGAAAGCTAGAGAACTCATAGATTCTGGTCATGCGTATGTTTGTACATGTGATAAGGAAACAATTAGCAAGAACAGAAGAGAGATGCTATCCTGTAAATGTCGAGCAGGAGATCTTAATCAGAATGTCACTCGTTGGAATAAGATGTTTGACAAATTCAAACCAGGGGAAGCCATAGTTAGATTTCGTGGAAATATGAGTTCAGAGAATACAGTTATGCGAGATCCGACCTTATTAAGAATAATAGATGAAGCGCATCCAATACACAAGGACAAGTACAGAGTTTGGCCAAATTATGATTTTGCGGTTTCAATTGAGGACAGCATTGATGGAATTACTCATGCGTTCAGAACTAAAGAATACGAACTACGAACTGAACTCTATTATACGCTTTTAGACAAACTGGGTATGCGTAAACCAAAGATGATGGAGTTTTCAAGACTAGAGTTTGAAGGAATGCCTGTCTCCAAAAGAGTGTTGAAACCTCTAGTAGAAGAAGGAAAAGTATCCGGATTTGATGATCCTAGACTCCCTACTCTTGAGGGATTACGTAGAAGAGGTATAGTTCCAGAAGCTATTAGGAAATTTGTTATTTCTCTTGGTTTTACTAAATCGGATACTTTACCACCATTTGAATCACTTGAATCATTTAATCGAAAAATAATTGATCCTACAAGTGTAAGATTATTCATTGTTTTTGAACCTATAAAATTAACAGTTATTAACAATAATCTTACCGAAGTTGAGATTCCAAATCATCCACAAAACGACATGGGCAAGAGACGAATAAAGATTGATGGGAAATTCTTCATATCTGGTAATGATGTCAAGACATTAAAAATCGGTGATGAGATAAGATTGTTAGAATTATACAACATAAGAATAACAAAAATGGGTTCAGAAATGGAAGGAGAGATTACTAGTAGCAATTACAAATCAGATATTCCGAAAACTCAATGGGTTCCAAGAAATAACCCAGTAAACATAGAGGTTTTGATACCAAATACACTCTTCATAAATGACCAATTTAATGAAAATAGTCTAGAAATTAGACAAGCCATTACAGAGCAATACTACTTAGAGTTAAATGTGGGAGCAGAAATCCAATTCATGAGATTCGGGTATTGTAGAAAAGATTCTGCAAATCAAGCGATATATACACACAAGTGAAGAAAATGAAGATTGCCAGATTACTTAGACAAAATATTGAAACATATGCTATTGTTAATGGCGAAAAGGTTTTGACAAGAGAAAGTATGACATTACAAACTGGAATTCCCATACCACAGAGTATTAAAGATTTTTTATTTGACGGTTGGTACGATGAAATAAAGACCAATGCAAAAAATTTAACATATAATGAGAATTTATCAGATTTCAAATTTCTTCCTCCTATTCCAAATCCATCTAAGATAATTTGTTTAGCATTCAATTACAGAGATCATGCAAAAGAGCAAAATTTGATTCCTCCAGATGAGCCGGCCATAGTTATCAAACCAAGAACAACACTCAATGGAGCTACGTCAGACATAGTTTGCCCATCATTTGTATCAAAGCTCGATTATGAGATTGAGCTTGCAGTGATAATTGGTAAAGACTGCAAGAACATATCAGAAAAAGAGGCTAAAGAAGCAGTTTTTGGATACATGGTTTTAAACGATGCTTCTGCACGAGACATACAAGCCAAGGATAAACAGTTTACCAGAGCAAAGGGTTTTGATACTTTTGCACCTTGTGGTCCTTGGATAACCACTGCAGATGAGATACCTGATCCACAAAATCTCAAGATGATGACCAAAGTAAATGGAGACATTAGACAGAATTCTTCAACATCAAATATGCACCTAAAGGTCTATTCCATTGTATCACTGTTAAGCAAAGCAATGACATTGGAGAAGGGGGATATTATATCTACTGGAACTCCTGCAGGAGTTATGCTCAACAAACCAGATGCCGTCTTTTTGAAAGATGGGGATAAGATAGAGATGGAGATAGAAAATCTTGGCAAGCTACAAAACACAGTAAAATTCGTTTGATTCAAGATTCTGAAATTCTAGAACAGACATTAAAATTATTAAGAGTTAGAGTTCCTTATCAAGTATGGGAAAAATAATTGTTGGGAAAGTAAGCGATTTCATTCCAGGTAAAATACAAAAGGTGGCAATAGATGGTAAGGATATTCTTGTTGCAAATATTGATGGAAACTACTATGCAATTAATGATACGTGTACACATGCAGGAGCAAGCCTATCAGAAGGAAGTTTGGATGGAACGATTGTAACATGTGGATGGCATGGAGCAAAATTTGATTGTAAAACAGGCAAGCTTTCTGCGTTTCCTGCCAAGATAAAAGACTTGAATTCGTATAAAGTAGTAATAGAATCAGAAAATATCTTTGTAGAAGTATAATGCAAACTTTATAAAATAAGCACAATTAGCATAAGCTTGAATGGTATTATGGTCGAAAAAAAGGATCCAAATATTGACACTTTAAACACAGCCATTACTACTTTAGTTGAAATTGCAGTAAATCCTTCCACTCCAAGAAACATAAAGAAAGATCTGACTGACCTTATTGCAGAATTAAAAAAACAAACTTCTCCCGTTGCAGTAAGGGCGGCAAATGCCATAAGTGCCCTTGATGACATATCGCAAGACCCCAACATGCCGTCATACGTCAGAGTCACATTGTGGCAAGCAGTTTCTGCTCTAGAAAGAATAAGGGAATAAATTTAGTCCAGATTATTCTTATTTAGTGAAAATTGAAGATTATCTATCATCACTTCCAAGTTCAATAATTAGTGGTGAGGATGTTGAATTATCAGACAAGACATTAAGAGAGATCTTTCGATTTGCGGGACTGACTACAAATGATGTATTTTACCATCTGGGATGCGGCAGTGATAACAGCGTCATGATATCTGTACAGGAATTCATGGTAAAGAAAGCTATCGGCATTGACAATAACAAAGACAAGATAACACACGTGCAAAAACTTCTTGAGGAGAAACATCTCTCAAATGGATCGTTTAGATGTGAAGATGTCACACTTTCTGACATTAGCGATGCAACTGTAATACTCTTTTGGTTCTCAGATGAAAGGATAATTGAGAAAATGATTTCAAAATTTGAAGATCTAAGATCCGGCTGTAAAATAATAACCATATGGGGACCCCTCATTGGACACATGCCAGATAAAGTGGATTTTCCATACATTTTAAATGTCACACCATTAAAGAAGGCCAATTCTCTGCGAGATCAGATGCTTTCAATATTCAACACTGATTGCATTGATTTTGCTGTTGCATGGGAATTTGCTGATAGATATTCAAAATCTATAGGTTCAAAGAATTTAGAAAATGACAGGTTTCTAACTATACTCCAGACACTTGTAATATGGATAAACGCAAAGAATCTTGGGATCGCATGTGGGGATGACATACCAGATCCAATAAAGAGTTACATGGGAATTCTCAAGACTTTTTTCAATATAGAAGTAGAACACCTGCTTGACCACTAGGATTAATTCTCAGTCATGTTTTTATTTGGAAATACAGTATAAAATACATGATGCAAGAAAGAATCAACATCAATGTATCAGCTACAGATTATGAAAATACCAGTAAAGCCATCATATCAACACTGAGTAATGCAGAGAAAATGGTTCATGGAGAAAATGACTTCATAGTAACAGACTCAGAATTTGCTTTTGGCTGGCATTTTTATGTGGTTTGTGTCAACAGATCACTAGTAAAACGGTTATCTGATCAAATGGGGTCAGATTTTGAAAAGATAAAAGGAAAAGGTTTAGACCACAAGTTTTTGACATGGTTGAGTGATAAGGTCAGTCAAAAAAACTTGAAGGTAAAACTAGCCATTAAGGAAGAGATGGAATCAAGCAAATTTGGAATATTTTGATTCCCGTAGTTTTCAATTAATTTAGTTACCTCGTTATAAAATATCATTAGAGGCCTTGAGGAGTTTTGTTCACTTGATGTAGTTCCCCCATTTAAAACATGGATAGATTAATTTGTAGTTTGTTCAGTTTTCTTAATTAGTTCACAAAATAAGAAAAATAATCAGGTTTTCGTCTGAATTCATGATTGGAATCTGTAAGACTCGTTACATTTTTGTCTCAAAACCACAATCTTCTTGCAATATTCATCGCGATTATTTCTGGAATTGACAATTTCGCATTTACTGTTCCCCAATAGAACGGTTCAGTATACTTGTTCAAAACAGTCTTCATGACATCATTGAGATAATCCTTAATTGGATTAGATTCATGCGTGCCTAGCACGTCATCACTTTCATCCCATTTTCCCCTAAATTGTATTGCATTAAGTTCCCACATATTCTGAGCTCGTCCAGCAGGATTGTAACTTCCTCCAAACTTTACATATTTTGTCCAGTTTTTTTCATCGTCTTTGAGAATTACAACCATCTGTTTTGCGTGTAACATTTGATATTCCATGTTTTGGCTTTTGGCAAAAAATTGTCTTGTTTCAACTATTGGGTTATTTCTAAGATAATAAGCATAGTATTTTGACACATCGGCAATAATCACATTTTCTTGTTTGGTAGGAAAGATCACATGGATTTTTTTATCTTTACTTAATTCGTTATCAATATCCTTTCTTGAGATTGTAGAATCTTTTGATCTAGATTTGAGTTCATTTTCTTTTTCTCTTGCAAGTTTATTGTATAATCTATTTGCCACTTTTACCAATCCTCTTGCAACTTTATGATCTGAAAAATACGGTACTAAGATAAAGATTTCCTGAACATCTTCTCTTGTCAATAACTCAACATAGTCCTTTTGTGCATCTTGTACATATCCTGGGACATTCATAGACAGTCTCAATGTTATATTTCCCTGTTCTGGAATTTCTTTAACAAAGTATTTCATAATTTCATCTTTTATGAAAGACGGATTTGGTTTTTTATCAAAATGAGCATCGTAGTCAGCCTTCTGATTTTTCATAAGCAAGAGTGCCATCATGGTCAAGATTCTTACAAACGGTCCCTGTACAAGATCCATTTCATCATACATCAAACTGCGAAATTGTGATTCTATTCCTATCCCACCAAAAAAAGCAGCCGTTCCATCAAATATCCATAATTTCACATGATTTGCCGCAAGAAAATTGGTAGATACAGGATTGAAACTATTGTTGACTATTACTTCAATGCCTGATTTTTCCATTCCTTCAATCATTGTCAAGGTGTTTTGTTCAAACTGTTCTAAACTGCTAGGAGGTTTTTGCATTAACAGTGATACAAATCCGTCAACAAGTATGCGTATTATCATATCCGGATTAGCCTTTTTTTTGTCTATGAGTTTCTTGCTTACTTCCAGACCATAATCATCAGCCTTGAATCCCAGTTCAATTCCAAGAATACTTTCTTGGGATTTGTTAGTAATCCAATCATAGAATCCATTTTTTGAGTTATTCCAGTTTTCACCAGCAGGACCACCATTCATGAATGGGAGGAGTAAATTAGATCTTACCTCACATATTTTTGTCAATTCAGAAATTTCTTCTCTAGACAGGTTTTCATCAAACAGTTTGTTTATTGCAATTTTTATGAATTCTTGTGGTTTTATCGGAGTTCTTTTTTTCAACAGACCGCCCAAAAATCTTATGAGATCACCCAAAATTGGATATACGGATATTTCATCTGAAAAAATTTCAGAAATTGTTCTGGATATGTCATCATCGTAATAGTGATTTGGATTACTTTCTTTTTGAATTCCCTTTAAGCTATCAAATTTGTATTGTCTTGCTTTAGAAAGAACATCAGATAGTTCAACCTCTAAATCAGAATTGTTTATTCTATTTTTCATTTTAAAAACTCGTTCGTGATAATTTCTGTTACGTCAGAATACCTACCACTACAAAGAGAGTTCCTGATACAAATACCAAGATAACTGTGGTGGGATTGATGATATTCAGAACTTGGGTAAGACTGGTACGTGTTTGTTGTAGCATGTTAACAGCGTTTTGAAATCCATTTCTAAGATTTGTGTCAATAAAGGGAATTAATCCAGATATATTTGTGGAAATACTTTGTACACCATCAGCAATATTGATCAGTTTTGTATTGATGTCTGAGAGTTTGTTTGCAGCATCATGGATGCTGTTTCCAATGGTTGTGCTAGTAGAACTTATTGCGCTTACATGTGTATCGACCACATGCAACTTGCCTACAAAAGTGGCAGGGTTACCTTGCGTGCCAAATGGATGCCAGTGAATATCCAAGGCATCGACATCCAATCCAATGCTTTGAAGTACTCCATGTCCTTCATGTATTATTGTACTAGAGGTTGTCAGTGTTGGGGCGACATCGTTAATCATCGTATTTCCTGCCGCATTCATGGTTCCAACCACATCATTTGCAATTATGCTTCCGCCATCTCTTATGCTGGTTTGAACATCGTTTAGTATGGTGCTGGTTTCATTTAGAATTGATTTGGTTTTATCCAATCCCGCATTATGGTCTAATAGATTAATTTGAATTGCATCTTCTACTATCTTAAAACCACTATCAATCGCACCCAGAATGGCCACCAGTCTTCCTCTGAACATCCAAAGTGCAGCTGCAAATGCCAAGAGTGACACTCCAATGATAATGAGAATAACTTGTGTCAATACAGGATTTGTACCGTACGTTGATTTAAAGATGATCAATGATCTATTCTTGCTATATTAGAAACTCTTTCTTTTCCTTAATTTTTTATTTTGAAATTATTTGTTGATAGTCATTTTCTAAAATTCAATTTGTTAATCAAACGCCTTTCACGGCATCATTTGAAAACCTAGGTTAGAGCCCTGTGAGACTCGGATTCTCACATGTCTAAATCCAAAGACTAGAGTTCTGTACAGCTTGAATTACAAGGTTTAATCTTTCAATTCGTTTCCAAGTAATCTAACTAGAATTTTTAATGAGCCCACTATAGGGTAAACAATCATGTACTTTATTGCACGTTTGAGATGTCGGTCATTGTTCATCGCTTCTGCTATTGGAGGACTGACTTTGTAATAGAATTCGAGTATTTTTTCAAATTGTTCCTTGTTAGACGATTTCAGTAATACAGAATCCCTGAATTCTCTTAAGAATTGCACATGAGGATGAATTTCAGAATTCATGGCGGCAGTGGCAATAAAACATCCCTTTTTCTTTTCTGGCTGTACTATTGGATTTGTGTTGGCCAGATTCTTGACTGCCTGTATTATGCCATCCGAGTTTTGATAGTCTTGAAAACGCCAAGCTAGAGCCCCTCCATAACCCAATTTACTTGCATCATATAGGAACCCTTTCAATATTGAAACTTCTTGATTTGGAACATATGGGCTTGTTTCTGGATGATATCCACATTCACCAATTATGCAATACTTGCCAGAAAAATCAGACGAACTATACGGATCAAGCGGTATAGGAGTCGTGCTTGATTTGTTATTGTATATGTGAAAATCTGAAAAATCAACACTCGTAGACGATAATGATACAGCCATGCTTTTTCTCATGCATCCGACAGACACTTTGATTCCAGACGGTTTTATTTTCTGAGTAGCATATTCCACAAAACTCCGTAACTGCTGGAGAGAAATCATGCTACTTTCAGTCATGCTTTCTGGTTCATTTATCAGGTCAATTGCATAAACCGCCGGATGATTTTTGATTGCATCCAATAGTAGTACTAACACATTATTGCAAAAATCTAACGGGTTTTGAAATATGTTTACGATGATCTGTTTTCTTGCCAGAAACAACTTTTGATAATCTGCTAGTCTTGATTGAGGCAATGTTGACGAAGGGTTTGGATTAGTATCCCATGAATTAAAAAGTGTAAGATACACTTTGATGTTGTAATTATTTGCAGAATCTAATACCTTGAGGAGATTGTCTGTGAAAGTTCGGTCTAGACCTATCAAGTTGTTATTTCCATCTTTGCTGAAAATTATTCCTTCTAATTGTTCAAATAACCACAGTCTGACTACATTAATTCCGCTTATCTTTGAAAAATACTGATCTATTGCAGCAGGGTTTTGTGACAAATATGGAGGAGTTTGAGGAATATTGGGTTTTGACAGGTCAATTGTTATTGGAATATCGGGATTGCCCCACAAAGGAGAATCGTTAAACTCTGATACGCCCAAGTCGGCACCATATTTGTCTTCAAACCAGCCTTGATTAATTCCGACAAGAAATTTTCCGCCAACTGCAGATGACATGATTCCCTAGTTTACCATTTGCTATTAAAAATTGTTGAAATGTGTACAAATTAACTTGTTTCCAACCCTAGTCCTGTAAGACACACTATTCATGAAATAACTGGAATAATCTGCAGGAGGTTGTAATTTGAGTTTATTTTACAATAAGAACTGGTATCTTGGATTCATGAAGTACCCCATTTGAGACACTGCCGAGGTAAGTAGCATTGGGAGAACTCGTGCCCCGCGAGCCCATTACAATTACATCGAATTTCATTGCATTTGCAAAACCAGAAATTGACTTTACAACGTTAATTGACGCCGCAACTTTTTCATTGAATTCTATGCCATGTCTTGCTGTGCTATTTCTAGCATCAGTCATAATTTTTTGTGCCTTTTTTACAAAGCCCGCTCTATAAGATCTTAATACTTTAGCCATCTTTGGTGAAATGCTTGGCATGAGATAGATTCCAGTTATGGTGCTACCACCCTGTCTTGCAAGAGATATTGCCTCATTTAGCCCTCTTATGGAATTTAATGAACCATCTAGAGGCACGAGAATTTTTTTGAATCTGTTCTGTAACAATGATGAATCTTACGGACTCGAATATTTTATACCTCTTTTAGATTATCAATGGTGGAAATCTAAAAAAGGTAACAATCTTGCAAGATTTAGATCTTAGTAATCCTTTGGTCACCAGTTGAAAAATTATTCCCTTCCTTCGATTTTTTTCCGGTCTTCTCCCTTGTAATAACCTGAAGGATGGATTCGGTCAGTCCTGGTCTTCTTGTAGGTGAAAGAAACATTGCAAGATCTGTAATGGTTATAATTCCGACTACTTTTCCTTGTTGTACTATTGGCAGCTTGTGAATCTTATTCTTGGTCATTAGTTCAGATACTTCTTCCACAGTTTGCCTTGAAGAGGCATAAATTAGAGGTCGTGAGGCAAACTTTTCCAGAGTTACGTTCTTAACAGAAATATCAAACTTGCCTATTCCTTTTACAATGTCTCTTTCGGTAATGATGCCAAACGGTTTCCCTTTGGCAGTAACGACTAGACATCCTACTCCTTTTTTAGCCATAAGTACTGATGCATCGTAGACAGTTTTGTGATATTCAAGGCTGACAATATTCCTTGTCATGATTTTCTCTACAGGAGTTTTGCTATGTTCAACAAGAACTTCCAATGCCTCTTTCTTTTTCATTTTGTCTATCATGCTCTGTACTTGTTTTATGCTCATATCGACTTGATATGATATAGATTCTACTGACAGGTCTGAGTGATGATACAGCGTATCAATGAGATTCTTCTTTCTTTCCAGATCGGATGGATTACCCTTAGTTACCATGTTCTTGACGATAATTTCTCGCCATATTATTAAAGAACTAGTCATGATTATCAGAATTGGAATCCTAACCTCTAACGTTATAGAAAGGCGTTTTTTATTATCTTTTAAAATGAATAATTTCTTAGGTTAATCTGCTGTACAATAATTTCGTTCATCTTTATCAGTAATGAAAACCTAAACTTACTTGATGAAAAAGAAAAAAGCAAAGAAAAAGAAAAGACCTTCTGAACGACTGTTTGATTATTCACAACTAGAAGATTGACTTTTATAGTTCTCTAAAGACTTTTGAAATTCCGTCACGCCATCTCTAAACGTAGTATTTGATCTTTAACTCAGAATCTGTTTATTTCATTCATAATTGTCAAGCATTTTCAAACAATAATTACATACTGGATATTCATTATTCTCGTCATATTCAGTTTTGCAACGTTTACAGATTCTTTTTGGCATTTTCATTATTAATAATATTATCACAGACTAAGAGATAAGATCAGAGGGTAAGAATTATTTTTTTGCCATTTTATTCCAAGCCTCAAAGCCGCCTTCTAGATTTAATGCCTCAAAGCCACATTTACAGAGCTCTTCGGCAGCTATGTTTCCCCTATATCCTGCTGAACAATGACAGACAATTTTCTTACCTTTTAGGTCGTCAAGTTTTCCTTGTCTTGCATTTAGTATAGCAAGCCCGAGAGGAATGTTCATCGAATCCTCAATCTGTCTTCCTGGTATTTCGTCTGGTTCACGAACGTCAATTATGATAAATTCATCTTTCTGTTCTTTCAGCTTCTCTGCAGTAATTGATTCTGCCATGTTATCTGTTCTTTGATAATGAATTTAAACATAATCGACAACGGGGGTTTTCGAGAGATAACAAGATAAAGTGTTACAGGTTCTTCGCAATCTTCTTTGATCTCAGGTATCTCAAAACCTTTAGAAATGTTCTCTATTTTGTGTTATAAAAAATCTAATCTGAAATCCATTGATGTCACATATCTCATTAACCCATTCTTGTTCCCTTTCCATAGAATTTATCATCGTGATTTCGTACAGAGAAGAAATTTAATCTAATTTACTTGTATTATGAATCAGAATCAAATAGTTATGATTCGGTAAAATACTGGGTATAGTTTCTAAACTTAGAAAAAATTATGGGGAAGAGTTTTATCTTCTACTAGATCTTTCTGATGCTCTTTTCACTATTGGAGTAACAACCAAGCCAAGTGCTGCACCAAATGCAATGTGAGAGACAAATGCTCCAGCCAAGATCATCGGGAATAGTTTCTGAGTCTCCTCCATCATCATCTTGTCCATTTGTTCCATCTTCATTTTTTCATTCATTGCTGTATTTTCTTTCATCTCAGAATTTCCGCTCATAGACGATTTCTCATCCATTGATGCACTATTCATATTATTTTCTGCCATTCCAGTGTTTCCCATTGGCATCATTTTCATCAAATCCATCATATGTGGAGGAAGAATTGTCATTGCTATTGGTACAAAGATTACTGCAAAAGCAATAACTCCTGTAGATATACCTAGACCAATTCCCTTGCGAAATCCCTGAATCTGTAATTTTTTGACATTTATGATTGCACCAAATGCTACACCTATTGCAATACTAGTAAGAAAGTGTGCAGTGATTCCAGGATATAATGCGTTTTCATAGGACTGACCAGTTATCAGACCCATTATTATGGCAAAACAATTTGCACCCATTCCTATTTGAGTCATAAGAGTGCTCATCATTCCATACATTACTGCACCGCCTGCAATTCCGCCAACTATTCCTGCTCCAAGTGCAACTTTCTTTGGATATAAGATAGGTTCCATTGTCATTATTTTGAAAAATCGGGCTCATCGCTTAAGAAGATTTTTCCAGATTATATCCAAATCTCACTTGATCCCATTACAGAATACACACTGCTCTAAATAATTACAATCCAGCTAAAAGGTGGATATAATTTCAGATCCATTGATGGGAATTAATCAGTTAGTTCAGTACCCTCAATTGTAGATCAGATCTGGTAAGACCGCAATATTATAGTAAAGATAGAATAAAGAAATTTCCTAGTTTTTCATTTGAATATGAAATTAATATTTGAAATTAGACTTGTTATTGTATTATAACGGATTGATCTTACTGATAACTTACACCTAATTCTTATTAATTATTGATTTTAGCTCGATATGATTGAGAAAAATATTGCTTGTTTTAACTGGATTTATTCTATTTCCACTGTATAATTCCGTATGGGCAATCACTGACCTTGACACACTTGGTAGTCCGGATGTTGTAATATCATCAAACTCTGGACCGCCTGGAACAGAAATAACTATCACTGTATCGCATATTCCAGACATATCTAAAACAAGTTATCCGTACCCTGATCTCTACATTTATCTACCATTTTCACAGCCCTTTGGTACTCCTTTAGCAAGTCATTGTGGAGGTCAAGACTGTTTTCCAATTTATAGACACGATGATGCACTAAATCACGATTTTGCTGACAGGACTATAACATTTTCATTACCTAGCACAAACAACCCTAAACCTATTTTTCTTAATGGTATGGAGAATGCCATATGCGATATAGTGATAAATGGCAAAGTTGTTGAACGATTTTCTACTTTGTGTAATACAAAAGACGAACCTCAAGGCTCGTATCAAATCAAACTTGCCTGGGCACTTGAGAGCGACCTTTCACAAACCTATGTTGTAAAGACAATCCCGTTTATTGTGACCCCTGCTGGACTATCTTCATCTTCTACTCCTGTTGCAGACAATGGTGATACATTGTTAAAAAAATATCAAAATGGAACCATCAGCCAAGCTAAATTTTATGCTGAGCTCAAATCAAAAGATTGGACTGATGAGCAGATAAGACAAGCGCTTGCAGTGATAGGAAAACTTCCACATCAAATGGGTGTTCCAGGTCCTGACAACAAATTGTCTTTTTCTCAAGTCAACTCTTCTGTTGATTCTAGTAATACCACAGAGTCTAGTATTAAAAAAATAGAGCCCACACCTCCAGTAATAAAATCTTACATCAATGCTAGTACATCTACCCTTGAACAAAAACCTGACAATAGTTCTCACACGTCAATACATACAGCAGCATTAACGGTTCAATCCGTACAAACTGATTCAACAATTACACCACCTCAAAATAATTTTACTTGGAATGGCATCATAATTGGATTATCTATTTCAGCTGCGGTAATAATGGCTGGTGTTGTAATTTTTGTAAAAACTCAAAGAGGTAAGACAAATGCCAGATAAATTATGTAGAACATGTGGAGGAGACCTCATCAAATGGTCTACCTGCACTGAATGCAGAAAAATCACACAAAGAATATGCACAATATGCAACGCGAAAACATTGGAAGATTTTCATCTTCATCATATCTCCATGGTACAATATTCGATGTTAGAGACAAAAAATACGCTTGCTACCGTTCAGAATTATCATGATGTATCAGATGTACAAAAACCTCGAAAAAGTCGTCGTGATAAGAGGCACTTGAGTGTCATACCTGTTGTATTTGGCATTGTGGTGGGAATGATTGTTTTAGGCATGTCTGGTGTAACTTATCTCAAGTCTTCTTACAATCACGAGTCAACTACTCCTCTTGTAATCACATCGTCTGAGATGCCACAAGTGTTTCAAATGGTACAGGAAACAAATCCTGTAGATGTGTCACATTCTAGTAATGATGTAAAACCTACCTATAGCAACTGTCTTGGAATTGCAAATGGTGTTGATTTGACAGTTACATGTCCTACCGAATATGGTTACGTCTACAAGGCAGTCATAGAAATACCGGCTGAATTAATTTCTCAATTTGAGAATAAAGTATTTAGCTTGAGAAACATATCCATAACAGAACATGTGGATTCCATATCCATACAATATGAAAAAAGAATGTATGAATCTAAATTTTTTCTAGGTTAGTTCTACGCCATTTAGGGGAATCACTAGTCAGTTTAGTTCTCTTTAAAAAATAAATAAAAAAAGAATAAAGATTTTAGAAAATCTTACTTACTTCCATTTTGTTTTTTGCATACATTACTAACCAATTATCGACTTGGTATCTGTAATCACCTTCTTGAAAACCAATGTGTATTTTCATTCCATTAGTTTTGTAAAAGGTTACTTCACACTGCTTACTTCTAAGTCGAAGTACTTGATTCTCTGTTGGTGCCCATTCTCCAATCGGATTCCATTCTATTGCAACAACTGTGTCCAAGTTGCATCTGATTAGCTTATAACCAGAGGGACACGTTATTCCAGTATTTTCTTTTGTTGGAGAAAGAAGCAACCCCTTATCCTTTAGTTCTCGCATTCCTTCTAATGTTTCCATGTCAATTAGTTTACCATTTTTTATATTAGTCTCGCGGATATTTTTGTCAGTTTTATGGACAGATTTGTCAATGGATCAAAATTCAGAAATCAGTGCTGCGAATTCTCTTCCTTTACTTGTAAGTATTATGCCAACTTTACCTTCTTCAATCACTGACTCAACAAGGTATTTTTTCTCAAGCCAATCTAGATGTTTTAAGAGTCTAGTATACTGAATATTGGCTTCTTGTGATAAGCTAGTCTTTTTTATGCAATTTTTCTCCAGCATTACATGTATGATGCGTGATAGTATTTTCAAACTGGGTTTAAATTTAATTTTAATTTCTGCACTATATTCCAAATTTTGGTTAGAAGCTGTACGGTACAACAGATTATGTACCGGACATTTTCTATTTAAGGGATCCGTATGTATGATGCCATACACTACTGGAAAACTATAGAAAATATTTCTATTAAATACTACAGGATGGGATCAGTTCGGTAAGACTCATACCATTACAAGAATAATTTTCAGGATCATTTAGGGGAATTGTTAGTTGGTTTAATGTTCCTCTTTGACGTAGATGATTGATTTTAGTTCGAGTTTGGGGTCTAAGTGCCGATATAGGTTCGATTTTGAGATTTATTTCTATCATTTTGCCTGGTTGAGACAATGTCAAACTATCGATAAATAACTAAAGTAAGGGAATTAAACTAAAAGGTGAAGGCCCTTGAGGGGAATCGAACCCCTGTCCGGGGATCCACAGTCCCCTATACTCGCCACTGTACTACAAGGGCCACATAAGGAAAATCTTTGTCAATCCAGTATTAATCTTAACTCAACGAGTCAGAATCTAGCTTTTAGTATATCAGACGTTTATTTTTACTGTAATCAGGGAATTTTATGGGTTAATAATTCCTCTACCGATTATTTTTCCTTCTTTTAGCATTGTTAATGCTTCTGTTGCCTGATTGAGTTTGAACTTGTTTGAGATCATTGGTTTGATTACTCCTCTGCTAGCAAGGGAAATCAATTCAATCATATCATTCATAGAACCAGTATATGATCCCATCAACTTGTATGCCCTAGTAGGCATAGTTACAAGATTTAGCTGCAAAGAACCACCAAATAGTCCTACAAGAACAACACGTGCTCTGCGTCTTAGTATTTGCATATCAGTCTCTACGGACTTTGTAGCGTTAACAAAGTCGATTACGGCATCAGCACCCAAGTTACCTGTTAATTCCATTATAGCTTTTACAGGATCTTCCTTGGAGGAATTAATTACAATATCTGCACCACTCTGTTTTGCCACTTTTAATTTATCATCATTAACATCTAGTGAAATTATTCTTGCACCGCTAATTGCTTTAGCCAATTGAATTCCCATCAATCCAAGTCCTCCAGCACCAACAATCACTACATTGTCATTTGGATTTAGTTGAGCAGTCTTAATTGCACCATAAGCTGTAAGTGCAGAACATGACAAAGGTGCACATACATCGGTTTCCATATCATTTATTTTTGCAAGATATTTGTAACTTGGAACGAGAACATATTCTGCATAACCACCATCATTGTAAACACCCAGAGATCTTGGCTTGTCACAAAGATTTTCCTCACCTACTCTGCAAGCTGGACACAAACCTTCACCTATCCAAGGAAAGACTAGAACCTTCTCATTTTTTGTAAATCCTTCTACTTCATCACCCATGCTCTCTACTACTCCTGCTACTTCATGTCCAGGAGTCAATGGATATTTTACACCCCTATCAGTTGTTTTCATGAATGAACCTGCAGGTCCCTCATATCCACCATCCCAGAGGTGTATATCACTATGACATACACCGGCAGATTCTACTTTGATGAGAACTTGTGATCCTTTAGGTTTTGGAGTTTCAAGAGATTGAATTTCTAGAGGTTCTTTTACTTTAATTATTCTAGCAGCATTCATGCTGTGCGTTATCAGTATGTAATATAAGATAGTTTTGTGAGAAATGTCGTATAATCAATAACTAATCTATGATATTCATATTTTGAAATTTGCTAAAAGTTAGCAGACATCCCTTCTGAAAATCATGCGTAAGTTTATTAGCAACAAAAAAACAATCCGGACTCATGAAGTTCAGATGGTGGTATGTTGCCATGGGAATATCAGCAGCACTAGTCTTTGGGAGTATGTTATACCTAGGCACTATATTGTGTGTTCCAATGTCAAATAATCCATGTGTGTCACTTTGGAAATAACACGCCTTAGATTTAATTAAAACCGTCGCTAAAAATCGGGCATGAGTTGTTCTGGGGAAACAGTTGAAGTTTCAGATGATTTTATCCAGATCAAGCCAATGATTCTCAATCAGCTAAAGAAAGCAAAGTACGGAGTCTCAGATCATGGAACTGTAGAATTATGTCATTGGACAAAAAAATCATTCAAAGATGACGGTCAGTGTTACAAGCACAAGTTCTATGGAATTTCAACTCACAGATGTATGGAATTCTCACCAGCCGGAATGTTTTGTGAAAATAGATGCGTTTACTGCTGGAGACCAATGGAGTTTTACAGCTCTTTGGAGATGCCATCTGATAAAGTTGCACCTCCTGAGTTAATCATGTCTAATCTGATGGAGGAGCGCAAAAAGTTGATCATGGGTCATTACGGAGATCCAAAAAGCAACAAAGAAAAACTAGACGAGTCACTCCTTCCTAGCCATTACGCCATTTCACTATCAGGAGAACCTACCATGTATCCGCAATTGCCTGAACTTATCAAATATCTAAAGAAACTCCCTGCTACAAAATCAATATTCCTTGTAACTAACGGTCAAGAACCGGAAATGTTGCAAAGACTCAGAGATGAAGATGCATTACCAACACAATTGTATCTTTCAACAAATGCCCCAAATGCAGAAATATTTAGCCTAGTAAACAGACCAAAATACAAAGATGCTTGGGATAGATGGAATACAAGTCTTGAATTACTTGCAGAACTTGATACAAGAACAGTATTACGATTTACTTTGATTAAAGACTACAATGTTGATGAAAAATTAATTCCAGAATATGTAAAGTTGATAAATCACGCTAATGCGCATTTCATAGAATTAAAATCATACATGCATGTTGGCAGATCAAGAAATAGGTTAGAATATTCAAACTCCCCAGACATGTTAGAAATAAGATATTTTTCAAATCAACTTGTAAAACAAAGTGGAGTGTATTCAATCATGGATGAAAGTGAAATGTCAAGAATTGTTGTTCTTCAGAATCAGAAAAGATTCATTGATCGTGTAATTTCCTCTTATTCAAATACCAATTAGCAAATTTCTTCAATGCAAGATATCTGTGGGATATTTGATTTTTTTCCACAAGCTGAGAATAGGATTGGTTTTTTCCATGAGGAATAAAGATAGGATCAAATCCCCATTTCACACCTTGTTCTTTTTTTGATATTGTTCCCTCCACGTTTGCACTAAAAAGGTGCACATCACCATCTCTTTCACAATATGCTATAATTGATCGGAATAATGCATTCCTAGGACGTGATACTAATCGTAAGAGTCCTTTGTTGCCAATCGTATTAAACACAAATGATGAGTACGGTCCAGGAAAACCATTCAATGATTTTATGAAAAGACCATCATCTTCTACAATCACAGGTTTTGAACAAATGGAAAATGCATGTATGGCTTTATGTCTTGCAATTTCTTCTAAATTGTCTGCTTGAATTTCTTGAAGAGTAGATTTTAGAAATTTCATTTTTAATCCAAATTTGGATGTTATATTTTTTGCCTCCTCAAATTTATTCTTGTTTGAGCTGGCAAAGAATAAACTAGACGACATTTGCGTATCTGCCCCTTTTTTCTATCACCAAAACTTGGTTGATGATTTTTTCTGTTATATTTTTTCCAAGTATCTTTTGATATCCTAGTATGAATAAAGCCCACGCATCGTCTACAATTTGAGCATGGGCACTGTTCAGGACTTCCTTGAATAAACGGAGATCAATTGCATAATCATCAATCTTATCGGTTTTTTGTGAAAGTCCAAAATCAAGTATTACCAATCCTTTTTGAGTGAGAATAAAATTTGAAGTGGTCAAGTCTCCGTGCATAACACCATTCTTATGAAGAATTCCAACTATTCTGCCAATTTCTTTGCATGTTCTTATGATTTGTGTTGCAGGAAGATCTCGAATTAATTTACCATGAATGAACTGAAGATACATCTCACATTTTTTCTCATCCACAAAATAAACGAGTGGCGTAGGGATTCCAAAGGATTTAACTTCAGAGATCATTTTTGACTCTCTTATTGTTCTCAGCGTTCTTATTCTAATATCAAGAGAATGAATTCTATAGTCTTTCTTTTTTCTGATTTTTAAAATAGAGTTTTGACCATTCCAAGATGCAGTATAGATATCAGCTTCTGCACCTTTTTTGAGTAGTTTCAATGAAAACTATTAGAGTCAAACATAATTTAAGTCACAATCATTTCATTTTACAAAATAGTTTTTGAGATAAAATTTATGATTCTTCAAATATACAATTATAACATCGGATACAAGAAGAAACCATATGGAACCAGACGAGAAGCGCATAATGCAAGAGGATTGTTCTGAAGACTCTCTAGGTCCAGGTATTCTTACGCTAACAAATAAGAGAATTGCCTTTGATAAGACAGAAGGAAGAATAATTGATTTTTCAAAGAAATTTGGAAAAACAGTTCTTGAGGCCAATCTCAATCAGATAACAGAGGTTGCAAAAGAAGGTAGATTGATAAAAAAAGTAAGAATAAAAATAAAAACAGATGAAAATGAAAAAACCTACAAGTTTGGAGTATATAATACAGGCAAATGGGAAAAAGAAGTAAAAGAATCTATTTCCAAATATTTACCCTAGTAAAGAACTTCAATATTATCTAATCTCCATGACTGTTTTACAAAAGTATCTTCCAGATTTGTTCCCATCTTTTTTGATGACTCTAATAATCCAACCCAAGATATTTGAGAACCGCAATCTCCGGCATATTCTTTTGGAGCCACAAAAAACTTGCAGTTATGTCTTTTGCATATACTTGAAAGTATGTCAGACAATCTCTTGTTTGCGGCAACTCCTCCAACAACCAAGAGTTCTGTTTTTCCAGTAAATGAGAGAGCTCTTTCGGTAGCTTCCCCTATCATAGAAAATGCAGTTTCTTGCAATGAAAAGCAAGTGGACTCAATGCCCTTTGGAATTATTCTTTTTGTTGCAGACAAGAGACCGGAAAATGACACATCATTTCCTTTTACGACATAAGGTAATGGAAGATATTCTTTTGATTTGGATGCAAGTTCTTCCATCTTTGGACCGCAAGGTGATGCAAATCCGGCATATCTTCCAATCTGATCTAGTAATTGTCCCAAAGTAATATCTAGAGTTTCGCCAAAAACTCTCCATTTCTTTGAAAGAAATGCCAAGATCATTGTATGTCCTCCTGAAACAAGCAATACCAAAGGATCTTTTGCACCAGTCAGCATTTTTCCAAGTTCGATATGACCTAGTGCATGATTTACAGGATATATCGGAATATCATAATACGAAGCTAAAGATCTGGCTACCACCGCACCAATTCTCAAACACGGTCCAAGACCTGGGCCTGCTGCATAACAGACAATATCAAGATCATTGATTTTTACATTGGCTTTTTTAAGACACTCCGAAAGAACTTCTGGAGAATTTTCTGCATGGTGACGTGATGCTTCTCGTGGATGAATTCCTTCTCCTTCTGGAGGTCTGTAGATCTTTCGTATATCAGAGAGAATTGTACCTTGTTTTCCCTTTTTTTCTATTACTGCACATGAAAATGTATGAGCAGTGCTTTCTATCCCAAGACTAAGCATTCTATCCCCTACTTAGAGTAGATACAATTTTCAAAACATCTCCATTTTTGAGTTGATGTTCTGCTCCTACCCTTTGTTTTGTTTTTGCATCAATAGCAAAAAGAAAACCATTTGCAAGATCTTGGTGTATGGATTTTGCCAAGTCTCGGGCAGTAGCGCCTTGTCGTAAGAGTTTTGCATCAGGTAGCACTTCTCCATTTTTATTAGATAATTTTGTTTCATCTTCTACTGGAAATATCGTAATTAATTTTAGAAGATCAAAACATGCGGAATCAAGAATCTGTTGAACGCCTGTTCCACCCAATTTGGATACAACTTTTTCTGCTAGATCAAGTGCATTTTTCTGTTGAGGGTTTAGATTAATTCCATCTTTTATTTTGAAAGATTTTTCGCCTGGAAGGTATTCTATTATTCCATTCTTTGCTGCTTTTCTTAAAAGAAGTTCCGTTTCTGCACTACATGCAATAGTTGGATGTATTTTTTTAAATTCATCCAGTATACTGAGATCATGACAAAGATCAGATTTATTTGCAGCTATTATGATCGGTTTTGTTCGTTTTCTAAGCGTCTTGACAAATGAAAGAAGTTCATCTTCACTCCAATCATGAGGTTTCTTTGAATGTAAATTCAAGTTATGAATTACAGACTCTACATCATATTCGTCTATTCCAAGTCCGCTAAATCTTTGTGCAATGGCTTGAATTACCTTACCACTTTTACTTTCTAATTCTCTAGTAAGCTTTTGCCATTCTCTTTGAAGTATTTGTTGCATCCATTGATCAAATTCTTCTTCAACAAATTTAACATCTTCAAGTGGATTATGAGTTCCAGTTGGCACGGATTGACCTTGTATGTCTGTAGAACCTGATGCGTCTACTACATGGATTAATACCTCAGATGTTCTTGCATCATCCAAGAATTTGTTACCAAGACCTTTTCCTTCATGAGCTCCAGGAACCAGACCTGCAACATCTACTAGCTTTACTGCAATATACCTGATTCCATCAATACATAGTGGATGATCGTGATTTATGGCAAAATGTTTGCACGCACAGTTAGTTTTCACATAAGCAATTCCTACATTTGGTTCAATAGTTGTAAATGGATAATTTCCAATCTGAGTGGCTGTCTGAGTAGCAGCTGAAAAAAATGTTGATTTTCCAACATTGGTTTTTCCTAGAAGACCAATTTGCATGAAAATTAATCAAAGATATGCTCTTATTAGTATTCCAAAAGTGTTTAATTTCATTCCATTTCAGGATACTTGTTGAAAATAATAACCGGAAATCCTGGAACGGGTAAACATACCATAGCAAAATTGATTTCAAGGAAGCTAAACCTTGAGATAATCGATATCAACAAAGTTGCAATAAACGAAGGAGTGTTCAAGAAAAATAATGGGACTCTTGACGTTGATGTTGATAAACTAAAGAAAATAATAAACAAAAAGGATTCAGAGAATTCAGTACTTGTGGGACATCTTGCTCCTTATGTCATATCACCAAAGAATGTAGAAATGGCAGTAGTTTTAAGGAAAAACCCATACAAACTTCAATCAACATACAAGAAAAGGAAATACACCAACAAAAAGTCACTTGAGAATACAGGCAGTGAAATATTAGGGATTGTCTATTATGATACGATACGTGAATTTGGCAGAGAGAAGACCTTCCAAATCGACACAAGCAATAAAGCAATTTCCTTTACAGCAAAGAAGGTTGAATCAATTTTCAAAGGAAATAAAGTAAAGGAGGATAATGTTGATTGGCTACAACTAGTTTTCAAAAAAAGAGACATGAGAAAATTCTTTCCGTACTAGATTCAAATTACGTCATACAGGATTAAGATTTAAAATGTTTGAGATAAAAAAATCAGATCTTGCAGGAAGAATAGGAATACTTCATACAAACCATGGTAAAGTTGAAACTCCAGCATATGTTCCTGTTATTCATCCAGTCAAGCAAAAAATTCCTGCTAAAAAATTGAGAGAGATGGGATTTGATCTAGTCATAACAAATGCATACATTACATTGAAGAGATATGGTGATGAGGCAATAAAGCAAGGCATTCACAAGATAATTGATTATGACGGTGCAATCATGACAGATTCCGGAGGATACCAGGTATTAGAATATGGAGACATAGATGTAGACTATAAAAAAATTGCAGCTTTTGAAAAAGGAATAGGGACAGATATTGCCATTCCTTTGGATCGACCAACAGGACTTGGACTTTCAAAAAAGAAGGCAATAGAATACGTGCAACATACACTTAGAGTTTCAAAAGAGACTCTGGATACTAGAGACAATAATGGTCAGATATGGGTTGGACCAATACAAGGAAGCGAACATTCTGATTTAGTCAAAAAATCAACAAGAGCCCTTATTGATTCAGGTTTTCAGATGTTGGCCTTGGGAAGTCCTGTTGAATTTATGGAATCATACGAATACAAATTACTTGCCAAAATGATAATAACAGCAAAAAAAGAAATCCCCGATTCTATTCCTCTACACTTGTTTGGAGCAGGGCATCCACTTACCATACCTCTTGCAGTTGCCCTTGGTTGTGATACTTTTGATTCTGCATCTTACATGCTTTATGCAAAACATGACAGATACATCATGGAAGATGGTACTGCGCACCTCTCTGAAGTTGCTTATTTTTCCTGTAACTGCGAAGTATGCACCAAATTAAAGCCAAAAGAGATGTTATCTCTAGACAAGGAGGACAGAACTAACAAGATAGCACTTCACAATCTGTATGCCATAAAGGCTGAAGTAGACAGGGTAAAAGAGGCTATTCATGAGGGACGATTATGGGAATACACCATAAGAAAGGCAAGAGCGCATCCCAAATTGTTTGAAACAATATCTACTTTTACCAATAATACCTCGTTCTTTGTAGAAACTACACCCCGATACAAAGAAAACGCCGTATTTCTTTTTTCCAAGGAAGATCAATTCAGACCTGAGATTTTTAGATTCCATTCACTTGTACGTAAATTCAAAACAAAAAAGAAAACATTGGTAATCATACCAGATGGTGGAATAAGGCCATTTTATACTTCAGCAGAATATAATAATCTAAAAAAGAAATTTGCCTCCAAATTAGATGACATACAGTTTTGTCAATACAACCCATATCTTGGAATAATCCCATTGGAATTATCAGATATTTATCCTGCGGCCCATTATGTTGTGTCAGACACAGACTTTAATCAAAACGAGTTTCCAGAATTTACTAAAACCTGGAGTACATTTCTAAAACACAATAAATTCAAGAATATTTACGCCACAAAGGATGAGTTCTTAAAACATCATTCCAAAGGCCTAAAAACAAAGATCAAATTTCTCAATATTAAAAAATAATAAAAAAGAAGAATGAATCCGCTTATAGTGCGGCGTCTTCTGCCCAGCCTTTTACGAATATACCGTTCTTGTGTAGAGGTACTGGTTGGCCTGGAGTGTAAGTCATTGGTCTCATCCAGAAGATTGCTTTTGTTGGGCAAACT
>JAHEXH010000015.1 GCA_023252235.1 Nitrosotalea sp.
GATGTTTAACACCGGAATTTAATGCACGTATTATTCCGATAACGTTACTCATTGTAACAATCCTCCCGGTCCCAAGACACCTGCGTATAGCAATCCGAGAGCTATAAAGATGTTAATGAAAGCAAGACCAATTAGTTTGTACCAACCAGTATGCAACACTATATCCATTCTAACTCTTGGGAAAACTCCACGAGGTAATAGAATCAAAAGTATAACCCCAACAGTCTTTATCACAAACCACAGTGTACCATTGAGCATTTCTTGATCAAAGAGTGGCAATCCAGGGAATTTGGCAGTTACAGGACCAATTGTAATTCCATGTGTTATGATATCCTGTGGGAATGGTGGCCAAACCATTGGACCGTTCCAACCACCAAGGAATAACACTACGAATAATCCTGCAAATGCATATAATTTCAGATAGGTTCCAAGCTGAATTAATCCATACATCATTCCAGAAAATTCTGTTAGCCATCCTGCAACAATTTCACTTTCTGCTTCAGGAAGATCAAATGGAATTCTTTCAAGTTCAGCAAAAATTGTAATGAAAAATACTATTGCACCTATTGGTACAAAAGTAATCCACCAAAAGTGTTGTTGTGATTCAACAATATGTGAAAGATTCAGACTTCCAGAGAGTATTACTACACCAAGAAGTGATAAAATCAATGGAATTTCGAAAGCAACCATTTGATGGAGTGCTCTGAGGCCACCAATGAATGTCCACTTGCTATTTGCTGCCCATGCCGTAAGCACTGCAATTATCGGAAAGAAACCTATGATTGCAAATACAGCCAAAAGACCAACGTTGGGATTTGCAACTACCCATCCAGGAGCAACTGGAATAAGAGAAACAAAAGCACCCGCTGCACCGACAAACAATAATGGACCCATCCAGAAAATGGGTTTGTCTGCTTTTGCAGGTATTATAATCTCCTTACTCATTAGTTTAAAACCATCACCCATCAGCTGTAGAATTCCTTCTATTTTTCCACAATAAAGTGGACCTACTCTAAGCTGAATTTTTGCGAGGAATTTCCTTTCGACAAATATTGTAGCAGCTGCAAGTAGAGCTGCAAATCCAAATCCTGGAAATACCATCACTTTGAAGATCGTTGTATGCATGAAAGATTTGACAATTGGAATAGTACGTGATGGATCAGCCATCCAAGTCATGGCAAGATATGGAGTCATGAGTTGACCGTTGATTATTGGAAGTTTGATGTAAAACAGCACGATGAAGATTATTGGTAATCCAACTAGGCTGAAGATCAGCAGTACCCAGAATATTAAATCAAATAGAGAAGCAATGAATCTACTTAATCTAAACTGCGGTGCGATTGTAGACATTTATCGATCTGCCTCCACAGGCCAATAATTAAGACCCCAGTAGACTGCGGGCATATTACCTAATTTTTCTCCCTTTAACAAATACGGCATACAGATCAAGTTTCTAAATGAGCCAACGCTTATCTTCACTCGATAAGGTTCTGGTCTGTTATTAGATACAATGTAATATCCTATAGCACCTCTACCAGACTCCACTCTGCGATAAACCTCATCATTGCCACCTTTTGGATTTGGTTTTAATTTTGTACGTACAGAGCCGGATTTTGGCATCTTTTTTAATGCGTCTTTAATTATTCTACAACTTTCAAACATTTCAAGATAAGGTATACGGGATCTTGCATAAGAGTCACCTTCTTTCATTACAATTGTTTGAAAGTCTAGATTTTCATAGACATCATAAGGTTCTTTTTTTCTTACATCAAAATCAACACCAGATGCTCTTAGTACTGATCCAGTTGTACCAAGTCGTATAGCATCTGTTCTTGATAATATTCCACTACCTTCTGTTCTTGCTTTCAAGAGAGGATTCTGATAGAATATAGCTTCATACTCTTTCAATCTCTTCTCAAAATATTCAACTTGTCTCAAGCATCTCTCTTCAAAGTTAGATGGTAAATCATTTCGTACTCCTCCAGGTATAAGATATGCATGAGTTACTCTTGCACCAGACATCGCTTCTAAAAGATCAATGAAAAGTTCTCTATCACCAGCAGGCCACATAAACATAGTAGAGTGACCTAAGAATATTCCATAGATAGCCAACCAGTATAAAATGTAGATACAACGATTCAGTTCTGCTGCAATGACTCGGATGTATTTTGCTCTCTCAGGAACTTCAATTCCCAATAATTCTTCTACTCCAAGACAATACGGATACAAGATATTGGAAGAGTCATGAATTACAGGTCTTTCAAGATGTGGAATATTCTGAATATAATTTCTATATTCGGCCATTTTTTCTTCTCCTCGGTGTACATAACCTGGATCAGGATCACAAGAAACGATGTAATCACCATCGACTTTTATAATTAGTCTCATATGTCCAGAACCCGGATGTTGAGGACCTACGTTAAGCGTCATGATTTTTTCATCCACTGTCTCAATATGCATTCCTGGAGGTAGTTGTGTTGTCATTTTATCTTCCCTTTATCTTGAAATCTTTTCTAAATGGCGGTATATCTGCCCAATCTTCTGGAAGAAGTAATCTTCGCATATCAGGATGACCTTCAAAGTAAACACCAAACATTTCAAAACATTCTCGTTCATGAAATTCTACACTATAGAATACATCACGTAATGACGGAGTTCTTGTTCCATCAGAACCGGGATTTGGAACATCTTCTCTTGGAACTCTTGTTGCAAGTGCAAAAATTTGTCGTCCAAGTTTTTCATCAGTATAAGATCCCAAGTGATACACAACTTCGATTTCACTTGAATCTGGATAGTCAACTCCAGATACAGATTCAGCATGATCATACTTTAGTTCATCTCGAATAAATTTAGCAACATCTACAATATCTTCTCTTTTAGTAGTCACTCTAATTCTATCAGCTCTTACATAGTCTACATGTATTTTATTGCCAAATTTTGAAGAGATTTTATCTGCTAAAGATTTTTCAAATACAGGAATAGGTTTTGGTTTAACAGGAACATCTGGAGACAAGTCAAGCCCTTTTTCTTCATAAAATTTCTTTGCCTCATCCTTGGACATTGAATCGGATCTTGATGTGTTTTCAGAATTAGTAGAATGTGCCTCTGCAGTATCCTTAACTTCATCCTTTTCAGTTCCAGAGTTCATGTCTATTTAGCCTTCATCCGTTTTATTTTTTCTTGAAGTAACATGCATCCCTGTATTAGTGTTTCTGGTCTAGGTGGACATCCTGGAACATAAACATCAACTGGAAGAACCCCATCAATTCCTGGTAGTACATTATACGAGTCAAAGTATAATCCTCCAGTTATTGCGCATGCACCCATTGCAATGACATATTTTGGATCAGGCATTTGATCATATACCATTCTCAATCGAGGAGCCATCTTTCTGGTAATTGTTCCCATGACAACAATGAGGTCACATTGTCGAAGAGAACCAAATGCTTCAATAATACCAAATCTTTCAACGTCATATCTAGGACTTGATGCGGCTCCAAATTCTACACTACAACATGCAGTCTCAAGATGGACTGGCCATAACGAGTAAATTCTACCCCAGTTTATGGCCATGTCAAACGGTTTTCCAACTGCCTTGATAAGGACATCACCAAGTTTTCCAACTAAAACATTAGTTGTATGTGGTGCTGTATCTGGGTTAACTAATTCTTTTAACATTCTTCTTCCCCATCCCGAGTCTTTTCCATATTCGATTTAAAAGTTACCAAATGTCTTTCCTCCCTGCTTGATACAATGCAAAGGCAAAAGCCGCAAAGATTATTGCAAGAAATCCTATGATTGGAAGAGTTTCAGACTTTGGCAAATTAAGAATACTGCTTCCCCAGGCATACAAAAAGATCGATGCCACATCAAATACAACAAACATCAAGATATACGAATAATATTGCATCATGAAATGAGTACGTCCTTCACCTTGTGGGACTTGGCCAGATTCCATTGGAAGGAATTTTACTGGATTTGGTGTACGTCTAGGTGCGATCATCCTAGAAAGTATTAGGGTTGGCCCTGTTGCCACGATTGCGAATATAAATAATAGTAAAATTGGGCTGAAACTACTTGCAGCTTCTCCTACCAAAGTAGCTAACAAGCCAGTCGTAGAGTATAAAAATCTATTTACATTATACGATCATAATTTTCATTGCTGACAAATTTTTCAACAATTTCTTTGAAATTGAATAATATCTTCAATTTTTCATGCCAATAGCTTGCAACCATTTCGAATTTCTAAAATGATTGATATATGTCAATAATGAAACTTCATTATGGTAAATGTAGGACAAAAGGCACCACCTTTTACTTTAGTAGATACAGAACTAAAAATGCGAAGCTTGGATGAATTTAAAGGAAAAAAAGTAGTCCTTTCATTCTTTGTAGCTGCAAGTTCTCCCGTATGTACCAAAGAAATGTGTACCTTCAGAGACGAATGGAATCAGATATCAAAACTTGGTGCTCAAGTAATAGGAATTAGTAATGATGGCCCATTTGCAAATAAAGCATTTGCAGAAGCACAACATCTCAATTTTCCCGTACTTGGAGACTACAAGAGTCAGACAATAAGAGATTATGATATTCTAATGCCTGACTTGCTGCATGTAAAAGGCTATGACGCAGCCAAGAGATCTGTGTTCATTGTAGATACAAATGGAACCATAATCTACAAATGGATTTCAGATAATCCATTGATAGAACCAAACTATCAGGAGATCATAGACTTCCTCAAAAAAGGAAATTAAATTCCTTTTAATTTATTTTTAAAAATAGCTATTCAATCTCTGCAAGTACATCATTTTTTGCTACTGATGCACCCTGCTTCAATTTCATAGATTTCACAATACCATCTTTATGAGATTTAATGGAGATTTGCATTTTCATAGATTCTAAAACGCATACCACATCTCCTTTCTTTATATTATCTCCAGCAGATACATTTATCGATACAACCCTACCAGGAATTTGACTTTTGAGATTCACTTGAGAATCAGCAGCAGAATCAGCTCCAGAATTTTTGTATACAATTTTGTCCATCTCAGGACGTTTGTTAAATGTAAGCTTTACTCCATCGATAACTAATGTTATTCTATTAGTACTGTTTTCAAGATATTTTGTTACATGATAAACACTATCTAACATAAACTCAATTTTGTCATGAGTCATTGTAATTATCTTAAGATCACGTTCTTTTCCTTGAATTTTCAAAACAAATTCATTATTACCAACTGACTTTACAATTTCTCCATCCAAGTTTTCGTCTGTATTTTCTAGTTTGAATTTCATATCAATGTCTATCCACTTGTGTTTTCCATCTAATACTGTGTTCCTTACGTGGTTTTATCTTGTTTTTGAGAAATTCTGAATGTATTAGTGTTGCAGCTAATGCGGCTTCGGATTTATGCGATGCTTCTTTTTTCATATCATTTTGTAGTCTATCAAGAATCTTGAATCTATCAAGAAAGTCAGTTGATAAATCACCACTAATGAATTCCTTACTATCCAAAATAGTCTTGTACAACGGAATAGCAGTTTCAACTCCTTCTATATAGAAATCAGATAGTGCAAGCGTCATTCTCTGTCTTGCCTCTTCAAAGTTCTGTCCCCATGTGATAAGTTTGCCCATTAGTGAGTCATAGTAAGGTGAAACTGTGCAACCAGGGTATAGGTAAGTGTCTACTCTAACCCCGGGACCTGAAGGAATATTGACATCAAAGATTTTTCCTGTTGATGGAGCAAAGTCTAAGAATGTATCCTCTGCGTTAATTCTACATTCTATTGAGCAACCATTTACTTTAAGATCTTTTTGTTTAAATGGAATTTCTTTTCCATTTGCAATATCAATTTGTAATTTTACAAGATCAATGCCTGAAACTAATTCAGTAACAGGATGTTCAACTTGTAATCTTGCATTTATTTCTATAAAGTAGAAAGTTCCATCATCCAATCGTAGAAATTCTGCTGTTCCTGCGTTATGGTAATCTACAGCTACTGCAGATTTTACTGCTAGTTCTCCAATTTCATCACGTATCTTTTGGTCAACAACTGGAGAGGGGGACATTTCTATGAGCTTCTGATGTCTTCTCTGGATTGAACATTCTCGTTCAAAGATATGTACTGCATTTCCATGTTTATCACGTGCTAGCTGAAATTCAATATGGCGTATTTTTGGAAGGAATTTCTCAACAAATAGTGCAGACTTGCCAAATGCCGCTTTTGATTCTCCAGATGCAATCTCAAAAGCCTCTCTTAGCTCTTTTTCATTATGTACTAGTCTGATTCCTCTACCTCCTCCACCAAAAACGGACTTTAGTAAAACAGGATAACCAATTTTGTGAGCTATATCTAGTGCTTTTTCAACCTCTTCAACAATTCCAGGACTTCCGGGTACGGTTGGTACTTTAGCTTTTATCATTGCATCCTTACATTCCATTTTATCACCACACAATCTCATTGATCTTCCAGAAGGTCCGATAAAGTTGAGTTTCTTTTTCTCACAAAGATCTGCAAAATCTGCATTTTCTGAAAGGAATCCATATCCCGGATGAATTGCATCAGCCCCAGAGCTAATTGCAGTTTCAACTATTTTGTCCATGTTAAGATAACTCTGGGAAGGAGGTGCCGAACCAATATGATATGATTCAGAAGCCATCTTGACATGTTTTGAATTTACATCTTCATCAGAATAAACTGCAACAGATTTTATCCCTAATGCATTACATGTCTTTATTACACGTATTGCGATTTCTCCTCTATTTGCGATTAAAATTTTCTTGATCATATCGCTCTAAAGATTAATGTTCCCATGCTTTCTTGGAATTCTCCTTTCTCTCTTATTTGCCAAAGCATCCAAGGCACGTATTAGTGCAGGTCGTGTTTCGGCAGGATCGATTACTGAATCAATAGTACCATAAGATGCAGCTACGTAAGGATTAGCAAATTTTTCAGTAAAGTTATCTACGAGTTGTTTTTTTAGTGCAGTAGGATCTTTTGCAGCATCGAGTTCTTTTCTATTCATAATCCTCACTGCTGCTTCAGAACCAAGCACAGCTATCTGAGCAGTTGGCCATGCATAATTTACATCTGTTCCAAGATTCTTGCTTGCCATTGCGATGTATGCTCCACCATAGGCTTTTCCTATGATTAATGTGATCTTTGGAATAGTAGCCTCACAGTATGCATACAAGAGCTTGCTTCCATGACGGATGATTCCAGCATGTTCTTGTTGTGTTCCAGGCATATATCCAGGAGTATCAACTAGAGTAATGATTGGAATATTATAGCAATCACAGAATCTGATGAATCTAGATGCCTTGTTAGATGAATCAATATCTAAAGCTCCTGCAAGTACCATTGGTTGATTTGCAACAATTCCAACTGTCCTTCCATGTAATCTGGCAAATCCGACTACGACATTTGGTGCAAATAACTCATGTATCTCAAAGAATACATGATTATCAACTATAGAGTTTATGATTTCTTTCATGTCATATGGTTGAAGCGGATTTTCTGGAATTATGTTTATGAGATTATTGTCTAGTCTGTTTGGATCATCGCCAGTTTCTACAATTGGTGATTCTTCTGTACTGTTCTGAGGAATATATGATAAAAGTGTCTTGACAATATCCATGCATTGATATTCATTCTTTGCAACAAAGTGTGCAACACCACTGTTCTTTCCATGGGACATTGCTCCTCCAAGTTCATCAAAAGATACTTCTTCTCCAAGTACTGTTTTGACAACCTCTGGGCCTGTTACAAACATTGTAGCAATTTTGTCAGCCATTATTACAAAGTCTGTCATTGCGGGTGAATATACTGCACCTCCTGCTGATGGTCCTACACTAATAGTAATTTGAGGAACTACTCCAGATGCAAGTTGATTGTGATAAAATATACTTGCAAAACCATCAAGACTTAGAATGCCTTCTTGAATTCTTGCTCCACCGGAATCAACTATTCCAATGATTGGAGAGCCAACTTTTGTAGCATGTTCCATAACTTTAGTAATTTTCTTGGCACCCATTTCACTGAGTGTTCCTCCAAGAACTGTGAAATCATAAGCAAATAGAAAAACTTGTTTTCCGTGTATAGTTCCGTATCCTGTTACAACTCCATCTCCAAAGAATTTTTTGTTTTGCATGTCAAATTCATAATAGTGGTGAGTCGTCATGGCATCAATTTCGTTAAAACTTCCTTCATCAAGCAGTAGATCAATTCTCTCCCTTGCGGTGAGCTTACCCTTATCATGTTGACCCTGAACTCTTTCTTCACCACCACTTTGTTCTGCCTGGCGTCTTTTATGTAAAAAATTTTTTATCTTTTCAGAATGCATGATTCGAATTAGAGGCTATCTACAACCTATATTAATTTAATCAGTTTTTACTTCCCGAATACCATCTCGGCCACCCTTTGCGTTACGGAAAACATTCATTCCAATATGATAATTTTGCCACAGTCCTTCTATGATTTGGAGTGCTTCCCTTGCAGACTGTAATGTTTCATGACTAGTTTGTGGATTGGCTTCTAATTTTGCTAATGTGTTCTTCTTCTCTACAAGAAGATCTTCTAATCCTACTTCATAGTTTGATTCTCCATGAAAGGCTGGATCTAATGGTGCAATCTTTGTGGTAGGCTTTGCCATCAATTTCTCATTCTGAAGGGTTAGATTTTAAAGTTTAGCAGCGGATATCGTTTCACTACAGAACTTTGGTAGAGTGAAAAAGCATCTTTTGTGTCACTACATTTCTTACATATACACATTTGAGATACTTTATTCAAATCACAGTTATCTGCAAATTCACAGTCAGGACATCCTGCTTGACCTCCACAGACTACACATTTTAGCTGCATAACTTCTGCACAGGCCTGATGTTTGACACCCAATCCTTTTGCCCATAAGGCAACTTCATTGACTTCGATCTTTTTCTTGCAGACTAGACAAGTTCCTGGAAATTTCATAGGTATACTACGCCAGCTCATTTCATAATCTCCAGTTCTTTTTGTACAATTTCGTAATCTGTCTCGTTTAGGTCCATTTCAAGAGATTTATTTTTTATACAATATAGAAGATATGGCAAATACAAGGTTGAAAATGTGCTACGTGAAACGTGCATTTGTTTTGCAAGATTACTAGTTAGTCCCTTTATTGCCCTACCATCCCATCTAATTCTATTAAGAGTAGGCCATGGAAGATTAAATTGAGAATATTTTATTGAAGTTCCTTGCTTGTATAGTTTCAATAAAATACTATCTAGATATCGCAAGAGTCTCCATTCTTGGCGCCTCATTATTTTTCCGTATAACATATCAGCTTCAGAAAGTACATCCAACATTTCCTTTAGAACATCTTTTGGGAGAATACTCGTTATTATGCTTGAATAGAACGCATTTATTTTCTCTTTAGGATCAATTCTTAGAGAATAAAGTATTACTTGAGCTTCTTCAAGTGATTTGGCAGCAAAAAATGAATTTATTGATTCTTCCACATTAGCAGTTTGATATGATTTATCAAGTTGAGGTTCAAATCCGCCTGCCAATACTTGAGCAGAATTTAAAATTGACCTGATATCACCGCGTGAATCTATAATTATTTTTATCAGGTTACCAATTTTTATCGAGATGCCTTCACGTCTTAGAATTTCTTCAAGATATAATCTCATCAATCTCGGAGGAAGAGGTCTGAGTTTTACTGTAGTTACAACTTTTTTTATGGATTTCATTTTATCAGATGTATCAGAATTTGCTGCAAGGATAATTGGAATAGTTGGTTCTTTTAGTATGTCAATTAATGCTTCTACACCACCAAAATCAGATCTTCCATGTATTCCATCTACTTCATCAACAAATATCATGGGCTTTCCAATTAGACCACAATTACCGAGAATAGGATTGAGAATTTCTTGAATTTTCTGCTTGCTTCTTACATCACTTGCATTCATACTTATTAGATCATAGCCAAATTGCTTTGCACCCAAGATAGTCATAGTAGTTTTTCCAATTCCAGGAGGACCTACTAACAGAAGAGGTTTTGTTCCTTTGATCCACTTTCCAAGCCATTTTACAAAAGATTCCTTTGCTTCTTCGTTTCCAACCATCTCAAGCAAATTTTTTGGCCTATACTTGTCAGACCACATCATTTCAAATCACTTTGGAATTTTTGATTCAAATTCTTTCCATAATTTTTCTTTTGAAAGTTGATTAAACCAATACAAGTTGTAATGTTCTACTGTTAAAAAGAGAAACTCTAGAAAATCTTTATGTGAGAAACTTTCTGGCAATAGTTCCAAGGCAAGTCGTGCCTCACTTAGGTAGATATCACTTTTCTTCATCGTAAATTCAAATCCTTTTTGAACATCACCTGTAAGAAATGTGTAATACAGAGGCCAAGAAGGAACTTTTACAAATTTATTCTTGATAGAGTCCTCAATTTCATTTCCACATCCAACGGATTCTGCAGCCTTTGCCATTCCAAGATAAAATATTTCTCCTAGTGGGAACCTGCCAAGAGTCATGTTCTTTCCTGCAGTTCCCATTACGGCTCTATATTTTTTGTAACATTGAATCATCTCTTCTTCTGAAATGCTCTTTGGATTCATTTTTAATTTAAAATCAATATATTGACCTATTCGTGCGTCCTTGAAACCCCTTTCAAACTCTTCCAAAACTTCTTTTCCACCAACAGAAATCTTGTCTCTTGCAAGCTTCAAGATGTATGGGTTCATCAGCTTGTAATCATCTAGAAACTCTACATCTTCATCTTTGTCCATTATCCTATCCATTGGTTCACTTAGATCAATTGCTATGATATGACCATCAATGATATCCATTTTTTTCTTGCTATCATTAGTGTCTCCAAAATATTGAGTAGAAGCATCGTATAATGCACTAAAAACAGGAAATGTCATTTTAACAAAATTAGAATTGAGTATTCTTGAGATTCTATCTAGTAGAGTCTCATAATTTTCTAGTCTTTTTTTAACCTCATCTATTTGTGATTTTTGTAGAATTATCTCAGTAGAACCTACTTCTTTAGCAAATTTTTCTTGGGTTTCAAAGGGATTAGGGTCAGACTTGATTTCTTTTAGCAGATCTTCAGCAAACCTTTTGGTGAATTTTGGAAATTCATCCTCTGCTTCCTTTTTGTACTTGTCAAATAATTTGTATCCTTTACTTTTGAACAACGCCTGCTTGACTATGTCCTTACCAGGTTTAGTAGACAGAAGAGCCTCCTTGCTGAAAATGGATTCGTCTTTACTACTCACACAATGGCACAACTTTTTTGCTATTTATGCATTCAGCCTAGTTTTTTATTACTTAAAATAAATTAGGACTTGGAAAAGAAAAACTAGTGAAAGTAATCGAGATTTTAGAAGAGGCTGCTAAGAGAGTACATAACAACGTAAAGGATCTTGCAGGAACAAAGGAATCAGGTGCAGATCATGGAATGGGTGCAGGTGGAGATATTTCACGACGAATTGACATTGTAGCAGAAAAGACAGTTCTTGATTATCTACGAGAGATAAATTTTGAATGCACTGTTTTTGGAGAAGAGTGCGGCATGGTTGAGTTATCTCCAAATCCTAAAGGATTTGTAATAATGGATGCCATTGATGGTTCCACTAATGCAGTCAGAGGATTACCTTTCTTTTGTTGCTCACTTGCATTTGCACCAGAAGATAATCTTAGTTCTGTTACAGATGGAGTCATCATGGATTTACATCATGGAGATTTGTACTCTGCATCAAAAGGTAATGGTGCATACATGAATGGAAAAAAGATTCAAGTGCACAAAGAAAAACCAATCTACTTCGTTGTCGGGGTTGACATTTCAGGAATTTTGCCAGATGCTCTACCCCAATTAGCACCAATTCTTTCAGCATCAAACCATGTAAGACATTTTGGAGCCGTCGCACTCGAGCTTGCAATATTTGCTCGCGGACTAGTCGATGTATTTGTAGATCTAAGAAAGAAGCTAAGGATAACAGATGTTGCTGCAGGATATCTCATAGCTTTGGAAGCTGGTGGATATGTAGTTGACGAAAACGGTATGCCGCTTGATTCCAAATTAAGCTATGATAAGAGGATCTCGTTCATAGCTGCTGCGAATAAGGAAACACTTGTGGATGTCATGAAAAAACTTGGATTATCGCCTAAGATTTGACATTTAGTTTCTGACCTGATTCCTGAGAAAAATTTATGGCGCCCTTGGCGGGATTTGAACACGCGTCGAGGCCGTGACAGGGCCCCATTCTAGACCGGGCTTTACGAGGATTGGAATTAACCGCATCCCCTCTATACTACAAGGGCGTTAAAATATTGTGGAAGAAAATCTGAGTTTAAAGCTTTCTTTTCTTCAAAAAATTTTGTAAAAGACTAAATTATACACAACTATGACTCTTCGCTATGGGTTCGTAGCTCAGCCAGGTAGAGTACCGGACTTTTAATCCGGCTGTCCGGGGTCCGAATCCCCGCGAACCCGCTTAAAATCAGCAAATTAATCAGGATATGAAGTATGTTAAGACATTTACTTGCCATACAACTTCAAAAATAGAGGATTTCTAACTACTTAGATTCAGTTCTGGAAATTCTGCTTGCTTGATTCCCAAGTCATGCTGAAGTGTTCTAATCTTCTTTGCATATTCGGTCATTCTGGTGTTGTCACTCTGAACCTTTGCGATTTTGTATCCTCGCCAAGCTTTTTTGAGTGCACCCCACGTCTGACCCGCAGTGTAGTTAGGGTTGTTTGTTTGCGGTTGTACGAATTGATACATACTGAGACGTAATCCACGAAATTTTGTTATTTGCCTATATGTTAAGTAAAATAAATATAAAAGTCAAGTTTCCTACATTAAATTCAAGTAATTACGATTTTTATCTGTAAAAATTTCGATTTTTCTATGTTTCTGATATATTTTAGGCTTTGTTTTTTATCAAGACTTTCAATTTGCTTTCTAGGCCTTCAATTGCAGCCCTTACTTCGTTTGTTCTCTTTGCCGTACCTACAACATATGCCTGAATTTTCCTCTTTCTATCTGCAATCATTCTTTGTTGCTCATGTTTACCAGAAGATCCTTGTGACCTTCTATTCTCCAATGACGATTCAGGAGTTGTTGATTGAATAATTTTGTAGAGCTCTTTTGCATCAATTTCGTTAGATGGAATTGTTTCTTTTACTTCTGATAAAGAAAGCTGCAATAGAGATTTTTTTGAGTTTGCTGCTATTTGGACTAGATGCCCAACTATTTTGTGTGAGACTCTAAATGGTATTCCTTTTCGTACCAAATGTTCTGCAATATCAAGTGAAATAGAAAATCCTCCGTCTATTGCTTGTCTTAATTTTTTCTCATTTACATTCATGGTTTTAAGAAGAGAATTGACCACAAGTAATGAGGATATGATTATTTTAGAAGTTGGCCAAATGGAGACTTTGATTTGTTGGAGATCTCTGTTGTATCCAGATGGGAGTCCCTTTAGATTGGACAATACAGCCATCTGATATCCTATGACTTGGGCAGTTTTGCCTCTTATTAGTTCAAGAATATCTGGATTTTTCTTTTGTGGCATAATACTTGATGTAGAGGTAAATTTATCGGACAATTCAAGAAAAGAGAATTCAGAAGTAGACCATATGATAAAATCTTCTGCCATCCTACTCAAGTTTGTCATAAGGATAGAGGAATTTCCCACATATTCTGCCACAAAATCTCTTGATGAAGTTGCATCAATCGAGTTCTCTACAAGTCCTTTGAATCCGAGCATTTTTGCAGTAGATTGCCTATCAATTGGAATGCTTGTTCCGCCAACGGGGCCCGCACCAAGAGGAGATTCATTGACTCGTCCGTATGTTACATAAAATCTATCAAGATCCCTGAAAAGTGCGTCTGCATATGCAAGAAGAAAATGAGAGAATAGCCCAACTTGAGCTTGCTGGAGATGAGTATACAAAGGCATCATGGTATTTTGATATTTTTCTGCTAGTTGTATTAGTGTAGAAATGACTTCATTTAGACAAAAACAGACAATATTGATATCATCACGTATCTTCATGCGTATGTCAAGTGTAACTTGGTCGTTTCTTGAGCGTGCAGTATGCATTTTACCACCAGCTTCTTTTCCGGCCTTTTTTATCACTAGAGACTCAATTAGTTCATGGATGTCTTCAGCTTCTGATTTCTCAGAGAATTTTTCTTTTTTAAGTTTCTCAAGTGCGGAAAGAATTTTTGCTGCTTCAGCCTTTGTAATAATTTTATTTTCTAAGAGCATCAAAGTGTGAGCTTGACTTCCTAAAATATCATACAAAGCAATTTGAAAATCATCAGAAATTGAGGAGAGAAATTCTAATGTGTTTTCATCTAATTTCCCTTCTAATCTTGATCTGTACATCAATTTAGGAATTAGAATGGTTATATATAGCATAGACGCTTTTTTGATTTATGTCGCAGGCATCTCAAGACCTTAGAAGACAAATTTTTGATGAGCTAACAAAAGTAGTTGATCCAGAAATTAATGTCTCAATAATGGAGCTTGAGCTAGTGGACAACATCGACATCATTGGACCTGAAGTTAAAATCGATCTGCATTTGACAAGTCCTTTTTGTCCAGCAATATTTGGTTTTAAGATTGCACAGGATGTACATGACAACTTGCTTAAGATAGATGGTATCAATGATGTAAAGGTAAATGTTTCAAATCATTTCATGGCAGAGGCCATAAACAATCAAGTTAATACTAGTAAAAATCCTAAAAAGCCTTAAAAAATTATTTTTGAAATCCTAACATGTATCCTCTAAGCAATTGTATTGCCATTGCAGGATCAACACCTTTTGGACAGACGTGGCTACAAGATCCAGCAAAGTGACATCTCCAAATTCCGTGAGAATCATCCACAATTTTCAGTCTGTCTTCTTTTCCTTTATCCCTGTTATCTGCTACATATCTGTAAGCTTGTGCTAGTCCCTGTGGACCAATAAATGAGGTGTCAGTAGCCATCGTTGGACATGCAGAGTTGCACAGACCACATTTTATACAATAGGAGAACTGGAGAAAATTTTCAAGGTCTTTTGGAGTTTGTATAAATTCTTTAGATTCAGGAGTCACTTCAGAATCTTCTCTTATGATAAATGGCTTCATTTTTTTGTGATTTGAGATTAGTTGTTTAAAATCAACTGCAAGATCCCTAATTATTGGGAAGTTATTCATCGGTTCAACTGTGATAACATTTGATTTTAATTCTGAAACCTTTGTGTAACAGGCTAGTCCTGGTTTTCCATTAATCTTCATTCCACACGAGCCGCATGATGCTTGTCTACAAGAGTATCTTACTGCTACAGCATGATCAAGATTTTGTTTTACATACAAGATTGCTTCTAAAACTGTAGTCCATTTCTTGACTGGAACTTTGAATTCAGAGTAACTAGTCTCTTGTCCTTCTGCAGGATTTGATCTTGCTATTCTTAGAGTTATAGTATTTGTTTGATCTAATGTTTTGTTGATAGAGATTAATTCTTCGGATGGTTTAGGAGTTGTTACAACTGCCATGCCTAAGAAATCCCCATTCCCGCCATCAATATAGTTCTTGAGCCATAAGCAATCAAAACTGCCATAGCTGCAATGGAGCCATAGTTAACCATTCTTTCATAAGTTGATCCTTGTTTTAACTCCAAGAGAATTACTCGAAGACCATTAAAACCATGCACTGACAATAGTATCAACACAGCCTCTAACATCAATGCATATGGCAGAAAGTGATAATTTGCAATCACATTTTGGTATTGTAAAGATTGATCAAAGTTTTGTGTCATTCTCATCAAGATGTGTACAGCTACAAGTGCTACAGCTCCTAGTGCTGTCCCATAATGTATTTTCATGATAATACTTTCTCGCATCTTAAACACCAAACAGTACTGATGCTCCATACATCATGGCAAGAGCTGCAAGCCCAATAGACACCCAGATGCAAAGTCTTTGTTTATAGTTAAGTGATGCTGCCTTGTATGGATATTCTGGTTGTCCAGGTTTTCCAACGCCTATACCTCCATGGCCAAGCATTACTCTAATTCCATTTGCAGTATGAAAAACACACATGCCAATTACTAATGTAAGAAAAAGGTGTCCTTGTGTAGTCTGTGTAAATTCCAACATCTTGTCCCATGCAATTTTGCCATGAACAATTGTACTTGTTTCATAAATGTGACCTATCAAATAAGCAAGTAAACCAAGTCCGGTAAGTCTCTGTAGCCAATATGCAACTCTCTCTATTCCATATCGAGTTGGATTTGCCATTCCCTTTATGCCTTCACGGTTTGACAATCTTTCTGCCACTAGTATTTCCTCTCCACTGGCTTGTATTTAGTAATAGTTACCGGATGTGTCTTAAGAACAGGCTCTTTTGTATCATAGTAAACAAGAGTATGGTGTAAGAAGTTCTTATCATCCCTATTAGGATAGTCAACTCTTGCATGAGCACCTCTAGATTCCTTTCTTGCAATGGCACCCATAAGAATAACTTCAGCAACACGGAACATGGAATCAAGTTCCATGACATTTGTAAAGTTCGTATTATACTCTTTAGCTTTATCATCAACATGCTTCCAAGTTTTTTGCTGTAATTGTCGTACTTGTTTTAATCCTTCAATTAGATCGTTTTCAGTTCTAAAGACGTACGCTTTTGAATTCATTATATCAGTTAATTCTTGACGCGCTTCATACGGATTTACACTTCCACTTCCTCTAAAGATTCCATCATAGATTCTTTTTTCTTCAGTGGCAATCAAATGCATTGGAAATGGAGGTTGGGATTTACCATCTAGAACATATTTTGCAGCCAACTCTCCGGTAATTTTTCCCCAAACAAGACACTCTGAGGTTGAGTTTGCTCCCAATCTATTTGCCCCATGAACACTATTGCATGCAACTTCTCCAGCTGCCCATACTCCTTGTATTTCTGTTGCACCGTCTATGTTTGTATGAATTCCTCCCATCATATAGTGACATACTGGTCGGACATCAATTGGATCAGTTACTGGATCTACACCAGAAAATTTCAAGGAGATTTCTCTGATGGCAGGAAGTTTTCCAATAATTACTTCCTTACCAAGGTGTGTTAAATCTAGTTTTAGACATTCCACTCCTGTCTCATTTTTGAAGCCTCTACCTTCGTTAATTTCTGTCATCATTGCACGAGAAACAACATCTCTTGAAGCAAGCTCAAGCTTGTTTGGAGCATATTTTTTCATAAATCTCTCCCCGTCCTTATTTATCAGATAACCTCCTTCACCTCTAGCAGCTTCTGTAATTAGAATTCCTGATGGCAGTATTCCGGTTGGATGAAATTGAACAAACTCCATATCTTTCAAGGCCATTCCTGCACGATATGCCATATCCAATCCATCAGGAGTTGAAGCTAATGAATAAGTTGAGAAACTGTAAACTCGTCCTGCTCC
>JAHEXH010000021.1 GCA_023252235.1 Nitrosotalea sp.
GTAACATGTACTTGCCATCATCTGTGTTTACAAGTGCATTCCAAAAGTCTTCCCATATGCCTACACTGACATTAAAGTTCTCTAATACACCAGGCTCAGTTTTATTTGTAATGAATTTTTCAACATCAGGATGCCAAGCTTCAATGATTCCCATGTTAGCTCCTCTTCTTTTTCCGCCTTGTTTTACAACTTCAGTTACAGTATTGATGATATTCATAAAAGATACTGGACCTGATGCTACACCAGATGTTGATGCAACAATATCACCTTCTTCACGAAGATCAGAATAGTTGATTCCAACTCCCCCTCCAGATTTAAAAATCAGTGCTGCATCAGAAGTTGATTTCATGATTTGTTCCATATCATCGGGCATACCAAGAACAAAACATGCAGAAAGCTGACCCAATCTACCACCAGCATTCATCATTGTTGGTGAATTTGGCAGGAAATCTTGTGCAGTCATCAATTCAAAATATTCTGTAATCTTGTCTGCATAGTTATCAAATTTTTTGGCTGCAAGTAGTGTCAGAAGATCTTTAAAGCTGACTTTCATCTGGCCTTTGTTTGCAAGTGCTACATAGTGATTGATTAAAGATCTAAAGTGCCACTTGTTGAGAAAGTATTCTCCAATCTTGAACTTATAATCAAAATTGTCTAATTTCTCAAGATATGTATGTGCTTCCTCAATATTTTGGGTGATATTTCCAGATTTATCAAATACTTGCGCATCATATAGAATATCGCCAATTCCAACTAGAATTGCTACTCTTTCAAACATTTGAGTTGGAGATTCAGTGATTTCATTTTTACTATTTCTAAAAAGATATCTAGATGCTAATACCCTCAAGCAATTGAGATCAAAATTCTTTGAGACAGTATCTAAAGATTTTGTGTTTAAGACTTTCATTTTTTCGTCTCTTAATTTTCTTCGTTCATGTCTGTAAACGATATACGCCTTTGCAATGTCACTGTTACCACAATCAATAAGGGTTGATTCTACAATATCTTGAATATCCTCAACGGTAGGAGTTCTAGAACTTGTGAATCCTTGTTCGACTAATTTTTGCACGACTTTATTTGCAAGTTGATCGGCTAGCGCACGGTCGGCTTTAGAGGTGGCTGCCAACGCTCTGAATATAGCGTTTGAAATTTTATCTTGATTGAAAGCCGTTACAGCGCCACTGCGCTTACGGATCTCATTGATAGTACTTTCTATTTGTGATTTGTCCAATTATAATCTCCCCGTAAGAGGGTAGAAAGAATACGGTATAAATGATTTGGCAGTATTTTCTGAAATTTCAGTTCAAAAATATTGACAACGGTCCAATTGATGTTGTAATGGTTTTTTTGATCAAACAGTCATGAATTCAGTACGATGATCGCATGAAAAATTTACAGTACGCCGTTAGTGAATTTTTGTTAGCTCATACTGTTTATGATCTTGTATATAGACACTTAAAGAAGTCAATATAGTCATTAATTTAGAGCGATAACTGTTCTGATCAAATAGTCATATATTCAGAACTATGATCATATGTCTAAAATTGATTAAAATATTTTCTAAAATGATCGAAGATAGTTTTTGATTTACGAATTTCAGATTACATATGAAGACTTACACTTTGGACACTTGTCTACAAAGTGTTCATCTTTGAATCCACATTCACCACAGAGTGCTACTTTCTTTACAGGTTTGAATGAAGATGTTAGTTCTGCTGCTTTCTCAATTGATTTTTTGATATCAATTTGAGAGGCGTTCTGATCAATATCAAGTCTGACTAGTAAACCACCATTGAGTAGTTTAGATAGTTTATTACATTCAGATATAATCTCGGTTTTACTTGTGTAATCACCTATTTCAGAGGCGTTAAGAACTATTCCCTGTGAGTAAGAGTCACTATCCATAGAACTAAGAGCAGAATTTTTACCATATTTCTCACCATCTAGGTTTGCGAATCGGCTAGATCCCTCAGTTTCAGTCATGGATATAGCCACAGTATCACCGAGTTCCTTACCTTTTTTAGCCGCAATATCAACTGCAGTTTCTATTACTTTATTGAGTATCTCTCTTCCTTCCTTATTATCTTGGAATCCAAGAATATTGAAAACAGATTCCTTTAGGCCTACAAGATTAACAATAAGTGACACAGAACTTCTTTGCATGTATTGTGTATTCTTTGCAAGAATTGGATTTAATCCTCTTCTAGTAAGATCAGAGATATCTTTCTTTCTTAATGCCATAGAAGATAAGGCAGGTTTCATAAGTAATGCAAGTCTTGCTCTAAAGTAGGTTTCGTCTTTATTGGATTCAAAGGCAAGTCTTGGAAGATTGATTGAAACAGATTGTAGTGTTATTGCAAGTGGGCCAGAATTTTTAGTTGTACCATTTGTAATGCCATAACTAGACACTTCACTTTTTGCAAACATCACTTTTCCACCAATCGAAATTATTTCTGCTAATGCTTCGGAAACATCAGTAACTTTTCCTTTATCGAAATCTATAATCAACCCAATTTTTGGAATTGGAGTTATCTTTGTGTAATTCTTGTATGCATTAATTATTGCATTAACAATTTTTAGATCAGCACCTAACTGAAGTCTAATTGAAACATTAGTGGCTCTTCTATTGTATTTTGATGTGGTAGATGCAGTAGCAAAGGCATCTGTTAGTTTTTGTTCAAGTTCTGGAATATTCTTTGAATGTTTTGTAAAGAGTGGAATCAATCCATCAAGTACAATTTCTTGCGAAGCTTCTTTGGAGAGTAATGATATGATTATCGACAAGGAAGATGTAAGATCATCAATTGATTTTGAAGATGTAATTCTTGATACATCAAGATATTTTCCACCAAGAATAACTCCATCTTCAATCAGTTCTTTTACATTAACAAATATGGTATCAGGTATCATTGACCAAATTCCTGGATTTGAAATGTGCATATCACCAGAAAGATGTGAATCAGCAACATCTTTTGGCAATACATTTGTGAGTAAATGTTCTGCAAACACTTTCTGACCAGTATTGAAAAGTAAGCCTTCTGCGCCATTATCTACATTATCCAGATTTGTGAGCATTTCTTGAATGTCATATACAGGCATGCCTAGGCGTGCTAGTTTATTGCGGTATTCCTCATGACCATGTTCTAAAAGAACAGAGTTTACCATTTCTCTGATAAGTGATCCAGTAAGATAGGTTGTTTGATATTTGTAAATTCTATTTTCAACTTCTTCAGTAATTTTTTGAGCCAATTCCAATGGAAGACTACCTTCACGTACGAGTGATTGAATAATTTTGTGGGAATTGAATTCTTCAATTGATTCATGTGATGTTCTAACGTACATCTTTCCACTTTCAATAATTGATCGTTCTTCAATTTGTCTTGCCAAGCTTAAGACAAGTTTTCCAAGATTTGTAATTGTATAACGTCTTTCAGATTTGTTTAGTGCTACAAGAGATTGTCTCAATAATTTTCTTAGATGATATGCAAATTTGCCACTCTCTTTTTTGGATTTGAATCCTGCTAGGGATTTTAATTCAGAATATGTTAATGGACCCTTTGAATTTAAAATTCTCAGAATATCTATTCGGTTTGGGCTTGCCATTACAGAAAAGATCATTCGTACACGCTTGGATGTAGATTGAAGAATTCCGCTTCGCTTTGGCTCTTCTAGTTCATCTAATTCTTCATCTAATTCCATACTATTTCACTAAAAAAGGAGTAAATAAGACTTATGACTAGATTGTTTTTAGATCGGTTTTCTCATTAAAATAAAATTTAGATATTATTGTAATATTACAAATGTACAAAAAAATAAAAATTTATAAAGATTTTTAGATCGTAGATCAGTTTTCTTGTACATCTAGAGAAAATTCAGATGTTGATAATTTTTGTCCACATGATGGACACTTTCCATTATATGGATTCATCACATCTTTTATAGCTTTTAGCATTTTCATGTTAGTGATCTTTTCTCCACATTTACCACATGTAATTTCTACAGACATCAGAATAATCATATTTACAAAATTATTAAGAAATGATTATGATTTTTTTTAATAATTCAAACAAATAATTTTACTGTTTTTCGATGATAATGCCACGTTCATCAAAACCAGTGATTTTTGCTCTAGTTCCAACTGGAAGATCTTTAGGGGTCGCTATTCCTGCCATAAATCCAGAAATCCGCAGATTAGTCTTATCAAGCTGTAATACAACAAAGGCATATGGCGTGTATTTTTCAAAGCCTGCTGGTGGAACTGTGATTATAGTGTAGGTGGCTATTGAACCTGTACCCTCCAAAATCTCATCTTGGAATCCCTTGCTACCGCAATTTTGGCAGTAGTAAACATTAGAGAGATGTAGATTACCGCATTGTGTGCATTTGTGAGTAAGGACTTTGCCTTCTTTTGCTTTTTCAATAAGTTGTTCTTTTACAGACATTTTATACACTTTGGAATATGTGAACAGCGCAACTAGCTCCAGTTGCACCAAAATTATGAGTTAAGCCAATTTTTGCATTTTTGACAGTTCGTACTCCAGCTCTACCAGTTAGTTGATCAAATACTTCTACTACTTGTCCAACACCTGTAGCTCCAATTGGATGTCCTTTTGACTTTAGACCACCTGAAGGATTAATTGAAATATCTGAATTTAATTTCGTTCTGCCCTCACGAACAGCTTGAACTCCTTTTCCTTTTTCAAAGAATCCTAAATCTTCAGTATCAACAATTTCTGCAATTGTAAAACAATCATGTACTTCTGCAAAATCAATATCTTTTGCAGTAATTCCTGCCATTCTATAAGCACTCTCAGCTGCAATCTTTGTACTTGGAATTGTAGTCAAATGTTCACGACCTTGTAATGCAGCAGGTGAACCACCTCTGCCAGAACCAATAACTTCAATGTAGTCATTACCATTTTCTTTTGCAAATTTTTCAGAGCAAAGAATTACAGAACTTGCACCATCAGAGAAAGGACAACAATCATAAAGTTTTAGTGGACTTGCAACAACTGCAGAATTCATTACATCGTCAATTGTGATCCTTTTTTGTAAATGAGCTTTTGGATTTAAAAATCCATTGTCATGATTCTTTACTGCAACTCTAGCAAAGTCTTCTTCTGTTGCATTAAATTCTGTCAAGTATGCTCTTGCCATTGATGCAAATAATCCAGGAAATGATGCACCAGCTTGTCCT
>JAHEXH010000004.1 GCA_023252235.1 Nitrosotalea sp.
TCTCTTTTTGTATTTCTCTTGGTTTGAATTCCTCTGGAAAGTGTTCAAGAACAGTAGTCATATTAATTCAGGTTGATAAAACATTGAAAGAACAATACTTAATCGCTTGTTTTGACAAATGACTCCACACTTAGTAAGAAATCTTGTCAGTTTGATTGATTACAATTTTGATTCTAACCTGACAAATATGATCATAATTCAATCATGTAAACAATCATCCAATTTTATTGAATTTTTGTAGACTCTTCCAGAGATACCAAGTTGCAATAGTTCTGTACGGTTTCCATCTTTCACCTAATTTTTCAGCCTCTTTTGGTTTTGGAATATCCTGCAAAGAAAATAGTATTTGAACTCCTTTTCTTAAACCAAGATCATCAACAGGAAAAACATCTTGCCTTCCCAAGGAAAAAATAAGAAACATCTCAGCTGTCCATCTACCTATCCCTTTGACCTGAGTTAGATGAGCAATTACATCTTCATCATTCATTTTTGAAAGTGTTTTCATGTTTAATTTTCCTTCTTCTACATGTCTTGCTAAATCCTTTAGATATTCGATCTTCATACCTGATAGGCCAGCTACACGAAGCTTTGATTTTCTTGTAGCAAGAATTTCAGACGCAGTTGGAAATTTTGGATATAGTTGTTTGAATCTCTTAAAAATTGCTTCTGCTGCACTGGTTGCAATCTGTTGAGAAATTATTGATTCTACAAGAACAGAAAAATGGTGATTTCTCCTCTTTAATGTATAATCTCCAACACTATCGATGATGGCAGCTAATTCTGGATCTTTTTGAAGAAATGTTATTGCATTCTTGATTGTCATCTAGCTTGGCTCTGGATGTATAGTGATTATGGCATTTTTTATCTGATTTTTTATCTTGTTTTCTATCTCTGAGACTATATCGTGAACCTCCTCAATAGTAAGATCTTTTTCAAATGAACAATCAATATCAATTTTGAATATATCCTGTAGATGTAATGTTATTACTCGACCAATTTTTTTTACCTTGGAATATTCTTTTATTATATTGGTAACTTGTTCTTCTATTGTGATATCCTCTATGGGAATGCTATTTGGAATTGAAACGTATGGTTCAAGATGTATAGTGATATGATTTACATTCGCAACTGATTTTTTTATTTGAGATTCAATTTCATCTGATACTCCATGTGCATCTTCAAGTGACATGTTTCGATCAACCATTACATGTAAGCTTATGAAGATCCCATTCTCTGCAGAAAAAGAGTTTACATTATGAATTCCTTTTACTCCTTTTACTGAAGTTGCAACATTGTTTATGATGTAATCTGCCGGTACATCTTTCCAAGTTGGCTTGAAGTGAATAGTTACATTGGAATTTGCTATGGCATTTTTGATATTATTTTCTACATTCGCACTAATTTTGTGGGCTTCTTCAAAACTTGAGGCAGCACTCAATGATATTGTAATTTCCGTAAAGATGTCACTACCTGATCTGCGTATCTGAACAGATTCTGTCTTCATTACTCCTGCTGTGTTGTTTACAATGTCTTGTACTCTTTTGACCATGTTTGCAGGAACTGCATCTGTTAGTTCAAGACCGCTTCTGTGAATTAGTTTCAAGCTCAGAGCAGCAAGCAAACCTCCAAGAATTAATGCTGCAATATAGTCACCCTGATAAAATCCCATGATTACAAACACAATTCCAACCAAGGCAACAGAAGTGGCACCCATATCCATGAGGGCATGGTAAAGGTCTACCCTGAGTGAGGAACCGTCTGTTTTCTCAAGGGCCCTTCTCAGAATTGCTATCCTGAAGAAAATGGATCCCAAGGTATAGACTGCCGCTATGATTGCAAGAATTCCGGGCAAAACCGTCGGTTTTGGTTCTTGGAATCTTGATATCGATTCATAAATGAAAAACGATGAGATGATGAGAATTATGATTCCTGCAACAAAACCTCCCATTGTTTCAATTTTCCCATGACCATAGGTGTGCTCCCTGTCCGGTGGTTTTGTAGACCATTTTGTGGCCACAAGTAAAACCATAGTTACAATAGAATCCAATATTGCATGAACACTGTCTGTGATAAGAGCTAGACTGTTAGAAGAAATTCCGATCAAAAATTCTACTGCAAAAGCAGAAAGTATCACTGCAAGCGAAATCTTTAGTGCATTTGTCTTGATGTCTTGTACACTCAACTCTTGTACAACCCCAGCATCTTTAATATCTCATCAAAATTCTCTCTTGACTGATCGTGCTTGTATTTTTTGAGAGGCTCTATCATTTTTTTCTTGTTTGGTATCTTTATGATGTTCTTAACTATGTTTGAAAGAGCAGAACCTATGAATATTGATTGAGTAGCTGATGTAACATTTGAAGTTCTTCTGTTTGTACTGGAACTTTCAAAATCAATTATGCATGGAGATTTTCCAACAATGACGTGTTTGTGTATATAGCTCAACTCTCCATGATCAAGATGAATTTTATCCAAAGTATGACAGTCTTCTAGAACTTGTCTTACGACGGATTTTAGCTTTGCAGCACTCCCCCTACCCTTTAGCTCTCTTACCCAATCGGTTATTTTCTTGCCCTCTACATACTCCATGATTATGAAATTCTTGCTACTATCTACCAGCTTTGGACCTACACTTACTTTGTTTGCAAGCTTTAGAAGTTTTGCTTCACTTTTCATCTCTGGTCTGCTAGAATCTATTCTGCGAATCTTCAGAGCTACATCTTTCTTGTGTAATCTTGACAAGACTACAACTCCTACGTAGCCTTTGCCCAGGACATGGATGTTATTCAGAATTGTCTCACCTTGAAATGATACTCCTGTAATACCGAGTTTTTTTAGTTCAGAGAGTCTCTTTGTAAGTTCACCTTTTGTAGCCTTTGGATATCCTAAGATGAGAGAATACGGCTCTTTGACAAGATTACTTATTGGAACCAAAGATGAGTTCATCGGTAGAGGTTAACTCTATCAGAGCCTTTTTAATGGATTTGCTTGTCACCTGCAAGCCTTCTATTACTTTGAAATCGCGTTTCATGTCGGGTATAATTCCACTTGGTATGCCAGCTTTTGAGAGATTTTTCTTCAGAAGTGACTGTAAGAATTTTTTTGCATCATAAAATTCTCTTTCCTGCAAGGACAAAATTCTTCCCTCATCATCAACCCATATTAGCTTGTTCTTGGAATTTCGTAAAATAAAGTTCTCTGATTCTGATTTCCTAAATACATCTGGACCATTTTTTAACATGATATTTCCAATCACTGGGGAATGTAACAAAAGGAGCATCGCAGCTTCTTCTGTTTCTTCATCTACTATGGCACTCTTCCGTAATATCTGAAATCCTCCAAGTTCAAGCTGACCTGCAAGTGCAGTAGATCCCCTTTTTACTTGGCCCCAAATTGTATCCGGACTTCTCCACTTGTAATTGAATTTCACAACGATGACATTTTTTAGATTATTTTTGTTTGGTAGAGATTTTTTACCGTTAAAAAATACAATAGATGGTTTTTTTAGAAAAGATCTTGCCGCAATTATGAATCTTCCAAAATTTTGTGCTGAAATTGCAGTACCTAGGTTTCTATTATTGTCAATAGGATCTATCAACACTAAGGCAGACTCGAATTTTTTTGTAGGGTTTCCTATTACTTGCCCGCGAGTAAAATTTGCAGCGGCTTCTAGAACTTTGATGAAACTGCCATAATTGTATATTAAAACCTCTGCTACATATCCACCAAATCCCTCCATGGCGATTTCTGCACCATAAATATTGATTCCTCCTAGAAACTTTTTGAGTAGTCTCACCTCATTCTTTTTCTCAGCATCTAGTTTCTCAAGGATGAATCTAGTGTGAAATGATGATCTATCTGCAGCACTCTTCCATTGTCCTATCTCTACATCATAACAAGGAACAACATTTACTCTGGTTTTTTGTGCCTCTGCCTCTACGTAAGGATGCTCTGAATATCTAGTAAAAGGACTGAATTTTTTCATAGAAGCAAAACCTATTTTCTTTCCAATCTCTTCAAATTGCTTTACTTCGGTCTCTTTTTTTATCTTGACAAAAATATCAAGATCCAGCTTGCCCTTGAGCCAGGTTCCCTTTGCATAAGATCCACCAAGCTCAACTGATACAACCTCTGGATACTTGGCAGCCTCTTTCTTTACTAGATCAAGTAAATTATTTGCAAGCACTCTAATCTTCACTTCTTCTTGTTTTGTAGGAATTGTGATCTTCCTTGCCTGTTCTAAAACTTTCATTGAGCTAAAATCACCTGTAGATCAGAGTATATGGGACCATTGGGAGTTAAGACGCTTTGCTTGAACTTTAACTCTGTTATCACATCTTTGCCAAAATCTACATCCTTGAATTTGTCTATTGTTTGTGAAATGTCTACCTTGTTTTTGATTCTAAATATTGTAAGATGTGGCCTAAACGGTTTATCTGATCTAAATCCAAGCGGCTCTAATTTTTTTTCTACTTGAGATGCAAGCTCGATTAGCTTCTTTGCAGCTACATCGTCTACACCTATCCAAACCACTCTTGGAAATCTCGGATTTGGAAATGCTCCCATGTGGGTAAATTTTACTTCGATTGGCTGAAATGAAATTGTAGACAATTCTTTTTTTATCTTTTCTGCAGCTTCTTCTGATATATCACCCAAAAATAATAATGTAAAATGTATGTTCTGTTTATTTACAGGAGTTGCCTTTATCTTAAAATCTGATTGGGTCTTGGCAATTGCGTTCAAGACCTTTTCATCATGAATCTCTAAAGCAACAAAAGTACGCATTATTGGAATTCAGATTATAGTATCTATAATGATTTCCGGTAGCTTCATAGACTGGAAGATGAAGTTTGTGAGTGTGTCTAAACTCATTATATGTCTCACGGGGATGCCAGGTGCAGGAAAAACCACGATAGCTGAAGGTCTGAAATCAAAGGGTTTTGATAAAATTACAATGGGTGATGCAGTTAGGGCCGAAGCTGCACGAAGAAATATTGAACCAAGCGGGGCTAATCTTGGAAAAATAATGATTGAACTACGAGAAAAGAATGGTCCGGGAGCTGTTGCAGAGCTTATACAAAATGATATTCAAAATTCAAAATCTAATGTTGTTCTAGTTGATGGAGTAAGATCACTTTCAGAAGTCAATGTCTTGAAAAAAATTGGTACAGTCAAAGTTCTTGCCATACATGCATCTGGTGATACTAGATACAAGTTTCTTACAGGAAGGGGCAGATCTGATGCGCCATCTGATCGTGATGACTTTACAAAAAGAGATTCTAGAGAGATTGGAGTTGGTATGAGCGAATCAATCGCTCTTGCAGACGAAACAATCTCTAACAACAATATGACAATTGAAGAGTTAGTTAACACTGCATATGATGTCATAAAAGGTTGGATGAATTGAGAACTCCAAAAGTTGCTTGCAAGATTGAAGTCTATGCAGCAGTTAATCCCTCAGAAGATCCAGACAAGGTAAGGCTTGCAGTATCAAAAGTGTTTGAAAGTAATGATTATCAGTATAAAGAAGGAAGCATAAAGGCAACTTCAAACGAACTTGAATCCCTCTTGAAAATTCAGGAGACAATTAAAAAACATCGGGCTAATCGAGTCTACCGAAGGCAAATGCGCTATAATACAAAGGGAGATACCACTTGGTTCTATCTCAATAAGCAGGCAGCATTTGTGAATGTAATAGCAATTTGTGAAGAAGCTGAAGAATCTGCAATGGGCCCCATCAAAGTAATCATTCATTCCAAGGATCTTGACAAAATATCTGATTGGCTAGCTCCTGAGACAACGGAATTAACTGGATAAATTTATCACACTTACTCAAATAGTATACATTTCTACTTTTTTATGAAAATCCTAAAACAAACAATCGTTTGATAGGTAAATTAATCATAATTGGCATTATAGTGGTCACACTAGTTATTTTGATACCCAATTCATCAAAGCTTTTCCAAAATATGCCATCACTTGATACGGTCAAGGAAAAAATTGATCATGCCACTAGCGACAAGTATGCCATCAATGCTTCCAAATCAGCAATAAAGGAGGTAAGTATGGGTGGAAAATTCCTAGATACAAATTCGTCCACTGACTCCTCTTCAAGTGCAAACTTTACTATTTTGGATAATAATGCTCCAACTACTGTCTATCAGCTTCCTGCAAAATACGTAGATCAACAAAATTATACTGGTCAAGTTTTTGAAAAGACTGGTAACACATGTGAAATTTCCATCCCTGCAATGGCTCAAAGTGTAAATGGACAAAAGGAGATTACTCATGTAATTCAACTTGGTCAATGTTCACTAAATGTTGGTGATCCTGTACAAGTCACAACACTTACAGCAAAACCTGATGCTCCAGCAGTAAATCCTTCAAATGGTTTGAAAATAATTCCTTATTCCAGAGATCGTGGTACATCCTTACCAACTTTGCCAGATTACTATAGTGTAGTTCAGTTAAGTACGGTAAATCAAGGAAACAATGCAATGTTAAATTTTGATGATTCATCTGGGCAGACAAAATCAGTAACGGTTACAATGAGAAACAGTGATACTGTTTTATTCACTGGCACTTTTTATTCTTCAAAATTCACAGCTGAAGTTAAAGATGTTCCAAACACGCCACACATAATTGAAATGACTATTAATAATGCAATTTATGGAACGTTGCATGCATCTGCATATGCTCCTTCAAACGCGCAAAACTCTACTATAACTGGCATATTATCAAAATAAGTCAAAAAAGCAGATTTGGTATAACTTGAATGGAATTTAGAATTTTATAAAATATGAAAAGGGTATAACGGCGTGACCCTGTATAGACAAAAGCATTCTCTTGTCATTCGTACAATTTTTTGTACTTAACTATATACTATTTTTCGCAGGGTCACGCAAATTCATTTGTCATAATTTGCATCTTTCCGCATTGTTTCTTATATGTTATCATCTTATTTAATAATTTGTATGATTTATTTGATAAACATACTTGAATTATTATAAATTATTATCACTCAGTAATGGATAATCAAGAGTTTCTCTCAACTTTATGAAATTAATCTGAAATTTACCTAGAAATTATCTATGATACTATACTGACAAGCTCTGGAAGTGTCTTTGCAGCAGACGAGCGTAAAGAGACGTCCATGCTTTGCGACATTGGTGTTTGCTCTATATTTACTTCAATCATTGTTGCACCATTTTGTTTCGCATATACAGGCAAGAGATTAGCTGGTGATACAGCAAGTGAAGTTCCAACAATAATCATTACATCACAAGAACTAGCTTGTTCTATTGCAGACTGCCATATGCCCTGTGAAAGCGGTTCCCCAAACCAAACAACATCTGGTCTCAACATATTTCCACACTTGCAAAGTGGAGGAAGTTGGGAAAAGCCAGTTGTTATCTTATCCTTAAAATCGCAAACAGTACATTTGATTGTAATTATACTTCCGTGAAGTTCGTAGACTTGTGTACTTCCTGCCCTCTGATGCAGTCCATCAATATTTTGAGTTAACACAAAAACCTGCTTGTATTTTTCAAGTTCTGCAATAGATAAATGCCCGGCATTTGGATTTGCTGCAAGTATGTTTCTTCTCCTTTCGTCATACCACTCCCAAACTAGTTTTGGGTTTTCATAGAATGCATCTATTGTTGCAAGCTTCATTGGATCATATTTTCTCCAAAGGCCATCTTTTCCCCGAAATGTAGGAATGCCACTCTCTTGGGAAATTCCTGCTCCTGTAACAAATACAATTTTTTCTGCTTTCTTTAATCTGTCTGCTACTTGTTCAAACATTTCATTTGATATTTACTTCTAAAAGATCCTTTGCCGCAATTACTGAATCATGAATTGTATTTGCTTCCTTGACAAGATCTTCAACATCCTCATATCTTGCTGAAAAATGTGTCAGGATCAAATTAGAAACTCTAGCTTTTTTTGCAAGTTCTGCAGCTTCCTTTGCAGTAGAATGATAGTTGTCTTTAGCTTTGTCTCTTAGCGTATCAGAATATGTGGAATCAAATGTCATGTAATCGCAATCTTTGAAGAATTCTTCAAGCTTTAGAGTGGGTCTTGTATCTCCTGATATGCCAATCTTTCTACCTTTTCGCTTTTCTCCCATGACATCTGAGGGTCTGATTGTCTTCTCTCCTACTTTTACTTCCTTGTCGTTTTGGAGTTCATGCCAGAGTTTTCCTTCTGGAATGCCCAGTTCCTTTGCCTTTTCTGGGTAAAACTTACCAGGCTTGTCTTTTTCAGTAAAGAGATAGGAATATGCTGGAATCGAGTGTTCTGCTTCGCAGACATTAATGCTATACGTAGAATCCTCAAAGACAAGCCCTTCCTTTATTCTAATTATTCTGACAGGAAAAGTCAGACCAAAATTTAGTATCTTGAGATTTGCTGCAATAAATTCCTCAATTCCTGTTGGGCCATAGATATCAACAGATTCTGTTCTGTTTTGTAATGACATTGTTTGCAAGAGGCCCAAAATTCCAACACAATGATCTCCATGTAAATGAGTCACAAAGATCTTGATTTTTTTATTCCAGCCAAGCTTTGACTTTTGAAATGCAATTTGTGCGCCCTCTCCTGCATCAAACATCAGAATCTCTCTGTCTAGAACAAGGCAAATGCAGGTCATACCGCGTTCCGCAGTTGGCTGTGCGGCTGATGTTCCCAAAAATACTAGTTTCATCTTACAGCAATAACCCTCGTCAGACTCTTATGCCTATAGATCTCGTATTTCTTTGCTTTGCTTATTTCTTCCACATCTAGACCTTTTTTGTATACTATTACAAGCTTTTTTCTCTTTGGCACTACTGAAACAAAATCCTTGATCAGTTTCTTTGGAGAGACAGATGACCTTGATGATATTCCATAAGGCAGATCAGTTACTATTGCATCTATTTTGTTCTTGATATTTTGTATTTCATTATAGCTGGAATTTATCACCTTTGACTTGAATCCATTTACAGCAAGATTTTTTCTAGTGATATTGCACATTATTTTATCAAAATCAATTCCAACAGACTTTATTCCCATTGATTCCGCTTGTAGCAAAATTGTGCCAGTGCCACAAAAGGGATCACAAAGTGTTTTTCCTTCTTTTAGCTGTGAAAGGTTTACTATACATCTGCTAAGCTTCAAGTCTAATTCATGGGAATGCTTGATTGCCTTTGTTGGCAGTTTTGGCTGTATGGTATAGTCTGCACAGCCAATATACTGTTCTGAATCTGTAATGATAAGATATACTGTAAGATGAGGGTTTGAAAGTGATACTTTGGAGCCCCATCTATTTTTCAGTACTTCTCCTGCCTGTCTTTCTAATGAAGACGAGCTTAGCTTTTTTGATGATAGATTTATTGTCCTACAAACAAACGACAGAGGTTTTGGTATGGGTGGATCAATCTTTGAGATATCATCAAAAGTATCTACTATATTTCCACAAGTTCTGACAAATGTTGCTCTGCTTGCAATTTTCTTCCATGGAGCTTTTGATTTTAGTATGACTAGTCTTGATTCTGATCTTGAATTTGTTTTAGGATCATAGCTTTTTGATATTGAAATAACTTCATCTCTTGCAAGATCTTCATATTGATTTTGTAGTACAAAGAAGCTTTGTAACATTCAGACTAGGGCCTTTACAATTATTGGCGAAATGTCAACATTGTTTGTCTTGCACGGAATTGAATTTGTACTGACTATTTTTGTCACACCAGCTTTTTTGATCTTCTTCTCTGCATCTCCAATCAATAATGCATGCGTACAACAGGCATAGACCTTGCCACACTTTTGTTTTTTCAAATATTGTGCAGCCTTCATAATACTACCTCCAGTACTAATCATGTCATCGACCAAGATCAAGTCCCTTCCCTTCACCTCATGATGATCTGTTGACTTGATTGTAACCTCACCAGTTTTTCTGTCTCTGTGTTTTTCTAGCGCAATAAAATCAACACCAAAAATATTTGCAAAGTTTCTTGCCCTTTCTATTCCTCCTTTGTCTGGTGAAACTATTAGAGGATCCTTGAGTCTTAATTTTTTAAAATATTTGACAAGCTCTCCTACTGCACTTACATTTGTTGCAGGGATTTGCAGATGGTCAAGAGCTATCATGCTATGTATGTCAACTACTATAATCTTGGAGGCTCCTGCCGCCTTGAACATTTTTGCAACAAGTTCCATTGTAATTACTTCGCCTGGGAGAAATGCTCTATCTTGTCTTGCATATCCAAGGTATGGAATCACTACAAAAACTTGGGAAGAATGTTTTCTTGCCTGTGAAACCAAAGCCAGTGCCCGAATTAGGTTGGAGTCAACTGGGGGATAAATCGATTGTACAACTATTACTTTTCCTTTTGGAATTCCTTCTAACGTAATCTTACTTTCCCCATCAGGAAAGACTCGTAGATCACATTTGATGAATTTTGATTTTAATTTTGAAGCTATCTTTTTTGCAAGATCTTCAGAAGAAGTACCGCCTATGACACTGAAACTAGCCAACAAGACTCATCGAGCAGTGAGTTATTCTTAAGTTTTGAGTGGAGATCTGAACAACTGATTGTTATAGCCTTGTGAATTTCACATTTTCCCTACTCAATTCCCTTGAGAATCTGCTCCAGTTGGTTTAGTTCCCCATTAAAACATGATAGACTGATTTTAGTTCGAGTCAGGGGGTAAGTGTCGATATAGGTTCAATTTTTGGATCCAAATTCACTTATCTTCCTTTTTATTTTTAGTCTCGCCATATCTGTCAATTCCCACGTTTGTTCACCATTTTCTTTTTTGACCTTACGAAACATTTTATCTTCTTTCACTAATCTATTATTGAAATTCCCTCCAGTACTAGGAAGCCAACTTGGATTAAGTGAAAAACCTGTTTCAGAACATACATTCAAAAATTCTTTTATTGACATAATTTGCTTTGTACTAAAATACCACAATGTTGGAAAGCGAAAACGTTCATCCATTTTAATAACATCATCAATGATTTTTTCTGGCACCTGAATCTTAATGTAAAAGTTACTATCAGTGTTTTGTGACTGTTGATAAATAGGTGACATGATTTGTTTGAGAGATTTGATTTCATTCTCCAATGTAAGAATTTTATTTTCTAAACTCTCAAATTTTTCTTGTATCTCTTGATCCATGGATAATCAGTTCTTAGTTATACTCCACTTATTAGAATTTGTGAAAGGATTCATTTTTTTGTATGAATTTGCTTAATCAGAGTTATTGCAGCAGTAATACCTAATTTTGCAATTTCTGGATCTCGTTGAAATTGTTCTAATGGTGGATGAGCACCACCTGCACCTATATCAGAGACTAGAAATCCAACTTGCTTTAGTTTGTCAGTAATCAATTTATTTTCAATTGCCCAATGATGTAATTTACCTATCCCCATGTATGATTTTGCACGAATAGTTGATTTACAATGTTTACATATTACATCCTCTAGAGGATCGGTCTTCATCATAGATCGATATGCTTCAACGAGACATCCTTCATATGCACGTCTACATAAAACCAAACTAGAGAGATAGCATCCATTATCAAAATCTCTTATTGCTTCTTCAAGATCTAGGCGTTGTTCATTCATTGGAATTTCTTTTGGGATTTCAAGGCTTTTTTCAGAATTTTTTAAATCATGAAACTCAATTTCTAAATCGGGCCAGAAGAATTCCAATTTTGATATTGCATCTAGTTTCTCATCATGTTTTTTATTTGAAATCACAGTATCAATAAGTGGGTCTAATTGTACTATTTTATTGTGTAATGTGTCCTTCTTTATTTGCTTAGTTTTTGCTTTGAAAAATTTGTAATTACGATTAAGATTTTTTACTTCTTTTTCATATAATTTTTTGTAATGTTGATTTGATTTATATTTTTGAAGATTCATTATGGCATCCTTGATCTTTGAAATATCATTGAATAATGTGTTTAACAGATCTAATGTTATGTGAGATCTTCTCCCTTCGCTAATTTTCTAATTGTTTCAAATGCTGAAATGCGTCCTTTATCTGTTGTAAGCCTGTATTCTTGTGCACTAGGACGTTTTAGGAATAAATCTGAATTTTTTTTCATGTTTGCGGCCAGATTATGTCCCGGATTTTTAATTCCTATCTCACGGAAACAATTTGTCAACATGTCAGATTGAACCCATTCTTGACCAAAGACAACTTCATGTACAGCCAAAATGCATTGTGCTGCAATAATCATCTTCTTAGGATTTGTTCCTTCAATAGGGTGCACTATCTCGACTTTTTTGTCCCGGATTAAGAATACATTTTTGAATTCCTCTACAGTAATTCTACATTTTGTAGTAAGTTCAAGAATGCCTACTGGTTGTGTACCTACTGGTTGTGTACCTACTGGTTGTGTACCTACTGGTTGTGTACCTACTGGTTGTGTACCTACTGGTTGTGTACCTTGAGACAAGTATCGTACCGAATTAACTATGTGATCCTCTAGTAACTTTTCTAAAATAATTTTGAATGTCTCAAATTTGTGCAGCTCTTCTTCGTCATTTACTACTTCATGAGCGATTTGAATAATTTCTTTTATTTTTTCTTTGTTCATAACATTCTCATTTAAAATAAGCATCAAAAATATCCTTAATTCTATGATAAGCTATAGCATATTTCCTCGTAGTTAGTTGTATGACAAATCCTTTTTTTGTAAGGTCTTTTATGGGTCCTGATAAAGCTGTCTTTGGTCTACCAAGTTCTTTTGCTATTTCAGTGACACCAAGAGAATGATCTTCTAATATTCCAAGTTTTGATGCAAAATACCTTCCTGAAAGTAGTGCACATATTCTTTGTGCATCAATTAATTCGCCAAAATTTTTAAAAATTATCTTTCCTGAGGATTTCTCTATTACAAAAATCTCTTTTGCCTTTTCAACTAAAGAAACTAGTTCTTTCACTACGTCTTTCTCGTCCACGAGAAGTTTTTTTAGAATTTCTTGCTCATCTGTCATTTTTTCATCTTTGTATAAATTTGCAATTTTTACAGAATTTACAAAAATTCTATATTTTTCATACTTTATATATATTGTGGATGATATCTTCCTTCAAATTGTTACTATACTCCAACATACTTTTTCCAGTTAGTATCTATTTCTGATTTAGCCAATACAGCCATAGGATCAGAGCCTGGATGCTTGTATAATGAACTTTGTACAAGTTTTTCATGATCTGCTTTTTCTTCTTGTACCATTATCCATGCGCCCTTGTTTACTATACTCCCAAGTATTCCAGGCGCCATGGTAAGTCTGTATCTGGTTCCATATCCGTATCTGCCCTTTGAAGCAGTCTGTGATACAGCAATTCCGGTATTCTCAATCTCCGTTAAGAGTTCAGAAATTCTTCTATACGTTAACGGTTTTACTTCTTTTGGCAATAATTTTCTATATTGATTATAAATTGTAGAAGTCGAGTGCCAAACTTCTTCTGTCAAGTAACTCACTCTAGCTAAACTTACACAAACTAATTTGAATTGAGGTGTTGCTGATGAAATTATCTTTACTATTCTATTATTTTGAAGATCATACGATGCCTTGTCAATATGTAACTGTGATATTTTTTCTTCATTTTTAGCAGCAATTTCAGCCGCAGTTCTTAACAGATCAATTGCACGTCTTGCATCTCCATGTCCATGTGAACTAATCTCTGCACAATATTCAACCACGGATTTATCCACCATGTTAGTGAGAGCTTTTTTTATCCTTTCAGATATGATCTTGACTACATCTTCTTTTGAATATGGCTCGAAAAATACATCAGATGAACCGATTCTTGATCGTACCCTATCATCAAGTTCGTATTCAGACAAGGCATTATTTGATACACAAATGATGCTCATCATCAATCCTTTCTTCTTGAGATGCTCCTCTAGAACCAAGAGCTTGTAGACAAAATCAGATGGTCTTTCCCTCTTGTTGTAAAATAACACATCAAACTCATCTAAAACTAAAACAAGGAAATTTTTGCCCTCTCTTGTCAATTTGGAAATGATTGCTTCTTTGATCTTTGATATTGCCATGTTAATTCCATGAGAATTTTTTAGACTAGGTTCACCTAGCTCACCCAAAATGAGATTTGTAGAACCAAAAATGGTCTTGACTGTACGCAGGTTTACTATACATGGTGATACTCCCTCAAGGTTTTCACAAACAAATCTTGTAATGGTGGACTTTCCTGAACCACTTCTGCCGTAAACTGATACAAGTGGTACGACAAATCCTCTCTTATAACTAAGAAGAAAAGTTATCAATTCCTCAACCTGCTTTTCTCGTCCTATGATCTTCTCCGAATAAGAAAGCGTGTCTAGGAAGGATTTTTTGTTAAAGAACTTTTCTTTTTGTTCTACTTTTCTTACTATATCACCCAATGTTTTTTTATTCAAATTTTATGTCCGGATAAAATTTCCACTGGAAACGCATAATAAAATAACAGGTTATTACCAAATACCCTTCGTTATAAACAGATTTTAAAGAATGTACAGTACATCTTGGTATAATGGTATACAGAATTGTATCCTTTCTCCCAAGTGCAACTGAAGTGTTATACGAACTGGGTGTACAAGACCAAGTACAAGCCGTAACACATGAATGCAATTATCCTGCAGAGGCAAAATCAAAACCCAAAGTAATTCATGCATCATTTGATCCAAATAAAATGTCTAGCCACGAAATTGATAATACAGTAGTGGAACTAGTAAAATCAGGACAAGACATCTACATCCTAGACGAGCAAGTTCTAAAAAATGCAAACCCAGATCTTATTGTAGCACAAGGAATATGCGAAGTATGTTCACCTTATACAAGAGAAATTAACAGAGCAGTAACATTACTTGGAGGAAAACCCGAAGTCCTAATTCTAGACCCAAGAAATCTTGATGACATACTACAAAATGTAATCGAAGTAGGAAAAAAGGTAGGAAGACAAGAAAAGGCAATAGACTTTGTGGAAAAGTTGCAAAAGAGAATCAACTACATAAAAAATACAGCAAAAATTTCAAGACCCAAGGTACTCTGCATAGAATGGCTAGACCCATTATACACAGCAGGCCACTGGGTTCCCCAAATGGTGGATATGGCAGGCGGTACAAACGGAATTAGTTCAACAGGGGACAAGTCAAGAAGGATGGAACTTGACGAGATTGTACAATTTGATCCTGATATCATAGTACTAATGCCGTGTGGATTTGACATGCGAAGAACCATTCTTGAATATGACAAACTGCTTGAAAACATACAGTGGAGATCACTAAAACCAGTAAGACAAGGACAGGTCTATGCAGTAAACGCAAATGAATATTTTTCAAAACCAGGTCCAAGGACTGTAACAGGTCTTGAGATTCTAGCCAAGATTATACACCCTGATACATTTCGGGATGTACAAATTCCAAAAGAATCTATTCAAAAAATTGATTCTGAATAACAAAACGGTTGCATCCTCATAGGGTAGGATATGATGAGGATGCAAGCTATTATGTTTGGTAATTGTATATGCCTTGATTTATTTAAGATCTAACTTTTACCTTCTTATTCTAAAATCCTAGAACCAGTTGTATCTATCCAGCCTAAAATGTACCTCAAAAGACTATCATTATTGAAATAGTACAATACAAATAATTTCAAATTAGGCCAAAGAATCTATTGTTCCATGGACCTAGTCTTTTCTGATATTCATGCTGATCTTAATGCACTTGATACCATAATTGATACTGTATCAAGTCAAGAATTTGTAAAAAAATATGGCGCTTTTTCCAGAATCATAAATCTAGGTGACTTGCTTGAACGAGGCATTTACCCAAGAGAAGTAATTTCAAAATTAAAAACACTACAAAAAAATTATCCAATTCATTCTGTTATAGGAAATCATGATGAAGGATTCTTGAGCGGCAAAAAAGTTAGCGCAAGTTCCTTTGAAAGTATGGATGCACATCAAAGATTAACTGATGAAGATCTATCTTTTTTCAAACAAAATAAAGACGGAACATTTGGAGACTTGGAATATGTTGATACAAAAAATGGTCTATTTTGTGTTCATGGGGGACCACTTGACCCGCAAAAAATAACCCCTAAAAACGCCCAGGACGAAGCCTGGCTATACCAGAGAAACTGGCAAAGGCTAACTGATGAAGGATTTGAGTTTTTCAGCTACCATGGATATCATTATACAGCATCTTCTGCTTTTACTGAGGTCAAAAACCACGTTAAAGACCATGTTATTTTGTGTGGGCATCAACACATGGAAACGGCCATATCTCATCAAGATGGCAAGACAAGAGAAATCTACTCTAATCTAAAACCAAAACAAGAAAAAATATCAGGACATGTCTTGGAAAGCAAAGAGATTGAGATACAGAGTAAAACAGACTATTTTATCAGACTAGGACTTGGTGGGCCTGCTGGATATTATGGAGTAGGAAAATCAGTTCCACACTTTGGTATAATACAGTATGATCCAAAAAAGGTAATCCTATTTAACGTAAATCCGTAAGTATCATAAATGAGTGAAGTACTGCGAAATGATCACAGGCAGATACGAAGATTAGAAAAAATAGTTGTCAGGTGTTATACAAAACTCTATTCCGAAGAAGATATTCCATTTGATGACATTGAAAAAATGGTCTGGATCATGTCAGAGTTTTTGGATACAATACATTATTCCAGAGAAGAAGATCAATATTTCCCATGTGTTGCAAGTTATGATTCCCTAAAAGAAGAGATCCGAGCATTTATGATTGAACATGAATTTGGAAGAAGAATTGCAGCTAATGTCTCCAAGTACTTGCAAATGTGGAAGCAAGGACAAGATCAAAGAGAACCAGTTGCAAGGTATCTAAAGACATATGCAATATATCTTGACGATCATTTGTCCAAAGAAGACAAGTTCTTTGATACCGCACAAAACGAAATCCTGTCAAAAGAAGAGGAGCAAATGCTGTATGAAGAATTTCGTGCAGTCACTGCAGTCTTGACAAAATTTGATGAGATGGTTCATTTGATTGATTATCTAGAGACTACGCCCTGGATGAACTAGTTCTCAAAGACTGATCTTACTCTGGGATAAACAGAGACTTCAATCTCTTGTATAGTTACTTGTTGCATGTCTGTGTATACAAGGCACAATTATTATATAATATTACCATAGTATGATAACTAAACATACTAACATGACTAATATAGTAAACCTTCGAGTACATGTAGCCCCTGTAGGCTTTGAGATAGACAGGATTGCAATTCCAGCCAAACAGATGAAGGCAGACAGGGTGTGGCTTCTAATGCATGCAGAGCCATCAAAGGACAGAGCTCAAGTTTTCATGGAAAAAATCAAGGCTCAGCTAAAAAAAGAAAAGATCGAAGTACAAATTGCACACTCTAACAGATTTGATCTTTTCAAGATCTTAAGAGCTCTAAAAGAAATTGTACAAAAAGAGGAAGGCAATGATATTTTTGTAAATTGTTCTTCAGGATCAAAAATTCAGGCAATAGCATGCATGATGGCATGCATGATGTTTCAGGGAAAGACAAAACTTACACCATATTATGCAGAGCCAGAAAGTTATTCCAGCGTAAAAGGGGAACAACTATCATCAGGTCTCAAGTCAGTTGTCAAGTTACCGGCCTATGAAATCCACACCCCAAAACCAGTTCTAGTACAAGCCCTGAAAATTATACAAGAAAATGGGGGAAAGATCACTAAAAAAGAAATGGCAAAGATTGCTTATGAAAAAAAGATTATTGTAGTTAATGCAAGGGAAGAGAACTTTCAGCAAGCCAGATTTGCAAGTCTTGACAAAAACATAATCCAGCCGCTTCTAAACGAATGGAAGTTTATAGAAGTTGAAAGGGTCGGAAGGACTAGGTGGATTAAAACGACACCTGAGGGCTTGGGGGCAGTAGAGTTTCTTGGCTAGCCGCGTGTGGTAAGTTCAGGTTTGAGGGTCCAGGCAATGCCCATTGCAATAAATGGTATGGAAATCAAGGCAGCTATCTCCAAATAGGTTTTGAATTGTTCAGATTGCTGTGGACTGGGATTAGACCATATGAAAGGTACTGGTAATGCAGCAGCAAACCAAATAATTGAAAGCATGATGATTATCTTAAGTGCGCTCTTCCTCTTTGGGGTCACGTTATAATCCTAGAATTAGGTTCTATTAATTTTATTAGTATAATTATTTCGTGATGATACCGCCATCTACAGGTAAAATTGCACCAGTAATCCATGACGAGTCTTCTGAGACAAGATAAAGTATGGCCTTTGCAACATCTTCTGGCATTCCTATTCTTCCAATTGGATGCTCTGCTATTGCCATCGCCCTATCAATTTCATTTCCAAGATATGGCTGTGTCATGTCGGTTTCCACAATTCCAGGGCAAACACAGTTTACACGTATTTTATATTTGGCATACTCTATTGCCCACGCCTTTGTAAGTAAGACCAATGCTCCCTTTGAGGCAGTGTATGCATCTGCCTCAAAATTCTCAAATGATTTCAGTCCTGCATCTGATGAAACATTAACAATGCAACCGCTTGTTTTCATCAAATGTGGTATTGCAGCTTTTGTGAAACGAAACTGCCCAGTTAAATTAACATCAATTACTTCATTCCACTCCTCTTCTGAAATTTCATGTAGGGGTTTTACCTTGGGAAAAATACCTGCATTATTTACTAGAATATCTATTTTGCCAAAATTTTCAAGAGTGTTTTTTACAACATTTTCTACATCTGCAGTCTTTCTAATATCACCTGCAATTGCTATGACATTTTTCATTTCTCTTGCTGCATTTTCAAGACATGTCTTATTCTTTGATGTAATTACAACATCTGCACCATGCTGTGCAAGTAACATTGCAGTAGCTTTTCCAATTCCCCTGCTGCCACCTGTGACAATTGCAACCTTACCAGAGAGTTTCATCTAATCTGAATTTGTACATTGTACCAGATTAGTTTGTCGAAGATAAAATTCTAAAATCATTCATTATTGACAGATCTTCAAAAAAGCATGTAATGTTGATACTGTGTTTGTAGCTTATACTGGAATTTTCTATAATATTTTAATAAAATATCATAAAAACATGAAAAAATATACATGAAATCATAAATATGATGATGTATTATATCACATAATGCAGAATGATGCAAAATCTACTGCTTAAAAGCGCGTGGCTCCGTAGACTGAAATAATAGAATCCCACTTGGGTGGGATAAAAAGAGGAAATCTCTTAATTGTCCACGAACAAGGGCCACGCCCACTAAATTTCAAAATACTGTAGAGTAAAAATTAATTTTATAAAATTTTTAATTCAAATGATAATTTTACAAAAAATCTAGAGCTTGAGAGATTCTTTCAAGCCCTTGTATCTATTTCTGATTGTTACTTCGGTTACTCCAGCAGCTTGGGCAACATCTTTTTGTGTTTTATTTTCACCATTCATGACACATGATAGGTATAATGCAGCAGCTGCAAGTCCCATCGGATCCTTCCCTGCAGAAATTTCAATTTCTGCAGCATCTTTTAGAATCTGCAGAGCTCTTCTTTTTGTTTTCTCACTCAAGCCTGCTTTACTTGCAATTCTTGCAACACATTTTATCGGATCAACAACTGGCATTTTCAAATCAAGCTCTCGTAACAAAAGTCTGTAACATCTTGCAACATCCTTTCGTTTTATGTTGATTCCATTTGCAACGTCAGTAAGTGTTCTTGGAGTTTCAGTATCCCTACATGCCGCATACAATGCAGCAGCTACAAGTCCTGGAATTGATCTACCTCTTACAAGGCCTTTGTCAAGTGCCTTTCTGTAAATGTAAGCAGTCTTTTCAATTACTGCATCAGATAATGCAAGCTTGTCTTTTAATCTGTCAAGCTCACTGAAAGCCTGTCTAAAGTTTCTATCTACTGGCTCATGAACTTGACTTCTACTATCCCAAGTCCTCAATCTCTCAATTGTACTTTTCATGGATGCAGAAAGTGGTTTTCCGGATGCATCTTTGTCAGCAGGGCCAATTATTGTTGCAAGTCCCATATCATGCATTGCAAGTGAAGTAGGAGTTCCAGTTCTACTTCGATCTTCATGTTCTTCTTTAGAAAATGATCTCCATTCAGGACCGGATTCTTCTACACGCTCAGTAAGTACAAAACCACAACCTCCGCAAAACATTTCTCCTGTAGTGTTATCGGTTACCATTGGACCTTTTCCACAACGAGGACAGCGTCCACCACCACCAAAAGATTCGCGAGCCATATAATATCTTATAAGAATTTCGGTTAACATAGATAAAAAGGTTTAACTATGAGGAGGAATTGTATAATTTATTAAAATTTAATTAGAATTTTATGGAAATTATAATATTTGTACTAATAATATATGAATATTAGATTTTATGTATTGTATTCTTTTCAAAACAATTTATTTTTTATCAATGACTGTTCTGAATTTTGTTTAGTTGTTTCCTCTCATATGACGTTTTAATTTATTTCAAAAATTACTACAAAATTATTTTTGAAAAAAATTACTACAAAATTATTTTTGAAAAAAATTACTACAAAATTATTTTTGAAAAAAATTACTACAAAATTATTTTAGCAGTCTGAAGCAAAACCTTAAATACATTTCTTTTGAAGAATCCGCATTAAATAAAATGGAACAATGTCCACTTTGTTGTGAATCACAGGCGTCTAACCAAGCACTGGCGATTCACCTAAAGAAAATCCATCCACAGAGAAATACTGCAATTCAGATAATGCAATAAGTCTCTGTGCGGGGATTAAGCGTAGGATGTATCCAATCGAGGTTATCCACGAATTTTTGGTTTTTTATTAAAAATTGAAACAAAGCGTATGCTGAATTAAATGGGAGGTTTTGTCAGCTAAATTTAGCATACTGTGAACCGGATTTCACACCTGAAATTAAAAATCAACTTTTTTAGTGGTAACCATGACAACATTTGCAAACAACTGGCAAAAGCCACAAACACCAAGCATTGGTGAAAAATTTAATGATGTAATAAAGCCAAAGGGTGCGTTAAAACCAAGACTTGAGACTGGCATAAAAAGACTACAGACTCAAATTGGAAAACTTGATGGAATGATTACAAAGCTAAAACAAAGAGATGAAAAACTATTCAAAAGAATTGTAGTTGCAACACAAAATCATGATATTGCTACAAGTAAGGTTTTATCAAAAGAATTATCTGAAGTTAGAAAAGTAACAAAGCTTTTAGGAAATGCTAGAATTGCTCTAGAACAGATTGAGCTTAGACTTAGCACATTCCACGACCTAGGAGACACCGTGGTAACCATCATGCCAACAATAGGCCTGATGAAGAACCTAAGATCCTCGCTTATTAGATTCATGCCAGAAGCTGACCGTGAGCTAACTGGAATGACTGAGATGCTTGGTGGTCTTATGACAGATACATTCCACAGTGGTGACTTTGGAATTGACTCAGAGGCTACAAGTGAAGAATCAGAAAAGATTCTTCAAGAAGCTTCAGCAGTCGCAGAGGCAGCAATCAACGACAAACTGCCATCCATGCCTGCAAGTCAATCTTCCTCAGCCCGTTACGTCTAGACTATCTTGTGTGATAGTTTGTAGCGGAAGTACATCTGGAATAGAACTAGTGATATTACTAGTATAACTGAGGCAGAAAGAAACATAGTTGCATATCCTAGGAATTTTGTTAGCTCGCCTGTTACAAGTGAACCAACAAATATTCCTACTCCTGTTACTGCACTATTTACTCCAAGATATTTTCCTTCAAATCCCTGGGGGATGCTCTTGAAAAATATCACTGAACTAGAAGTGCTGAAAATTGAAAATGCGATTACCATAAGACAAGCAGATGATATTGTCATTGGAAAACCCGAAGCTCCTGTCATGAAAAGTAATGAAATAGCAGGAATCATTACAGCCAAAATTCGTGGTACGTATGCCAATATTGTTGATCTTTCTTCTCCAAACTTTGATATTATTTTTGGAGCAATGAAAAAGACCAATAACATAGTAGCCATTTGAATCATGTAATTTAGAAATACATCTGAATTTGAAAAATTCTGATTTTTCAAAAATGGCGTCCATGCAGTAAAGTAAATGTTACTTCCAAAATAGAAAAAGAACGAAGCTAGATAAAATATGCCTATTTCATGACTAATCCTACCTTTGAATATTGTGATTATATGTCTAAAATCATATGCTTCCAAGGCTTTTGGAAAGACAAAATGATGATTGCTAATTGAATAACGTAAACCGTGTAAAGAATGTGCAATACTGCTTCTTTCAAGATGGATTCCATCGCCTTTTACAGCCGTGCTCAAAACCATAGCCGCACCACTTGATGCAGCACATATTAGAAAATATGGCCTCAGATCAAAGTAAAAACTTCCGACTGTTCCGATTGCCATAGCTACTAGCATTCCAAGAGTGCTGATAATTGAGGTCCGTGCAAATAACCAACTCCAGAGATTCTTCTGTACTGATTCCATTACAAGAAGTTGTGTCACTGGACTTCTTGCCACCAAGAAAAAACCAAGAACTGTTGCTAATCCATAAAGGATGTAAATTGAATTAGTAAGATACATCCCAATACTACAAAGTAAAACAAAAAAGAATGAAAGAACAAGTATTGGTCTTTTAGCATGAAACCTGTCAATTATTCTGCCCCAAGCAAGTGATCCTATAGCTACAGATCCACTCTGGAGTGCGGCTATAATAGCTACCTCACCTATATCGCCTCCAAGAAAGATTACGTATAATGGAATTACTGTGCTTAATCCTTGAGCAGTAATCTGGGCTGGTAACAAATACCATATCCATCGTTTAGATTGAAGTTGCATCTTTCTAGATAATCCAAAGGCTAGACATTATTGTATAATGCATTTGAAAAATCTCCATAGTTTTGTCTAATCTTTGTTATGGGTGAAAAAATGCTATCATGCAGGAGTGTGGAGGCCACACATGGTGAGTGTGATACACTCAAAGCATTGATGACCTTTGTCATCATTTCCTTCGGGGGTACCTAGGGACTCGACGTGGAAGGATTGGACCTTCGCAGCATCCCATGTTACCTGCATGATTCCTATCAGGGAGGATGTCCTTTGATAGGGACATATAGTACGTGAGTAAAATATTTAAAGTTTATGTATAATTTGTTAGTTAAAACTTTGAATTTATCCAAATAATCAAAGTTGTTACATGATTTTTGAAATATCTTAAAATTTCTATGAAAGCTTTTATGATACTGTGACGTAGTTTATTCATGAAAAAGGATGGGGATGTATATCAGCTTATTTATGAATCAAACTTGGACAGCAAGTTGGAACAGATTCTAATTGGATTGGTAAAAGACAATCCTTCCCCAAAGATTGAATCAATAATTCAAAAATTCCTCCTATACGTTCAACATTCCACAGAAAATTTCTGGACTACTTACTATAGTGCAAAAACATATGAGGAAAAACTGGATTGTTACTATCAGTATTCCAAGAACCAATGTCTTGCAACTGAAGTACTAGTAAGAGATCTTGGTTCATTATCCTCTGATGATGAAATAAAGGAAAATCTAGATGTACTAGTAAGAGAGAGTTTTACATTCTAGGTTAGAGAAGATTCTGTCTTTGGTCGAGTCTCTTTGAATTTTGCAATCTTGTTACCTTCCTCGTTTACAACTTGATCAATACTGATTAGCCTTTCCCGCAGATTAGTGATCATTGTTGCAACATCATCTGCTTCTTTCTCAACCTCGCCTCTTTTTTGTTGCAATGTCTTAATGCCCTGTTTTTCTTCTTCTATGTATTGACCTACTTTGACAAGTTTCTCCTTTAGATTTTTGATATCTACTGATTCATCTTCTATGCTTTTTTCTAGGTTAGTTCGCTTGTCTTTAAGGTCCTTAATCATTAGACCTACATAGTCAATTGCTTCTTCTAACTTAGTTCTCTTATCCATTAATGCCTTAATTCCTATATCCTCGCCTGATGTACTCATACGAGTTTGTTGAATATGTTCCGGTATTTTTACTTGTTCTGAAGGGCGAAAATGGGATTCTTCCATGACTTCTGATGTTTTTGTAGTTGTATCTGGTTCGTATTGGAAAGTCTTGCCTGATAAATCAGCCACATTATCTTTCGGTTCTGAAGAAATAGATTCAAACTCGTCTTTTTTCTTTCGGAACTTGTCAAACATGTCGCTTATGGAAGTATGTTATTTTTAATATATAAAAAGTTAATAAATGAAAACTGTACCCTGGCTAAATCTTTACTCATTTTAAATCAAAAACCCATAAAAATATTGGATTGAGATATATTTAGAGAACGAAATCTTTGGTTCAAGCCATTTGAAAAATAACAAAGTCAATCTACTTCTAATAGTCGAGGACATCATAGGATTAGATCCAATGATGCGATTTGCAGCAATAATAGATCTAAAGGGCAACATATCTGAAGCTATAATGAAGGAAGGCAAGACCTCATTAAAGTCACAAAAGGAAGAAGAACACTTCTGTAAGCAGGTTGCCATGAGAAGGAAAATTAGACAACAGTTCGACAAGAGTCTTGGACCTGTAAACTATGTACATATTGAACGTCAAAAGATTACTCAGATTGTCATCTATCCTAAACGTAAGACTGTCTATGTTACAATGGAACCAAATATGGATATAAAACGAAAGCTGGAAATTGTAGAACTAATCAAAAAGAAAACTACGAAATTATAAAAAATTAAGGCAAATGAAATTTTTCCAAGTTATTAGATTTATTCTGTTGCTGGCTGGATCCCTTCGTCTACATCTCCAGTAGCAATGCGTCCACCTACTAGTGTGATTTTTATTTTTTTTACCGTATAAAATCTCTACTTGATTATCTTCCCCCGCTTCTCAATAATTGAAAAATTAGCTGTTTCCACGTCTGAAACAGCCGTTCCGCTATGTGTTCCGCTATGGAATTTCATGCTGTCCCTGATAAAACATTGATTCCATAACATATCCATGTCAAAACAACAATACAGGTCAGAAATGGGCATCATTGCCGATATTCTTGGTGTAACTATGGATGGCGGAACACAAGGAGTAATTGTATCTGCCATATCCCGAAGGGCAAATCTATCACATTATGCTGTGCTTGAGAAATGCCAGAAATTGATAGATGCAGGATTGGTAGAATCAATGAAAGCTGAAAGAAACAGGCTATTTAGAGTTACAGAGAAGGGAATAAGATTCTTCCAAGAATTCCAAAGATTCCAAGGTGTGATGCAGGGATTCAACCTCAGGTATTAGCAATGCCTCAGGAATACCAAGTGATTGAGGTACAGGAAGTATTACCGGAAGGAATGCTTTTTGTAAGGATCAATTGTATTCTCACAACAATGGTTAGAGCCCCAGTTATAGTGGCATGCTTTGTTTTACTTGCTCTCTCTTCCTTTGTCCAGTATGCTATAGGTAGCCAAAAAGTTCTTGATCTTACAATATATGCAGATGGCACTACTCATATTTTTTATCAAACTGATGTGGATTCACAATCCCCTGATTTTACTCTGAATCTATATGGTAAGAGTATTGAAAATCTTGTTGTACAAGATGAAAATGGAACATTACTTTCAAGTAAAGTAAATGAAAATGCTGTAACAGTCGAAACTCTAGGATCTTCTGCTATTAAGGTAGATTATGATACCCAGGATTTAATCTCAAAGAATGGAAAGACTTGGACTTTTCATGTAGATTCACCTATTGATTATTCTATACTTTTACCAAAAAACACAGTAATTGTGGGAATGAATGCCTCTCCATTAAACATGCAAGTAATTGACGATCAATCTCTTATATCATTACCAAGCGGTTCATCAGAAATTAATTATGTTTTTGGTATATTTGGAACAAGTCAGACTGCTAATTTAGCAATTCAAAAAGCTGAAAATTTTATTAGCGCTATAAACTCTACAGGTGTAAAAACTCCTATGGCACTGGCAAAACTTGATGAGGCTAAATTAAATTTCAATCAGGGAAAATATTCTGATGCTGAATCCCTTGCCAACTCCGCAAAGAATCTTGCCCTTCAAGAACAACAAACTAGTGGTAATTCCATACCGAAGAGTTCGTCTGATAGTTTACCAATTTCTCTTTTGATTGTAGTGAGCATTATTGTAGCAGGAACAACTGTATTCATAATCATGAAAAAAACAAGATCCTCAAACATGATTATGTCTTCAAATAAAATTCCAAATAATAATTACATTTCTCCAGACAAGGAAACAATTTACAAACTCAAACCCGAATTACGTCAAGATGACAAGGATATTGTAGCATTTATTTCTGAAAAAGGAGGTCAAGTATACGAAAGTGAATTACGCAAGAAATTCCTGATGCCACGTACAACAATGTGGCGTGCTGTAAAACGACTTGAAAGAGAAGATATTGTTGAAATAGAAAAAGTTGATCAACAAAATCTCATTAAACTTCGAAAAATTGAGGAGGATCAGAAATGAAGGTTTTAGCAATTATTCTATTGGTTCTAGTTGGAACATTAATGTTGAATGGACCGATTCAATCCTATGCCGATCCCCAACTTGATACATTGGTGAATATTGCTATGCAAGCAAGAAATAATCTAAACATCAACATATCGCAAATTACTAATATTCCTATTGAAATTATCCAAATATACAAACAAGGATCTGATGAAACAGACGCCTTAACTAAAGCTGTAAATCAGCAGAATGTCACATCAGCACGACAACATTTCCTTTCTGCCATGAAATTCTTCAAATCCACAAATGACAAGATCAATTCTCTTAATACAACAGAAGCAAATGATCAACAACGAACAAATGTAATGAAATTGCAAAGTGAAATTACAAGAATAGAAAAGATTGGAGAACGATTAAGAACTATAGCAATAACAAACCATGCAGATTTTAACTTTACACAATTTGATCAATCAATTCAGAAAGCAAAACAAGATCTTGACAATGGTAAAGTTGATGATGCATTAAAATCAATTCAGATTTCAAATCAGTTTATGATTGATGCTCATCATTCTCTTGCAACAATTGCGGAGAAAAGAACCACTGATAGAGCCAAAGATTTCACCGAGAAGCAAATTGAAACACTTAACAAAACAGGAGATCTTAATATCTCTAAAAATCCAGTGATACAAACTCCAAGAATTGCCTCCATGCCTGTTACTAGTAATAATGTGACATCTGAGGAAAACCCGATGGAAATGATTGCAAAAATAAGAAAACTCATCTCAGAAGGTAATGTTGATGAAGCTTTGAAAGTGATGAAATCACTTAAGACATATCAAAATGAAAAATCAAAAACTAGTGAAAGTTTACCACAAACCACACCACAAATTAGTACAAATATGCAAAATAATACTGAAGTAACTGTAAATCCTGACGCAATCACTCCGCCATCAAATATTACAATATCTAATCCTATCAAGCCCGATTCATCTTATTCTGATCATAGTAGGACAAACAGTGATGGTATAGAAACTAACAAAACAGAATCTAAAGTAATACCTCATGGAAATATTGACACAGAGCAACAAAGCAAAGTCAAAAAGGACAACAATCCTGAAAAAAAATATTTTGAAAAACAACAAAGTGAAAAAAGAAACCACAAAGATAACTCTCAATCTGAAAACGACCATGAATAAATCTCAGATATGAATTTGGCTCAAAGATTACATAAAATTCATATAGATTTTTACTAGAATCAAAAGATATGACTTCAAAGCAAATTTCTGCAGGCGTGGGAATCCCAATGATCGTAGTTGGTATCATACTTGCTTTCCTTTTAGCACCTATACAGGCTGATCTGAAAGATACAGTGGAATTTGTAGGAAGTCTTATTGGAATACTCGGTGTCATAATTTTCATAGCAGGGTTATTTTCAAGGAAAGTACCTCAAATTACATCCTAAATTTTTATAATTTCTATTGAGAGAAGATATTCAATAGACCTGAAGAAGGTCTGATCATCAATCTTATCTGTAGCCCATAACTGTGCATTTTTCTTTACCCACTCAGGAATTTTTACTGAATCTTCTGATGTTAGTGGTATACGATCAATTTTACCTGCAGACCATAACTGTATGTCTTTCTTTAACTGTTCAACTTTTGCTGAAGAATTTTCTGGAATGGAATCATATCCTGATGTTGGTGGTATTTGGATTAATCCTTGTTTTATGATATATTTTACAGCAAGGGCAAAATCTGATTTATCTAATGCTCCTTCTGACCACCATATGGCATTTTTCTTTACCCAATTCGGTAATACGACACCTCCACCAGGATTATTCATTACAAATTTCTGTACTGTACCTTGATTTTTATCAACTACGTAAAAGTTGTTTAAAGTGTCTATTGCAAGACCTGCAGGAGCATCAAGTTCTCCCTCTCCAATTTCAGATCCCCAACTGAAAATAAAGTTTCCATTAGGATCAAATTTCTGTATTAGATGAGATCCCGAATCTGCCACATATAGATAATTACTCGCATCAACTACAATTGCAGATGGTTGGTTGAATCTACCATTCTCTGTTCCATTAGAGCCATAGGAATTTATGAAATTTCCTATGCTAGAATATTTTAGAATTTTATTATTAGTTGAGATGACATAAAAATTATTGTTGGAATCAAATGTTATGGCTTTCATACCCAAACTTCCTATCTCTTTTCCTTCTGCTAATGCTGGATGAATCTCATCTTTATAGCTACCAAGAGGATCAAATACTTGAATCACATTTCGTTCAGAATCTGCAACAAAAAGATTTCCATATTTATCAGAACTCATAGAAACTGGAGTGTGAAACATTCCGCTCTGATCTCCATATGTACCCCAAGAATAAACAAAATTTCCATTTTTATCAAATATCTGAATTCTTGAATTCCCTGTATCTAATACGTAAACATATTTTTCATTAACAAAAACTCCTAAGGGATGTCTGAATTCGCCTTTTGATGAACCAAGAGTTCCAAATGTAAGACGCAAATTACCTTTAGAATCAAATTTCTTTATTTGGGAATTCCCAGAGTCTGCTACGTAAATATTGTTGTCTGAATCAATAGCGATATCTGTTGGAAAACTGAATTTTGAATTAATACTAGAAGGATATTTTGGTATAATAAATTGTCCTGAATTCAGTAACTCGTTATCTTCTCTAATTTCTCCCCCAACATAAAATGTTGAAGATTTCACTATGCCTTCATAATTTACGTAGAATTGCCATCTTCCTACCTGATCATTTGTAGCTATCTTGTGAGGTATAATTACATCATTTAGGGAAACTGGAATGGAAATTAGTCCATGACTTGTTCCTTGAGGGTCAGTTGTCCATGAAGTTATTGAATTTGCAATGATATCTGATGTGTATACTCTAGCTTCAACTATCTCACCTTTTCTATAATTCCATTTGTTAAGATATACATCCAGATCAATCTTTGGTAATTCATTATTGTTGACAACAACTTTGAAAGTTCCAGTATTCTTTACTCCTGCATACTGGACATTGAATTTGTAAACTCCTATTTTTTTAGTTATGTCTTTTAATGATAATTTACTATATGCAGAATTTACAGGAAATTTTATGCTAGTTGTATTTCCTGATGGATCTGTTATTGTTATAACTCCAGTAGATTCCTTGACTCTTGTAACAAGAAGATCTAGCACAACATCATCCCCTGGATAATACGTGGATGCCTTAGATTGTACTGATACCTCCATTAACTTTCGTATATCGCCTAAAAGAAATGGTATGTTAACAATTGAATTGAAGTATTGAATTTTTAGGTTGTATAATCCATTTAGATTGTATTTAGCTAGTTGAATCATTGGAAAATGATATACTGTACTAGGTTGAGTTGCCTTAATCTCAATCTCCTTAACAAATACTGTTTTTCCAGCCTTGTCATAAAAATTCAGATAAAAATACTGTGCAAACTTAGCATCAGGAACATAATATGATGTTGTGATGTTTATCTTCATTATATCAGGTTCATGGTATAGTGATTTGTCTGTGAATACTGCCAAATTAAGAGAATTGACTTTGAAATGAACCGTTTGATTACTATCTTCATATAGGTAACTAATAGACCATGGTCCAAATTCATTATCAAATGCATCTCGTATAATTTGGTGAACTGTTTTTTCTGCCTTTACTTGCTGATCAACTGTTCCAGATATTATCGAATTATCTGGTCTATGAGCTACCCATTTTATGGGACCGCCATTATATCCATGAATTGCAAGATTTACCTTTATCCAATCGTTTGGACCAAATTCTTGTTGTTGAGGAATAGCATTTATTGTTAAGGCACTTGCATTTTGACAAGTGACAAAAGCCAAGATTGCAATCAGCAATATGGAAATTAGTCTTTTCACTACTGATTATCAATCTTTAATGAGTTAATTACTTTGGCAAAAAATCATTCATAAGAAGATCCAATTAAATAAATAATGAACAGGTACAGATCGAATACTTGAACGTAAGACTTTATGAAATATTCACATCTGTCGAAGGAGAAGGAATCTTGTATGGTACCAAAACTCTATTTGTGAGGTTATCCGGTTGTCCTTTCAAGTGCTTTTATTGTGATACCAAAGATGCACTCCCAATGAATTCAGGAAAAGAATATTCAATTAGTAAAGCAAAAGAGATAATCAAGAAGAGTCTAAAGAAAAATACGTACAAGGTCAATTTTACAGGTGGGGATCCGCTGGCTCAATCTAATGCAGTAGCAGAATTAGCAAAATTTGTTCAAGGAAAAAAAATTCCTACATATTTAGAATCATCCTGTTATGATTCCTCAAAGTTTTCACAAGTTCTTCCTTATATGGATTTTATAAAAATTGAATTCAAAACTCCGGAATCTGGTTTTGTTGATACCAAACATTATTCTAAACTTTTAGAAAATGAACTTGAGTGTCTTAGAATAGCTAAAAAATCAAAAAAAATCGCGTACATCAAAGTAGTAATAAGTTCAAAGACTCAGCTGAGTTCATTTAAGCAACTTCTTAGAAAAATATTCAAAATTATATCCAAGACAGAACTTGCAGGATTTATAATACAGCCTACGTATGGTATATCAGAGCCTAGTTTGGAACAACTATTCAGCTTTTATGATGCAGTTTATACTTACTATGATCAAGTTAGAATAGTACCACAGCTACACAAGTTCATAGGTGCACCATGATGAATAAAGATAGAGTAAAACGACTAGTCAGAGAAATAATTGCAGAGATAGGTGAAGATCCAACAAGAGAAGGTCTAGTAGATACACCAAGCAGAATAGCCGATATGTATGAAGAAATCTTCAAGGGATACGAAGGAGAGTCAGAACTATCCGTAAAATTTTCTGAGGATTCTGATATTGTAATTGCAAAAGATATCCAATTTTATTCTATGTGTGAGCATCACATGTTGCCATTCTACGGAAAAATAAGTGTGGCATATGCACCAGACGGTAAAGTATTTGGAATATCCAAATTGGTGCGCCTTGTGGAGAAATATTCTGCTAGATTGCAAATACAAGAGCGAATTACAAAAAATATAGCTGATGAACTATACTCTGAAGGAGTCAAAGGTGTAATTGTAATTGCAGAAGGTGAACATCTCTGTATGAAAATGCGAGGAGTAAGAAATGATGCTATAGTGACAACAATAGCGTCAAGAGGAATTTATGATAAAAAAGAAGCTAGATCAGACGTTCTTAATTTAATATACAGTGGAAAATCCAAGCCAAATGTTATCTAATCTAAAAAATTAAATAATAACATCTAATGCAGCACAGATGTGGGAGCACACAACAACATACATGTTCCAAAAGAGTCTTGGCCTGCCTTTATGTGGTATGCCATAGAATTTTTCATCGCACTTGGAGCTGGACTAGGAATTTCCCTGAATTCCATGGACTATCTCAAGAAAATGGGTTTTAATGATTCCATGACAACATGGGCATTTTGGGGAATCGTAGGTGTTGTGTTTCTAGTCTATTATCTAATTATAAGACCTATCATACTTAAAAAACCAATATTATCTAAAATTTAGAATCTTGTTGAATATTTGGTTTTATCCAAAATCTTGGACTGACTAAATGCCAATTTTCTGTTGTTACAAGACTCACATTTTCCACAATGAATCTTGGTGCTTCCATAACAACTCCAACTTTTAAAAATATGCTCACCCAACTCTTCATATCCAGTCTTTAGAAGATCGCTCTTTGAAAGATTGTCCATGAATGGACTCCATATTCTTACCTTCTTTCTAAGACCCAGTTTTATTCCATCGGTCTCTCCTTCATTCAAGGCCTTTGAAAGCAATCTTGCAAATGCCGGCCTACAGTCAGGATATCTCATATCTCCCAAATGGGCGCCATACGCAACAAGTTCAGCTTTTTTTGAAAATGCCCAAGCAGAAGCTATGCTAAGAAATATGGCATTTCTTATTGGAGCAACTATTGAATAATCAAATTTTGAAGGAATTTCTATTTTAGAATTAGTTAGGGCATTTGTTTTTTCATACAAATCTTTCATAAATCCTATGTCTACTACTTTGTGCTCTCTAAATTTTAGTAATTTCGAAAACTGTTGCGCAACTTTTACTTCCTTACCTGCTTTCTGACCATAAGAGAAAGTTATTCCATAAAGATCATATTGTTTTCTAAGATATGTAGCAGTACATACTGAATCCAAACCTCCGCTAAACACTATAACAGCTTTCAATTCGAAAACATTCCAATTAGACCAAATAAAATGTTTGACTAGGCAATAGAGAGTAATACTGCTCCCGACAAAATCATGATAGATCCCATAATAACTCTGAGTATACTTCGCTTGTGAACTATTTCCTTAAAATACAAAACTCCCCAAGATACAGCAAAAAGTGTAGCTGTCTGAGAAATAGGATATGCAACAGTAATCCCTATCGAGGCTATTGCTATCAATACTGATAAACTTCCTAAATTAAATAAACTCCCAGAAACTATCCCAGCTATAACCTCTTTCTTAATCCATCTTCGTGATAGAAACAATAGAGGTACTCCAATTACAAAAATGGATAAGCTGGATGAAAAAAATCCTGATTGAAGAGTATGCGTTGCCTGCATTGGTATTACATACGAACCTCCTACAATACCTGAGGCTGCAGCAACAAAGTATCCTTTTCGTTGAACAACTGAGGCCTTTGCAGCACTTGCGACAAATGGTAAACCTGCTAATAGTAAACCAATTGCACCAATAGCTAATATCATGTAATTGAATTTCTCTTCAAAGAACAAAACTCCCCAAAGGAATGAAACCAAAATACTAAAACCTGCCAGAAATGGAGAAGTTCTCGAAAGCCCTATTAATCTAACAGAATAAAGCGCAAGGATATTTCCTGCAGTCCATATTGCTCCGCTAAGAAGACCGCTAGGTAAAATCTCAAATCCCCAAAAAAAAGCAATTGGTATTGCAAAAAGAAGAACTCCTACTCCAGTAGATCCTTGCAGCTGCCAAATGTCTGCAACGTTAACCTTTCTGACTGGAACAAAGAAAGTACCCCAACTAATAGCTGAACCAATAGCTGAAATCAAGCCAGATGGATTCAAAGTTGGTTTGACTGTAAGAATAGTAGTATAACTCGGTTTCTATTCCAAATGTATACTCTAAAGTTTAATTTCTGCCAAAATATTTTTCTTATATGAAATATCTGAAGGTTGAACGAGAAGAAGAAGTTGTTCAAATTACAATCAACAGACAAGATAAACTAAATGCAATGAATCTAGATGTCATGGATGAATTTATTTCGCTACTAGACAACTTGGAAAAAGATTCTTCACGAGTAATTATTATCACTGGTGATGGCCCAAAAGCTTTCTCAGCTGGTGCAGATATTGAATACATGAGTAATATTGGACCAACAGAGGCAGAAAAATATGCACTCCGAGGACATGAAGTCCTGAATAGAATTGAAAAATTAGAAAAACCTGTAATTGCTGCAGTTAATGGCTATGCACTGGGAGGGGGATGTGAACTTGCACTCTCATGTGATATCAGATTTGCTTCACCTAATGCACAACTTGGTCAACCTGAGGTTACATTGGGTATCTGTCCAGGCTGGGGAGGCACACAAAGACTATTGCGAATTATAGGCCCGGCAAGAGCTAAAGATCTCATATTTTCTGGTAGAAGAATTATGGCAGAAGAAGCATTTTCAATGGGTCTGATAAATAAGATATTTCCTTCTGAAAGTTTACTTTCTGAAACTAAAGCATATGCAAAAATATTATCAAAAAACAGTAGTTTTGCAATAGGGATTTCTAAGATGCTTGTAAACAGAGGAACCGATACTAATCTTGACACTGGGTTGAAACTTGAAATATATTCATGGGCCGTATGTTTCTCAACTAAAGAGAGAGAAGAGCGAATGCGTAAATTCGTTGAAAAGAAATAACTATAATACAAAAGCGCCTTTACTTGGCTTACAAATTATTGTGGTACATTTTGTATCAGCTGATGCAAATCCCTTTTCCATTGCTTTACAGATCTTATTATGATCTGCAGATCTTGATGTAAACGAAATTACTGATGGCCCAGCACCGCTTATGGTGACACCTAATGCCCCTGCACGAAGAGCATTTGTTTTAACTCTATCAAAACCCGGAATCAAATGCTTCCTTGCGGGTTCAACAATTATGTCTTTTATTGAGTGACCTATTAATTCCACATCTTTCTTGATAAATCCTGCAGTTATTGCAGAAGCGTTGGAAAGATTCTTCACATGATCTGATAGTTTTACTTGCTGAGGTAATACTCCTCTGGATACCTCTGTCTTTTTTTTCGGAACAATAATTTTTGGTATTGCTACACATAAAACCAAATCCTTTGGAGGTTCTATTCTTATCACATCAAGCGGATCTGTCCTTACTATTACAAATCCGCCAAGAACTGATGCACTAACATTATCATAATGAATAGATCCAGCACTAGCTCTCTCCCCCATCCCGGCAAATTTTACCAAAGTATTTTGATCAAGATCAAGACCAAATAATGCATTAAAGGCAATTGCGGCAGCCGCAGCTGATGCTGCACTACTACCCATTCCAAATCCTGCCGGAACTCCTTTCTTAATTTTAATCCGAAGTCCAGATTTTATCTTAAATTCTTTTGCCATTTCTTTGATTACCAATCCTGCAGAATTTTTCTCTGGTTCAAGAGGAATAGACTCCTGACTCTCAATGACGATTTTACTTCCTTCCTTTACTAACTGAATTTCATCATAATATGCATCAAGAGCCAAGCCAAATACATCAAAACCAGGACCTAAGTTAGCAGTAGAACAGGGAGCTCTTACAATTACGCTTTGCATTAGTCTTCGACCTCTTCCCCTAAATTGAGTACGCGACTTAGCGCAGCTTGAAGATTAACCATCCCTTCTCCAGTGGCACTAGAAATAGGAATCATTCCTTGAGCAAATCCTCCTAAATTCAAACTTCTGAGAATGTTAGTTGCAAGAGTATAGTTTTCACCATCAGCATCTTTAGCAAGAGCATCTTCAAGACTTGCCATATTTGTTGACCATTTTAGTATGTCTTTAATCTTATCTTCAATAAGATCTGTTTTTGTTAGAACATTTATCTGCGATAAACCAAGTCTTAATTTTACTGAAGTAGCAAGTAATGCAATTGATACAAAATTGGTTGGTGATGTAATCAATGATCCATCATGAAGAAATATTGATGCTTTCTCTTCCATATTCAAGTTTTGTATGAGGAAAGGCCCACTAGCTCTATAGGCAAACAACTCAATCTGGCCAGGCGTATCCACTATAAGATAATCCGGATTTACATTATCTATTTCATTTTGTAGATTATCTATTTTTGATGCAATAAGATCATTTGCCATAATCATGGATCCATTTGGTCCAAGATCATATTGTTTCATAATTGATACAATGTCAATATAGTCTCTAACATCTATGTCACATGTATATGGTAAATTCTCTACACCTGGATCTAAGTTTAGCATTCCAACAAAGGCACCATTTCTAGAATAATAGTCAAGAATTTTAGAAGCTAATAATGACTTTCCAGATCCTGCAGTTCCAACTATGAAAATTGCCTTCATTTTTCTGATAATTTATTTTATGTTGAGCTTATATTTCCATCCATGAGTAAGGCAGGCAATGAATTGGAAACTCCTTGCCATTCCTGTTAGTGTAGTCCCATTTCTTATCATTGCTGCTACATTTAATGTAAGTTTAGAGAATATTCTTGCAATAGGTGTCATACCTTTTGTGGGTGCCTCGGTAGCTATGGCGGGTAAGTTGTTCACTCAAGGACTAAAGTTCAATTATCTTGTAAAGAAATTTCTGGGTCCTGTGGATGTAAATTGGAGGACAATTTCTGTAAGAGTAGGCAGTGAATTTGTCACATCTACTACTCCCTCTTTTGTAGGAGGTGAATTAGTAAGAATAATGTGGTTAGGTAAGAAGGGTGTTCCAATTGGAAAAGCATCATGGGTAACAATAATCGAAATTGTAACTGAGGTACTAGTTTCGGGAGTATTTGCAATTGCTGCTGCAGTAATTTCATTTGTAAATGGTGCTTATGCTATAGGGATTACAATACTTGCAATTAGTATTCCTATCACAGGACTCTGGTCTGTATTATTCTTTTTATCATCAAAAAGAACATTTCAGGTACCTGGTTGGGTTTTTAGAATTGCTACAAGGATAGGAAAAGAGCGTTCACTGAAATATATCGACAAAACCAATCTTTGGATGAAAGAAATTTGTGACATGAGCAGGCAAACTCTTCATACCAAGGAAATCAAAAAAGCATTTGTAGTATCAATAATTATTTCTGTATTTACATGGTCACTTTATGGTCTTTCTTTTATGATAATTGCAAATGGTGCAGGTTTTGTGATAGACTTTTTCCATTCTCTCATGGCCACGATGGCATCAATTGCAGTTGGTAATCTACCAATTACCATTGGTGGGTCTGGTCTAACCGAATTTTCAATTTGGGCATATTTGGGACACTTGAATAGCTTGACATTTGAGGCTGCCAAGAATAGCCTTCAATGGAATATAGTAATCGGATGGAGAATAGCTACTTATCATGTTGGTCTTGTGATAAGCTGGATATTTCTCATGAAAGTAGTCTATCCAAGCATAAAAAAGACCAAGACTGTATAGAAAGCACTTTATTTTCAAACTTTTAATTTTTGATTATTGGACTATTCAGGTAAAGTAGTTGTCATTACAGGTGCATCAAGCGGGATTGGTGAACAATCTGCTGAAGAATTTGCAAAACTACATGCTAATATAATACTCATATCTAGAAATGAAGAAAATTTACAGAAAGTAGCTACAAAATTATCAAAATACAAAACCACAGTTTTTGTTTATGCATGTGATGTCTCTAAAAAAGACCAAGTAGATACAATGGGAAAAATTATCATTGAAAAGTTTGGTACGGTTGATGTACTTGTAAATAATGCTGGCTTTGGAATACACAATACTGTAAATGAAACAAAAATAGAAGAAATGGAATCACAAATGATGACAAATTTTTTTGGAATGATGTATTGCACTAAGGCATTTCTGCCAAAAATGCTAGAACAAAGATCTGGACATGTTGTTAATGTGGCATCTGTGGCAGGTAATATCGGAATTCCTGGAATGGCATCTTATTGTGCTTCTAAATTTGCTATGCTTGGATTCTCAGAATCATTATTTCATGAACTAAAGGACACAGGAGTAGGAATAACTGTAGTAAGTCCAATAATGGTAAGAACTAATTTTTTTAATCACGAGTCTTTTGGTAAGATGCCAAGATATTCATCTACTTCACTTAGTTCAAAGACTGTAGCAAATGCAGTTGTAAGGGCTGCATCATCTCATAGACTTGAGATTGTTGTTCCTCAATTTGTAAGATTTGCAATATGGATAAAGCAGACTTTACCTTATTTAATAAACCCAATAATTGGTGGAATCTTTAGAAAATCAATGAAATCTAAAATGAATTAAAAAAATAATGTTTATTCTTCTTCTGATTCATCCACATCTGCAGAATCCGAATCAACATCCATTAGTTCAAGTTTTGTAAGTTCGAACTGGTAAATTGCATCCATCTCAATCTCCATCTCTTTTTTCAGAAATTCGATGACTGTTTTACTCAAAGGAGCCTTGTACAAATTTATTGTAAATTCATAAACAGTTCCCTTCATAAGGTCTGAAGATTTTACCTTCTTTGGTAAATTCATTCCTTCTATGATCTTTCTTCCGTCTTCAACAGCTTCGTAAAGCTGAGCATCTATTCTCATATCTTTATCATAAATTTCAAGTATGTATCCAGTTCTTGTAAAGGATTCTGGTTTACCAAACTTTGCATTCTTAATTTCTTCTTGTATAGACTTTGGAATTTCTTTTTCTTTTCCCATTGTAATTCACTTTGTTACTAACCTTGTTTATCTTTCTTACTTGCTGTCCACCAATCACGATATTCATCATGTTTATCTTCACGTGTTTTTTCTCGTTTGTTTAATCTATATCTGATGTCACTTACCTGTTCTCTAGTAGCAAACAAGCCACATTTTTTGCAAATAAAGTGTTTCGTGTTAGCATCGAATTTCATTTCTACTACTACTTCTTTGGCTGCACATTCGGGACATTCAGTCAATGACGGCGATCATCAAAGTTATCCATAAAAGCTTTTGGTAAGTTTCTGGTACGCGGTCTATGTCTTCATCCCAAAAGGTCAGTTCGCCCATCTAAAATGCCGCGTACCAGTGCTTTATGTTATAATTAAAAAATTATAATTCTTTCTAGTCTTCTAGCATCTCGGAGATTATCTTGAATGTATTTTTTGTACCATCTGTGTTGTAGTTTCTTGAAAATTCCAAAAGATTTTCTTGATACTTGTTGTAATTGCAATTTATTTGGTGAACCGCTTTAACAGTCTGTTTGACTGTTGTAGCTAAAATCCCGAGATTCTTGTCTTGCGCCCATTTTATCTGATTGGTATGTTCATCATAGACAGGTATTCCTATGATTGGCTTTGCTTTTCCTCCTAGTATCTCTCCCATTGCTGTGTGAGACCCATTTATGACTGCATATTTGCATGAATTCAAGACAGTCTCCTTTTCCTGTTCTGATAGAAATCCAATATCAATTCGGATCCAATCTATTTTTTTTTCTAAAGCTTCTGAGATCGAATATGTTTTTCCATCCTTTCCCAGAACTTTGTCTAATGATGGATCATTATTTGCATGTGAAATAATTCTTCTTTCATCAACCATTTCAGGACTATGAAAAGTTTTTTCATAATTTTCTAGGGTTATTTTCTTTGTTGATTTGTTGCCTGTTATCATCCAATATCCAAAACTATCTACATTTTCAATTAATTTTTCTGTATCAGATTTAGGTTTAGAATATGTTATTCCATCATTTGAAAAATGACCAGTATACACAACTTTTTCCTTTAACTTGTCAGGAAAGTTAAGATTGTATTCACATATTGTATAAGGCGGTGGGGAATCTGCAACTACTATCTTTGTTGCTTTTTCAATGTTTTTTGATACATATGTGACTCCTGGATAAAGATAAAATCTGGAAGCCCATAGTTTTGGTCTAAACTGATTTGTAATAAAAATACATTTAACATTTCTTCTTTGTGCGATTGCATTTGATCCTACATCACCATCATTTATGACAAGATCAAATTTCTGACTATTGTAAAGTCTTCCTTCATTTCTTAGGTAATTAGTTACAACTGAGAGAAGTGGAGGTCTACCATATATTGGTAAGAGAAAATTAAGTGAAGACAAAGCAATACTAGGACCTTTCCTACCGTCTATTGGAGTTGGCATCTCTATATTGTGAATTTTATCTTTTTTCTGAGGAAATTTTTCTAGTAATTTTTGATAAATTTCACCACTGCTTGTGTAATGCATTTCAACATTATCCTTCATTATATCATTAATCGTCTTGTCTAGATTCATCATTCTTGTAAAATGACCATTTCCCCAAGGATAGATGAATCCCCCTACCTTTTTCATATACGGGAGTAAATTTGACCTGTTTAAATTCTCAATGATTTGATTTTAATAAATCGATTATATCGTGTACATTTTTTGGACCAACAGTAATTGGGATACATTTGAGAGTTTTTAGTGCATCTTTTGCATACCTTGATGATTCAGACTTTGAGATTTTCTTATCGCTGAGACGTTTTCTACATAGATCTTCTAATTTTGAGATGTATTTTTCAAGCCCTATTTCTTTTGCATTTTCTAAAATCCCAGAATCTATGCCAGAAAGAGAAAACCATGGAGTTATCTTATTTTGAAATGCCAAATCTGAGTTGTATTCGCAAAATGATGCTGGAAAGATCATGGGAGATATTCCTAAAGAAATTCTCCTAATCTTTTCCTTTAATGCTATTGATATCATAATCTGGGTTATTGTAATAATTGTAGTCAATATGCTCGAAGATCTACTTATCTTACATACTTGAAGAATAATATTTTTTTTGATGAGTCGCGGTAATATTTTATTTATCATTTTGGCCAATTTGAGTAAATCTGATTCATTACGATAACAAACTAGTATTTTTACATCGAAACCCATCTTTATGGTCTGAAGACAAGATATTGCAGAGAGCTCGTCATGGATGCAACATAGAATTTTTTCTTTTTGTGAGTTATATGAAAGACCACTTAATCCCTTGTCTACGAAAATGCAAACATATGCAAAGGAATCTGTCAAGTACACATATACCAGTCTATCATAGTTTGATTCTGAGCCAGGTTTTGCCTCAATAGATGTGCTCTTATCTACCAAAGCACTGGTTGCTGCAATCTCTAAATCCTTTGCTAGGAATTTCTTTGTTTTTCCATCTATCTTGATGTAAAACCTTTCTCCTTTCAAAAGTAGACTCAAGGCAGTATTTGTAATAATAGATAAAACAGAATCAAAATCACTATCTACTTCTTTTGCAATTGCTATTTGCTCTATCCCAAATAACATGTTTACTGTAGATGATGCAAGTACTGGATCAGTTGCTTCTACAACAATTACTGATTCATTTTTTCTTATGTCATTATATTGTTGATTTCCTAGTTTTAGAATTTTTGAGATGTTTGATGCTAGGTTATTTATTTTATTTAATGAATAAATTGATGGAAATACAACAAGTACAGTTTTTTCTGACATTCTGTTTTCATTGTTTTATCTTATTTATAACTCTAGAATGAATATCTCACCTAAATAATTATATGACGAATAGGGGCAAATTTTATCATGTCAAAGTTTACTGCTGAACAAATACAGCAGTTAAATGAAAAACTGAAAACTCCTCAAGAAGTTCTGAAATGGTCACTAGATAATCTTCATCCTAGAATAGCCATGGCATCAAGCTTTGGTGCAGAAGATGTAGTTGTAATTGATATGATGATGAAAATAAATCCAAAAGCTAGAATCTTTACTCTTGATACAGGTAGACTTAATCAAGAAACATATGATGTTATGGATGAGATACGCAAAAAATACAACATGAACATAGAAGTAATGTTTCCCGATCAAAATGAGGTAGAACAAATGGTGCGTGTAAATGGAATGAATTTATTCTATCATAGTGCCGGTAATCGAAAACTTTGCTGTGGTATACGAAAGGTCCATCCGCTCAATAGGATGCTATCTACATTAAATGGATGGATTACAGGATTGAGAGCAGATCAGACTGAAGTAAGATTGAAAGCAAATAGAATCGAGGTTGATGAACAGCATAACGGTATAATCAAGATAAATCCTATAATAGAATGGACCTGGGAACAAACCTGGGATTATATCAAGAAAAATGATATTCCATATAACAAGTTACATGATCATGGATTTCCAAGCATTGGATGTGAACCATGTACACGTGCAATCAAACCTGGAGAGCCTTTGCGGGCTGGACGTTGGTGGTGGGAATCAGATTCACAAAAAGAATGTGGATTGCATGCTGACCACGGTAAGTGATATAATTGACAAGTATTGGTATAGCAAAACCGCATGGTGGTAAACTAGTAAGTAGAATTACAAAAAAAGATCCAAGTGAATTATTTTCAATTTCTATTGGTACTGATCTTGCAAATGATGTGGAAAATATATCTGATGGAATTTTTAGTCCACTTGAAGGATTCCTAATACAAGAGGACTTTGAGAAAGTAATCACTGGAGGTAGATTGGCAAATGACCTGCCGTGGACAGTTCCAATTGTACTTGATGTTGATAAGGAAACAGCTGCAAAGATGAAGGATGCAGGAGATGTTGCCCTAAATGTGGACGGGAAAAATTTTGCTATTTTACATGTAGATGATGTTTATAATTTTGATAAAAACACCGTTACAAATGGGGTCTATGGAACATCTGATTCAAAGCATCCTGGTGTAGCAAAAACTATGAGCATGAAAGAATTTCTGGTCGGAGGAAAAATCGATTATGTAAAAAGACCAGATGATACCCCGATTAGAAGATATAGAAAAACCCCTGTGGAAACAAGAAATTTCTTTCAAAATACTGGATGGAAAACGATTGTGGCGTTTCAAACAAGAAATGTTCCACACGTAGCACACGAGATGCTTCAAAAAGCATCTCTTAACACACACGATGGATTATTTGTAAATCCTCTTGTTGGAAAGAAAAAATCAGGAGATTACAAAGATGAGGTAATAGTTGCTACTTACGAATCTTTGATTGAACATTATTATCCTAAAAATAGATGTTATCTTGGTACTTTACATACTGAGATGAGATATGCAGGACCCAAAGAAGCAATACATCATGCAATAATGAGAAAAAACTTTGGATGTACTCATATTATAATTGGACGGGATCATGCAGGTGTAGGTACATACTATGATCCATTTGCTGCACATAAGATATTTGATCTATATCCTGACATTGGCATAGAACCAATTTTCTTTCCGGCATTTTTCTATTGTAGAAAATGTTTGTCGTTTGCAAGTGAACGCAATTGTCCACATGGACAAGAATACCAAGAAAGTCTTAGTGGAACTAAACTCAGGGCAATGATTCTTGATAAACAAAATCCATCTGAATATATGATAAGACCTGAGGTTTCGAAAGTACTAATGAAATGGGATAACCCATTTGTTGACTAGATTTTTATTGAAATGAATTTAGCTCATATTGTGCGATTCTTGTTAGTTGCTCTTTTGTTGGCAAGCTCATTCTTGCCAGTATATGCACAAGAATCTACAATGAATAAATCTGAGCGTTATGATTTTGTTGAAGTGCCATTTGATGCATTTAATGTTGTAAGCAAAAATTCTACAGTTTACAAGCTTGATCATGAACATGTGACTAACTGGCAAGTTGAGATAGAGAACAAACTAAAATATGTAAATCCTAATTCAACTGCAGTTATAAGATTATACGAAGATCTAAGCAAACCAAAATTCATTGAAATTGGCATGGGTGCTGCTCCTAACTATCGTTTCTGGGTTGCAGTCAATACTCCAGAAGATGGATATTTCATAATACAAGATGACAATAAACTTGGATGGACACCTGACAAATATGTCACCGCAACTCACTCTAGTAATGGTGGCCTGACAGTAAGTGTAGGCCAAAAGGTAGCTGTTACAAATTTGGATATTGCAGGTTTTACAGTTAGAGAATTTACTGTACATGGGATTAATTCACAATATGATCCTCTCCCAGTTAATGCTGGTAAGATGACAGTAAGTTTTGTTTCGGGAAATCCTCAGGAGAATCCTATATTCTATATGCCAATGATCGTCTTGGCAGGTTCAGTAGCTGTAATTATAATATTGTTGAAAACTAAAAAACGAACTACCTAGTTTTGTAATAGTTGCACACTTTTTTAATCTGACAGACCGAACACATTGGTGAAATTGGCTTACAAATATTCTGACCGTACATGACAAAAGTATCGTTTATCCTAATCCAATATTCTCTTGGGATCTTTTTCATTAATTCAATCTCTGTCTTTTCTGGAGTTTTCGTTTTGACTAGTCCAAGACGATTGGAAATCCTATGAACATGTGTATCAACAGGAATTGCAGGTTCATCAAAAGCATAAACTAAAACACAATTGGCAGTCTTTCTTCCTACTCCTGGAAGACCAAGCAGTTCTTCCATAGTTTTTGGAACTAGACCTGAATATTTTGAATCTATAATTGATGCCACTTTAATTATTCTCTTTGCCTTGACATGGTAGAAACCGGTTCTCTTGATTATTTTTTCGACATCCGATAGTTTTGCGTGTGCAAGTGATCTTGCTGTCCTGTATTTTGAAAATAATTCTCTGACTACAGCTGAAGTACTTTCATCTCTTGTCCTCGCAGAAAGTATTGTTCCGATTAAAATGCTTAGAGGACTACCATTTTCAGCCTCACGCAGTTCTCTGAGTGCAGTCATACGAGGCGGTTTAACATTATTCATAGTTGTAATCATTCCATCTAGAATTCTTCTAATCTTATCCAACTGATTCTATAATTGACCACACAAGTATTATATCTGTTATAACAAAGCCGTGTATTGGAATTAACAAAAGAAGAAGAAGATGCACTAGATGGAAAGCAAGGAGAAACTCTTGCTCTTGCATACAGAACACTTGTAGCTATTGGAGAAGCATCAGGTTCTGATAGGCTAATTCCAATAGAATGGGCACATCTATCAGGAGTTAATTATAATACAATAGGTGATGCAGGAAAAGATTTTCTCTCAAATCTAAGCCGTGATGCTAAATTCAAGGTAAAGACAACAGTCAATCCGATGGGATTTGATTTTGATTCGGTTTCACGTTATAATTTAGATGACAAATTCATAGAAAATCAGAGAAGCATAAAAAACTCGTATGAAAAGATGGGTGCTATTCCATCTTATTCTTGTATTCCATATGAGATATTTGATGTACCAAAACAAGGCACTCATGTTTCATTTGCAGAAAGTAACGCTGCAATTTATGCAAATTCATTTTCTGGACTTGTAACAAACAAAGAAGGTGCATTTAGTGCACTTGCAAGTGCGCTTACAGGTAAAAGTCCATGCTCTGATCTAAGAGATGACGAGGTAAGAAAACCAAACCTGACAATTCGTATGAAAGTTGAATCTCCCAATGAATTGACTTATGGTATGCTTGGATATTTTGCAGGAAAAGTTGCAGGTAGCTCAGTTGCACTATCTGGAGTAAATGACCTTGATAGACGCAGCTGTAAATCCCTATGTGCAGGAATGGGTACATCTGGAGCTTGTGGTATGTTCACATTTGGAGAAGCAGAAGGTGAGAAGATGGATTTTGATAAAAAAGAAATGCAAAAAATTCATGATGAGCTTAACACCTCTGAGAGTGGAGATTTAATTACACTTGGTAGTCCTCAACTTGGACTTGAAGAGGTTGGTGACCTAGCAGCAATGCTCAAGGGAAGATCATTTAAAAAACGTTGTATGATATTTTGCCCAAGTGCAATTAAAGGACAAATACGAGACTTGGGTTATAGAAAAGAAATAGAACATGCTGGAGGAGAATTCTTGTTTGATTGCTGTACTTGTCTATCTCCCCTAGTTGATAACAAAGAGGTAGATTCTGTTGTCACAAATAGTGTAAAGGGTGCGTACTATCTGAGAACTTCAAACAAAGTAGATGTAAATCTAAAGAGTCTCGGAAGAATAGTAGAAGAGGAAACAAAATGAACGTGAAGGTAATTGTAAGAGGAAATGCAAAAGGTTCATTACTTGTAGCTAAAAACCCACTAAATTTTCTTGGAGGAATTGACAAGAAAACAGGAATGGTGCATGATAAAAATCATGATCTTTTTGGAAAATTTATTGGTGATAAAATTCTTGTATTTCCTTTTGGAATAGGAAGTAGTGTTGGTGCATATACGATTTACTCTTTGAAATACAATCACTGCGCGCCATTAGCTATGATTTGTCTAAAGGCAGATCTGACAACGGCATCTGGATGTGCAATCTCAAATATTCCTCTGGTTGTTGCAAACAAAAATGATTATGATTCATTGCAAGAAGATAGGAAAATTGTACTTGATGCAATTGAAGGTAAAATATCATAATTCTAATCTCTTGATTGACCCGTTTGGTTCTGTCTCTTTGAAAACAATTCCCTCAAACTTTAAAATTATTGTACTTTTTCGTTTCCAGTAATTAGAAGGAACTCCAGCTTTTTCACAGGTATGACCAAGAAATTCTTCCTCATTCCAGCCATATTCCACAGGAACCTGAGGCAAAAGTAACCCTGCCCCAAACTCCCATTTTACAATAAGACCGTCTCTTCCTATCTTTATCTTTCTAGGATATTCTGATGGATCATTGACTTTAATCTCAACAGGTGGGGTTAATGCTGTTACTTCAAATGTAATTTCATTTAATTCCTCATGTACTACTGGAGGAAAACGAGGATCTTCTGTGGCTGATGCCATGGCAGCGTCCACAAGAGACTGATACAATATTCTATCTGGAGTTGGAAATCCTATACATCCTCTTAGATTTTCTTCCTTGTTTAGCGTAACAAAGACTCCTGATTTGTATGAAAACTTGGATTTTATTTCGTTTGATAGTTCAATTCTGTTTCCTTTCATGAGATATTCTGTAACAGCTAGACGAGCAGTTTTTACTAATATTTGGCCGTCTTCATCTGATAAACTCAATTTATTCTATCATTTAGCTTAGTTGCAAATTCCTGAAGTTTTTCAAAATGAGTTCCTTCCCAGTATACCTTTTTACAAGAATCGCACATCCAAAACTTTCTCTCTCGTTCTAATACTCCTTCTGGAATTTTTCCTATGATTCTATACTTTTCTACTACTTCCAACTTTCCATTGCAAACAATACAGCGAGAATTGTCTGTATCTACCACAAATCTATCAAGTTTAATTTTTACATTTATTTGTAAAATTTGTTCTAACTCATCGCTCCCTCTGATTAAAACAAAACTCACATTTTGCTTTTCAGCAATTTTGGTAAGTTGTTCATCTTTTGTCAAAATTATACGTTTCTCATTTTTTGCTATTGAGATTATTTTATCATCCTCAATTGATGAAAAGTACTTTGAATCATACCCTAGAATTCTTAATTTTTTTGCTAAATTACCTAACATTGCATCTACTACAAAACTTGGTTTTTGAATACTCAATTGTATGCCTCACCCTCACCAGATTCTACTATATGACTATCTCCTGCCGGAAGTACTCGTGTGAAATCATCCATGGAGATTGCCCTCACTATCTCCTCTTTTTCTTTAAATTTCATAAATTCAAGTTTTACTTTCTTTGCAAGCTCTGCCATGTCTACTCCAGATGGTTCTATTATTACATAATAGATGCAATGTTTCTTAATTGCTACTGGCGGTCCACACATTAGTAGATAACTTTCATCTTTTTCATACAAGCCAATAGCTAATTGTAATGTGCTAACCTGAACAAAATTTTTAGATCCTTCAATGACAAATGATCCCTTTGCAATAAACTGTCCACTTGGAGCAGCGGTCTTTATCTGATCTGGTGTTACCTAATATGCATTTAATCCATAAATGCCTGCCCTCCACGCTCTACTGAAACATACTGTGGCCTGTGAAACTTCTTTTATGCTTGAAATATCCTCCTCTGTACTTTCTCTTAAAAGGAAAAACGGAGAACCAACAATTTCTGCATGAAACACTCTATCATTTTTGTTAAGATGTTTTCTTATTACAGCTGAGTTTGATGAAGCATCACGCCCTCCTATCGCTAAACGACCATCTGATGTAGTGAACCATCTATATCTCTCAAACCACTCTTTCTTCTTTTGAACTGCAAACACGATAGAATCTTGTGCAATACTTGCTTGTTTTTTGACAAGATCAAGATTTTTTTCAGTTTTCTTTTTTTCTAAATTAATTGTATCAGTTGCTCTCATCTGTTTTTTTGATTCGTTAAATAATGTTGAAGCAATTGCTTGGATTGATGAGTGTGGATCTAATTTTATTTTCTCTCCATTGATATTAATTAAAAAAACTCCGCTCTCTCTTGCTAGATGTGAGTTATACTTGCCTAATACTGGATGAATTTTTGGGTCTTCAATTGACGCCACACCGGTGGATGCTATCTCAAGAAGAGCCTTTGCTACACTAGATATTGAACTTGATCTCTCTTTTACTAATAAAATTGCCTTGTTTTGTTCTTCCAGCTTATGCTCAAGCTCTGTAATTTTCTGGTTTGCAGTAGTGGATTGGGATGCTTTGCCATGTTCCAGAAGATTTTCTGAAAAAAGTGAATCTAATCCCTCCATGAAACTTGTTACTTTGACTGCATTTCTTCCTTCCATATTTCCAAGAGCTATCGGTATAACATCTGCATTTTTCACATCGCGTATTATGTGGGAATCATGATTTCCTGTAATTACTTTTTCAATTAGATCTTTTATTGCCTTGAAGATATCATCGATTTCTTTATCTGATAAAGTATTTCCTAATCTATCTGGGTCCAAATTGGTCATTCGGATAATCTCTTCTGTATATTTTCCTGGTAATCCTAATGTTCTTCCTATCCATCTTACAACTGGTGTAGAACTTGTTTTGATCTCCTCGATATTCTCTTTGGTAACTTCTAAAATGTTTAATCCAGAAGAAGGTGGCGGAACATAATTCAGTCCAACTCCCAGTTTTCTGTGCCTTACATCAATTGAATGCAATAGGGAAAGAATCTTCATTTCTTTATTGCACAATATGATATTGCCATCTCCAAAAAATTCTCCAACCAGGATAAATTCTTGGTCAAATCCTGAAAATGTAACATATACAATTCTCTCACTTCCAAGTTGTTTGATCTCTACTATTTTACTACGCAAAAGATCATTTCTTAATCGCTTTATCAGCCTGTTCTCCTCCATTTGATTTATCTTTACATTAGTTATCCATAAACCAAAAGTTGAGAACATGATAAGCAAATCTGGTTTGTCTGGATGATGTAACTTGAAAAGAAGACTGTTACGACTTACACCGTAAATATTGCTTACATAATAGTCCTTTACTTGCTTATTCATTTCTGTAATCAGATAACGCAGTTCTATACCTGCAAGTGTCATAATTCCTAATTTCTGTTCCCATTGATTATACCTTTACTATTACAATCGTAACCAAACATTTTAAACGGGATTAAACCGAGTTATTTTGAAAATTTAGTTGGCAAGACATCCAAAGAAAAAGGGAGACGAAAAACCCGATACTAATGATGGTACTAAAGATAATACTGCAGGTTCATCTAGTCAAACTGAAGAATCAAAGGTAAAGCGTGGACTAGATAAATTATTCTGGCTAAGAGTAGGTTTGGGAGTATTAGCAGGAGCACTTTCTGCATTAATGGGATACTCCATGCAATCTCACAAAGGATTCTTGGGTCTTGGAATCATGATAATTCTGTTTATTGTTTCAATTGGAATAGCAAAATCTATGAAGATTCCAATTCTTCCAACAGAAAAAAAGAAACTTATCACAACAGGTTATGGAAGCTATATTCTTATGTTCATTTTCACTTGGATTCTAGTAACTACTATAACTCATCCATCTGTGGGAATAACATCCGTTAAGTAGTTCTAAATATTGATAAAAATTTAGTAAACTTATGTGGAAACATAGCACACCAGGAATTCCAGATGATCTTTTTGACAGAGTAGAAGATGTACCAATTACAAAGGAAGAAGTACGTGTAATCCAAATCAGCAAAGCACGACTCTCACTTGGACAGACAGTATATGACGTTGGATGTGGAAGTGGATCAATATCCATAGAAGCATCACATCAAGTAGGATCTACGGGAAAAGTTTTTTCAATAGATGTTGATCCAAATGCTGTAGAGCTTACAAAGAGAAACTTGAACAAATTTCAAGTTTCTAACGTATCTGTCATATTGGGAAATGCAATGCAAAAAATTAATGAATTACCTATTGCTGATGCTATCTTTATTGGTGGTACAGGTGGAGAAACATCAGAAATAGTAAAACTGTGCGAAGCAAAGCTAAAACAAGGAGGCAGAATAGTGATTGGAACTATTCTTATTGAGACTCTATATTCTGTACTAAACACCATTGAAAAACTAAAGTTCTCATCAATTGATATAATTCAAGTAACCATATCTAAGAGCAAAAAAACTTCTACAGGTACCATGTTTCTTGCAAGAAATCCTGTTACTATAATTTCTGCAACAAAAATCTAGATTTTAATTAGGTACATGGAAGTTTTTTGATATGGGAGAAATAACGTGTGTAGGATGTGGACCTGGTGATCCTGAATTACTTACAGTTAAAGCAGTAAAATCTATCAAAAATGCTGATGTGATAATGTGTCCCACTTCTAAGGAGGGAAAGGACAGTATTGCTTATTCTATAATATCTACACTTGTTGATGAAACAAAAAAACCCGAGATAATTAATCTTGTCTTTCCAATGGTAAAAGACAAAGAAATTCTTGAAGATACCTGGGAAAGAAATGCAAGAATAATTGCAGAAGTAGTTAGAACTGGAAAAAATGTTGTTTATCTTACAGTTGGAGATCCTTCACTTTACAGTACATGGATCTATGTTCAACGAGAACTAAAATCAAAATATTCTGACATCAAAATTAATGTAATTCCAGGAATAGTCTCAATGTTTGCGTTTGCATCAAAAGTTGGTATCAGCATTGCAGAAGGTAATGAAACTATGGCAGTAATACCAGCATGTTATGATCTTGGAAGAGTAAAGGAGACTGCAAAAAATTGTGATACTATGATATTTCTAAAAGATGGAAGATATTTTGATCAAGTAATAGCACTACTTAGAGAGGCTGGTTTTCCAGACACATCACTTTTTGCTATAGCACAAGATGTAGGAACAGATCAAGAAATTGTCAGAAAGCTAACATTGGGAGAAGTTACCAAAGATACTTTTACAACCAAATATTTTTCCATAATGGTGGTCAAGCGTGCATAAAGTATACTTTGTAGGATGTGGTCCTGGTGACCCAGAATTAATTACAGTAAAGGCCAAGAAACTAATTCAAAAAGCAGATGTAGTAGTCTACTCTGGTTCACTTATTCCGCTAGAAATTATCAAACTGTGTAAGAAAGCACAATTACATGATGCCGCAAAATTAGTAAGAGAAGACATCTTTAAAATTCTAAAAGATAATGCACTCAAAGGAAAACTTGTTGTTAGATTACATGATGGAGATCCAAGCATTTACGGAGCAATAAGGGAGCAAACAGATAATCTCAAAAAAGAAGGAGTAGCCTATGAAGTAGTTCCTGGAATAACATCCTTTTTGGCTTCAGCTGCTGCACTTGGATGTGAACTTACATTACCGGGTGTCACTCAAACAATTATTGTAACAAGGGCTGAATCTAGAACTAAAGTACCAAAACAAGAACAAATATCAGAACTTGCAAAACACAAAGCCACTTTAATTTTCTATCTTAGTATCCATTTAATCCCAAACATTGTAAAAGAAGCAATCAAGGGAGGTTATCCAAAATCAACACCTGTTGGAGTAGTTTATCGAGCAAGCTGGAAGGATGAAAAAATAATCATGGGGACTCTACAGGATATTGCAAAAAAAATAAGAGATGAAAAAATAACAAGAACTGCAATCATAATAATCGGAGATGTTGTTAATCCGAAATCCTATGAATATTCAAAATTATATGATAAAACATTCACTCATGGGTATAGAAAAGCTCAAGTTAAATCATAATGAATTGACTTTATTCTTAATTCCAATTTTTAACAACTGTTCATGAAAAGTCTTGACATTGCCTGATGCATAAATTTTAAGTATACTTTTTTTTGATTTTTTATGTTTTAATATTTTTGAAACTTGTTGTACCACTGAATTTGCTGGATCTAGAAATAATACATTAGGAAATAATTCCTTTAAAATTGGTAAAAGAAATGGAAGGTGAGTACTTGATAGTGTAAATACATCAATATTTTTTTCTAAATATGGAGAAATAATTTTTTTAATAATCTTTTTTGATATTTGTCTTTGAGAAATGAATTTTCCAGATTCAACAAGATCAACAAGTGGAGTAGCATTAATTTTTGTAATTCGAATTTTGGAAGAAATATTTTTGTTAATATAATTATCAAGAGTTTTACTTTCTACAACAGATTTTGTTGCAAGTATTCCAATTTGTCCAGATTTTGTTTTAAATGAAGCCTCCTTTAGTGGGGGGAATACTCCAATGATTGTGTTCTTTTTTTCTATATCAAGTAAAAGCGATGGAGTGTTTGAACCAACTACAATAACATCGGGGTTAAATTTTTCTTGTAATTTTGAGATTGTCGATTTTATTATTTTGCCTAACTGATGTACAGTCTTGGTACCATAAGGGTAGTTTACTTGATCTGCAAAATAGATAATTTCTGCAGTGACTTTTTTTCGTAGTGGCTTTATCACTGACAAAGAACCAAGGCCTGAATCAAAGACAATTATCCTTGGCATGATCTGGAAATAATAAAGTCTGATTTACATTTTGTGAGCTAAATTTAGCCTAGTGTTGAGGAATGTATACACCTTCCATTAAGAAGCAACTTTTGGACTACCCCGCATGACCGGCTTCGATAAGACCTGGACTCGACCGGAGTCTGTAGGTATATCAGAAAAATTACGTGAAACTGTAAAACCACAAGGTGCACTCAAACCTAGGATAGAGAGCGCCGTGAACAAATTACAGGGTCAAATATCGAAGATGGATTCTATGTTGGGCAAGCTGAGAGAAAGAGATGCTCAGTTGTTCAAGAGAATCGTA
>JAHEXH010000005.1 GCA_023252235.1 Nitrosotalea sp.
AATAAATCGGAACCTGTCTGACAAACCCTTCTCCTACAAATACCCCAATAAGTACCAAAAAAGCTATAGAACCAACAAGTGCTACAAGCACAAGCTTTGAACTACTCATTCCTTTTTGATTTGACAATGTTATGTCCCCGCAAAGAATAGATCGTTTTTTCTATTATAGTACTCTGAAGAATCTCAAAAATGATAGCATGTGATTATCAAGTTTGGTAATGTTTAGTTTATGACGTGGAGTAGGTCTTTAGCCCCTCTTGTTGTTTTTTCCTTTGGTTTTTCATTTTCATAACCTATGGGAAGAATTGCAACGGGTCTTTGGCCTTTTGGAATATGCAGTATCTCTGATACCCGTTTTTCATCGAATGCTCCTATCCACACTGTGGATAATCCTAGTACGTACGCTGTCAGTTGAGCATAAGTTGCTGCAATAGTGGCATCCTGAACAGAAAACAGTTGTGATCTTTCCCCAAATCGTTCAACAGAACGAGATGGATTTGCACAGAAGACAAGTAGCAAAGGAGCTTGGGCAACAAAGGTTTGGTCTTTTGCAGCTGAAACTAGTCTTTCTTTCATTTCTTTATTTTTGATTTGATAAATTTCAAAGGTTTGCAAACCACCAGATGATGGAGCCAAGTTACACACTTCCAATATTTTACTTAGTTTAGATTCTTCGATGGGATCACTTTTGAATACTCGAATTGAACGTCTCTTACTTAGCAATTCAAAGAATAGTTTTTCATCCAATATTCTAGTACAAAAAAGATTTGTTATAATGACACTGAAAAATATCAAAATTGAGAATCTGATTTACAGGCTAAATACTACCTTACAATGAATTTGACATGGCTAAATTCTTCATGTGCTGACATGAGATTCTCATGCTGATAGACAGCTTCTGCAGAATCCAAAAAGGGATACAAACAGTGTAAACGGGAACATGAAGAGAAAATATGGTACAAATTTTGACATTGTTGCAAAAATATGGTGTGCTGGAAAACTGTGATCATCTTTTTATTTTATGATGTTGTAATATAATGAGTAGCAAACGATGGGAAGAAACACTGACGCGCCTATGCCGGATCAGTGGTTGAGTGGTCTGAGGATTGCTCTGTAATTCCCATTGGTATGCTACTTGATACTTATACGATAATCTGTTATCTTGTCAAGTTGTAATTTGACGCAGTGAATTTTATGTTATATTTGACTAAGCGAGTTTCTTGCGCTTTTCTTCAATTCTTTTTTCTGCCTCTAATCTCTCAAGTTTGTAGGATTTCATGTCAACAAATTTGATTATACTGGACAGGTTGGGATGGACTTTTTTTATTGCCTTGAACATTTCCTGTGCTACTTTTCTGTAATCTTGGTGTCCCTGTGGTACGGTTCTAAGTTCAATTAGATGCACAGCTTCTCGGAGATTTAATTTCATAAAGTATGGATAATTGTATGCAAAGTTTACAACATACTGAGCTTGTTCTGGAATCTTTGTTTTCATGATATCATAGACTTCTTTTGATTTGTACATGCAATCATCATAATCTTTTTTGATTCCTAATTGCTTGATTTCATCTGGTACAACATAGCCATGATTTGTTGTAAGCAATTGTCTTTCCAATGTCAAGACTCGGTGTCTGTGAAAGTCTCTAAACATTCCAAAGTTTGTCAGAAAATCAAAAGTGTATTCAGTCATTTCAAATGCACGTGATGGTCTCTGTCTTCTATTCTGTCTTATACTTGCAAAGGTCCTGACTATCTTCTTTCTATCGGTTTGACTCATCTTTTGAACCTGTGATGATATATCTCTAAACGAAATTCCATTTGACTGCTCGTATAGTATGGCAGAGATTATCTTCTCTTCAGCTTTTTTCTGAGATTCAAAATCAATCAAGTCTGCAAGAAAATTTTTCCTACTTTTTGCTTTGAGGTATTTTTTGCTCAGCGCACCTGACTTTGTTTTTATCTCTCCTAGATATTTTTGCAATGCCTTACCATGGATATCGTCTGCCCTTCTTACAAATGACCTAATTGTGGTATTCAACTCTCGGTGAATCTTCTCAGCAAGTATCCTCTCTTCTTGCAGGTTTGATGAATACAGTATCGTGAGCAAATACTCAAATGCTCTACCATTTCCTGTGATTCCCACGTTAGTGAGAGTAGATGCAGGAAGTATTCCTCTGAGAATGTCTAGTGCTTTGGCTCTAATTGTTGCATTGTAAATTCTAGTTGCAGACTTTGCCTCGTCTTCTGAGAGTTTTGAAAATTGTACATCTACCCCATCTGAATTTCTAAACTTTTGACTTTCTATCGGCTCTTGTTCCTGCATGTAATTTATCACTGGCTGGATATTTCTTGAATAGACTTCGAAATCTAGATTACACGCCTCGATGTATTTATCCGCAAATTTTGAACTCATTATTTCGGGTTCTCTGTAAAACTTGAACTCACCGTTTACCTTTTTGTCCCATGCAACATATCTTGATGATTTCTCAAGATATGACAATCCTATTCTCCTATCTTCTATTTTTTTTACAGCTATATTGGATAGTCCTTCAATTGCAATCTGTGCCTCTCCAAGTTCTGCGACTGAATCGTCTCCATATTCCAGCAAGACTTTGTTGTAAAATTCTTCACCGCGATTTTCATTTTGTAAAAATTCGTCAAGGAAGATCTTTCGCATGCTCTTGTCAGTTCTACTATATCTTGACATCAAGGCACCTCTGTCAACTTGCCTTGGACTAATTATTGCAAATACGTAATCATCTACATTTGAAAAATGTTTCAAGAGATTTTCCTTTTCAGAATTTGAAAACTCAGACAATACGATTTGAATTCCACCCAATTATAAATAACTACTTCTTTCCAATCTGGATTAGATCGGACGGCCCAGTCTTTGGAGCATTATGTTTTGATTGCCATCTAAGTAAAACTTCTTTAAATGATTCTGCCTCTTGTGCATCTTCGGTATACATCAACATTGTAATCCACTTACCTTCACCGGCAGTACCTCCCATGGAGTTCATCCAAAAATCAGTTGGTATGTTTTCAAATGCTTTATGTTTTTCATCCCTGCTCATGTCAACCCAGCGCTTTGAAACAAAGTGGAGTATCTGATCCAGGTCTTCCTTGGTAATCATTATTGGACCATTACTATTACTATGATTATAAAATTACGTATTTTTTCATTTTTGAATGATTCCTTAGCTAAAATGATCTTACCAAAACTGGAAAGCTTGTTAACACTTTGCTGATTATATGAAATTTAAAACACCTATCCAATGAGCAAGGAAGAGATCGAATTTATCGGCAAGCAAGTTAAGGACATGTACGGCACCTATATCGGCAAAGTAATAGGTACCATAACTGACATCGACGGAAGTGTACAAACCGTAGGCGTTGACTGTGGTTCTGAAGGACTTAAGCAGATAGCATTCGAGCAACTAGTCATACAGGGACAATATGTAATCTTCATCCCTAGGTGGAGATTAGATGCCCAAAGATTATTGCGAGAGAAGGGGCTTACCATGCGCCGTATACGAGCTCTGATGGATATCGTATCTGAAAACGATGACATGAAAGAGGATGCTGAACTGATCCATGAGAAGTATAGGGTAAAACTGTTAACTCTGGATGAGACCGAAAGACAGATCAAAGAAAAGTTAGAGAAAAGACTTGCAGAACTTGAGAATCAACTAAAGTCAATTCGGATGCTACGATTTGACGCAAAGTTGCAAAACAAGAGCAATGAAATTTCTGATGCCAAGTATGACCTAGTCAAGACTCACACGGTCGAAATCATAGAACACATCGAACATGAAAAGGCAGAGATAACAAGTATCCAACGTCGCATCAACGATCTTTCAGTTGAGAGTGGAGAGCGCATCGAGAGTCCAAAACAGGACGTTCATTCAGCCGCCATTTCATATCTTGGAAAGGTAGAAAATCCTTCGCCTTCAGTGCCACAAACTCCGATATCTGCTAACGTAGGAGTTGGTAACAGTATTCCCACTGCACCGACACCAAAACCAGTAGCAATTGGAGCCGATGGTGATGAAGCCCCTCAAGATTCAGATTGGCTTAAGAGAATATCATCTTCTTAATTTTAATCTGATGGGATGAAGGATTCGCTCCCAACTCCATTTGAGCGAACCTTTTTTTTGACATACACACAACCAACTGTGTTGGATTCTGTTTATACAATAGGTCTTGGAAATAACGATCTCAAGACTCGAAGTGATTCTAATGGTAATAGAGTAAAATTTTGGGAAGCGCAAGCTGCCAAACTTTACTGGTTTGAAAAATGGCATACTGCTTTAGATTGGAACCCTCCATTTGCAAGATGGTTTGTAGGTGGCAAGACAAACGCTTCATACAATGCACTGGATGTAACTGTACAAAAAACCCCAAACAAAAAGGCGATAATCTGGGAAGGCGAGGACGGGAAAAAAAGGGAACTGACCTATCAAGAACTGTTATCTGAAGTATCCAAACTTGCAAATGCGTTAAAGTCACTTGGGGTACAAAAAGGAGACCGAGTAACAGTCTATCTCCCAATGATACCAGAACTGATTGTAGCATTGCTTGCCTGTGCAAGGATAGGTGTCATCCACACTGTAATATTTTCAGGCTTTAGTGCCAAATCCATAAAAGATAGAGTTGAAGACTCTAAATCCAAAATAATTATAACTTCAGACGGAGGACTGCGACGCGGAAATATCATCAAACTAAAAGATGTTGTAGATGAAGCTATTCAGGACCTTGACTTTGTAGAAAATGTAATCGTTTTAGAACATACAAAAAATCCAATAACTTTGACAAAACGTGACAAGAAATGGCACGAACTTGTTGGAACAATATCATCATCCTGTGATGCAGAGATACTTGACAGTACACACCCGCTTTACATTCTCTATACTTCGGGAACAACGGGAAAACCAAAAGGCGTACTACATGGAACCGGAGGCTATCTTACCCATGTTTACAGCACATTCCAGTGGATTTTTGATATCAAAGATTCTGATGTTTATTTTTGTACTGCTGATATCGGATGGGTTACAGGTCACAGCTATGTTGTATATGGACCATTGATGCATGGAGCAACTCAAATAATGTATGAAGGTGCTCTGGATTTTCCAACACCGGGAAGAATTTGGGAGATGATATCTAGATACAAAGTTACTATACTGTATACCACACCAACTGCACTTAGGATGTTCATGAAATTCGGAGACGATCTTCCAAACTCTAATGATCTTTCTAGTTTGAGATTGCTTGGGACAGTTGGAGAGCCAATCAACCCACAAGTTTGGAAATGGTATTTTGGAATAATTGGAAAAGGGAGATGCCCAATTGTGGATACCTGGTGGCAGACTGAAACAGGAGGTGCACTAATCTCTCCAGTTCCAGGGCTTGAAACAATTCCATTAAAACCCGGTTCTGCAACAAGGCCAGTTCCCGGAGTTTCATTATCTGTAGTTGACGAACATGGAAAGCAAGTCGAGCCTGATTCCAAGGGATATCTTGTGGTGACAAATCCTTGGCCAGGAATGCTTCTTACATTGTGGGGTGATGATGAAAAATACAAAACAGTCTACTGGTCCAAGTACAAGAACATGTACTATCCTGGAGATTATGCCATACAAGACAAGGATGGATACATCTGGATGCTTGGAAGGGCAGACGATGTACTAAAAGTGGCAGGCCATAGGCTAGGTACTGCGGAACTAGAGAGTGCATTTGTGTCTAACAAGGCAGTGGCAGAAGCGGCAGTATGCGGAATACCCCATGATGTAAAAGGTGAAGCCATCATATCTTTTGTTGTACTAAAAGATGGAGTTATCCCAACATCACAACTAAAAGAAGAACTTGTAAATCATATAAAAAAAACTATAGGTCCAATCGCAGCACCAGATCAGCTACACTTTGTTAAAAAACTTCCAAAGACTCGTAGTGGAAAAATCATGCGACGACTGCTCAAGGCAATGGCAAAGAATGAACAGATTGGCGATATCAGTACATTGGAAGATGAAGCATCTGTTAATGAAATAAAAACTGCATTTGCAGAACTAAAACAGTCACTAGGAAAATTCTAAACAGAGATAATTTCCATCTTGGATTTTTCAGTAACGTGGAACTTGTCTGTAAACCCAGCAGTTACTTCCAAGACATATTTTGCTTTCTTGCCTTCAGCATTTTGTACCGTACATGTTGCAGTCTCCAAAGCGGATTTACATGGTGGAACATTTTTCTCAATATGTAGAACATTTCCATTTGCATCAAACCAAATTATATCCAATGGAAATTGCATGTTTAACATCCAAATTGGTACAATCTGTTCTTGGCTAAATACGAAGATCATCCCTTGATCATCAGGCAACTCATTTTGAAACATCAAACCTCTTGTTTTTTGTGCATCAGTTTCTGCAATTTGTACATCTAATACTTTACCCTCTATCTTTATGGTTCCTCTTGGGAACTTGACTTCGGCAAGTTTGGCATCCGAAGGAATTGTAAGTACTCCTACTATTCCAATTATCACTGCCGCAATTGCTATTGGAATTAAAACTTGGGCTCGAGTTGCCACAAAAAATTATGCCCAATATCCAGTTAAAAACTAATGCAAAAATAATGAAGAGTTTTTTTTGTGACTAGTTTATCTTGTCTTTGATGCTTGACATGTCTGAAAAAAAGTTCTTGGTCTCTTGACCTACATCCTTGATAGTTGTACCATTGTACACCTTTTCGAGATACTTTCCAGCTATAATCATGGGGACTCCAAAAGGAGTAGTAAATGGATCCGGTGAAAGAAGCATGATGAATCCTATCTTTGTAATCTTTTTTCCTGGTGCTGGTGCTCTCTGAACAGAGCCTAATGCACGGGCAACGCCCCTATCATCTAACGTTCCAAGGTCCGAGTAAACCTTTGCTCTTCTATGAAGAGAATCTCTTACTTTCTTAATTTTATCAATACCTGCCTTGACTCCTTCATCCATGCCGTCTATCCTTGAGATGATAGTTAAGATCCCATGCAAAAGATCAATCACACCTGGGTGAAGATTTCTGATCAACAGATTAGGTTATATGATTTCAAATGTACACATCCAAAATATGAAAGAAAAGCGTGCTGAACGTCTAGAATCAATAAAAGAGGCTCATAAATCTGCAAAAACCGACTATTCTAGAATCGAGGACTACCTTGAGGTCATATCTGAACTTGTGGAACTCAAAGGGTATGCAAATACTCTAGATATCTCAAGGTACCTTAACGTCAGTGCTCCATCTGTCACAAAGATGCTCCAAAAACTCGGAGATGGGGGATATCTTGAATATGAAAAATATCGCGGAATCAATCTAACACAAAAAGGCACATCCTTGGCTGATGCTGTAAGACAAAAGCACGGAACATTACTTGAATTCTTTAGACTGCTTGGGGTAAACCATGAAATTGCAAATCAAGATATAGAAGGAATTGAACATCACCTAAACCCTCAGACCATAAAACAACTGCGCAAGTTTGTTACCTTTTTAAAATCAAATCCAAAACTTTTAGAAAATTTCCAGTAACTAGTGAACAGTTACCTTGATGTCGTTCTTTGACATTACTGCATCAATTAACCTTCTACCCGCAGTAGATTTCTTTGCAATTATTATCTTGCCGTTTTTTCCAACTCTAGTAGACAAGATGTTTTTATCATTGACATGAATTTCTGCATCCATGCCGGAATTTGATGTATCTACTTCTAAAATGAAATTATTTCCTGACTCTGATAAATCAAACCATTCTCCACCTCTTGAAGAACCGCCTTCCTTTGATACTACATCGATATGAACACCAAGTGTCTTCTCTAGCTCATTTACAGTAGAGCCGCCGCGGCCGATGATTGACGGTATGGATTCCTTGTCTACTCGGACTCGTATACTGTTGTTTGATAAGATCTCAATCTCAGCATCGGAATCAAATCTTCGTATTGTATCTCTTATTTTGGATTCTGCAAGTTTTTCAATTCCGCCGCTTTTACTCTCCTTTGATATTGGGATGACTATGTTCTCCTCACCATATGTGTAGATCTCGTATTCTAGAACATGGTCTTCGAAGTTTCTTATCTCTATTACTGGCCTTGCCAAGTCCTGCTCTGTCATTCCCGTAGGAACTTTGACCTTGAATTCTAGTTCGTATACTTTGGAGATCTGACCTGCTTGAATGAACACCACAGTATCCAAGATGTGTGGAATCATGCCAAGCTCAACTTTTCCTATAAATCTCTGTATCGCATCAAGAGGAGCATGTGCGTGTACGACTCCTACCATGCCAACACCTGCAAGTCTTAGGTCTGAAAATACTCTGAAATCATGATATCTTCTTACTTCGTCAAATATGGTGTAATCTGGTCTTACAAGTAATAATATGTCTGCAGCATTTTCAAAACTTCCTTCGAGCTGCGTATACTGTGTGACTTTTTTGCTTACTTGAAGGTCTCTTGGGGATTCGAATGTCTTTACTATCTTGCCTTTATTTGAATAAAAGTCTGCAAGACTAGATGCAAAAGTACTCTTGCCAGAACCGGGTGCTCCTGAAATTAAAATTCCTTCTGCTTCTTCAGAGATGCGCTTCATCAGTTTCTCTGAAATTGTATACTGCTCTAATGACATTTTTATAATCGGATGAGTTATTGTGATTTCGTAACTGTTTGAAAACGGTGAATGTGTAACAACCACTCTGAAATCTTTGTATTGAATTACTAGAACTCCCGATTTTGATATCTCGATCATTCCCAACTGAGTAGCTCTTGATGCTTCTAAAATTTCAGTAGTGATTCCCTCCAAGTATTCCTTTGTCAGTGGTGTCTCTCCAATTGCTACTAGACCAAATGATCCTGGCTTGCCTCGTTTTGCAAGAGGCAGCGTTCCTTCCTTGAGGTGAATGCTCATGGTTTGGTTTTCAAAGAATTTCTCAAATTCTAAATCTGAAATTTTAATCTGCGGTTTTGAGTAGCTAGTCTTTACTCCTTCTGCTTGGGCTACTAATGCCTGGACATAGTCTGCTGTATAAAATATGGCGCCGTTCTTTTTTGCAATGTCTTTTATTATTGCATCAATTCTACCATGTCTTGCAAGTTTGATATCCTCCATGCTTGGTCGCTCACCCTCAAATCTTAAGATGATGTTGTTCTTCTCAGCAAGTTCACGAATCTTTTTGATCTCTTCAAGACCTACAAAACCGTAATCTTTGTGTTGAGATGCCTGTGATTGTAACTCATCTAAAACTGCAACAGGGATTATTATTTCACAATTTGTTAGTGTGCCCGCTTCAATTAGTTTGGTAATCTCTCCGTCTATTATGATGCTAGTATCTACGACATACTTTTCCATGTGTGGTACTCATTTCTAACGCCTTTTAATCATAGCTGTGTTTTCTTTAAGAATAATATAGTATGACATGGACAAACACTTTGTGTCTGGAAGAAAAAATGATGTTCTTATAATAGAAGACAGTATGGCAACCGCTATTTTACTGACTGACTTTCTTAAGAAATTGGGATATGAAAATATTGAGAAATGTAATAATGGCAAGTCTGGAATCCAGATGTTCTCTGAACTTGAAACTGCAGGAAAAAGGCCCATAGTTTTACTTGATTTTCATCTCCCAGACATGAACGCAAACGAAGTAATGGCAAGCATCTTTAACATACGTCCTGACGCAAAAATAATTCTTGAAACTGCAGATTCCAAGTCAGACGAGCAAATCAAAGATGCTCTCAGGGGTGGGGCTTATCTGTATATTGAAAAACCAATAAGATTTGAGAATCTCAAAAATGTCTTTGAAACGCTAGAACAAGAAAGACGCATTCTTGAAGAAAAACCATCTGATGATCTTGAAAGAATCTCGTCACACTTGAAATCTTCCTCAAGGATGAGTTTTGCAAGACTGTCTGAATATTCTGGCACAGAAAATATGCTGTTGGAAAAATACCTCTTACAGCTTGAAAGTGAAAAAATGATTATGAAGATCTCTGATATCAAAGAGGTTTCATGTAATCAGTGTAACTCGTTAAAAATTCTTCCTAATTTTTTCTGCCCTGCTTGTAAAAGTACCAACTTTATCCAGGGAAAACTAATCGAGCATTTCAAATGTGGCAATGTTTCAATTGAGGATTCTTATAAAGAAAACAAATGCCCTAAATGTCATAAGGAGATTAAAATTCTAGGAGTAGATTACAAATCTATTGATAATTATTACGTCTGTAAAGACTGCGGAGACAAGTTTCCAGATCCATCACAGGATTACGTTTGTGTTAAATGCAGTAACAGATTTCCATTAGAAAAGGCAAAATGGGTTACTAGTCCTGGATACAAGATAGTTAATCTATGATTTCTCTACTTGACTGATTATGTCTAATACTTCTTGAAAATTGAATGGCTTTAAAATATATGCTCTGGCTCCGGCATTCATGCATTCTTTCATGGTCTGTTGATTATCACTGGCTGTGATCATTACTATGTTCGCATTTGGATCAATGACAATAATTTCTTTGAGAGCAGTAAGTCCGTCTTTTTTGGGCATTGCCATATCTAAAAGTAAAACATCTGGTTTTGATTTGACATATGCCTCTACTGCTTCTATACCATTAGTAGCTTCTGCAACCAACTCATGCTGACCAATGTTCAGAATATCTTTCATGACCATTCTTATTGCATCCGAGTCATCTGCTATGACTATGCGAACCATGTTAGCTGTAATCTAATATTTCATATATAAATACAAGAGTATAACTACAACCCAAAAACTTGTGGAAACGCATCTCGTATCTTGTTTGTGAAATTCTTCATATCCGAATCATCATGACCGCTGAAGGTTTTATTCATTTTTTGAATAGCTTCTAAAATAATCTTGCATGAGCCATTTAACACTCCATTACTTATCATGTGCTTCAAAACCATGTCGCTTACTTGTGCAATTTCGCCCACTTTGTCTTGATTCATCATTGGTGCTAATCCCTTTATCTTGTGCAGGTGACTTTCAATATCATTTGATCTCTCATAGAGTTGACTATCGCTATGACAGACAGCCAGTATTCTTTCTAAACTATCCAGATCGGCTTGTATTTCTTGTCTTGCAATTGTTAGAAACTCGTCAGACATTTATCTAATTGATTAATGTCTTTTATACTAACTTTTATAGACTCTCTTTTGGCAATTCAATTGAATGAAACTAAGTCAAAAGACGTATCTTTTGCTAGGTGTAATAATTATTGTATCTGCTATCAATCTTTATCTTCTTTTGTCCACGTCAGAAGATAATCAGCAGGTTTATCATTCTATAACAAAGTCAAGTGATCTTAAAGTTATTGTTGAAAGAATATCTGGTACTGCTAATTCGATTGCAGGTGGTAATGAAGGGGATAGACAATCTTTGGCATATGAGATATCTGAATTTGATAATATTTACACAACTCTGGGAGAAGGCGGTTCAATTGATGGTCTATCTGTTATGGCAGTTCCAGAAAACACAAAATCAATATATGATGATGTAGGCAAATCGTGGATTTTATACAAAGGTGAAGCAGAAAAAATAAAACAAGAATCTATTTTTGATCCTAAGGTTAAGGACGGAATAACATACATACTTGGTAAGAATGGAGAATTAATTTCTCTAACCAATAGTATTACTAATGATATTTCCACTTTGGATCGAAATTACAACAGACACAAAATAATTGCTGCCGAGCTAGTAACTATTGCAAAAGACATAGGTGAAAAAACATTACTGTATTCAATTGGTGAGGGTGGAAATGTTACTTCAGTATTGAAACAAGATACAGTTCTTTTTGACGCAGATCTGAAAAAACTGGAAGGACTTCCATTGGATGATCCGGAATTTGTAAAATATGGTATTGTACAAGAACAACTTGCACCTATCCCAAGACAAAATTCTGATTCTCTAAGGCAAATTGATCCTCTTTGGGAATCAGTTAAAAGTAAATTATCCTTTATAGGCTCTAACACCTTACTCTCAAAGGAATTCGGAGCTGCTTTATCAGGGTTAAACACACAAAGAAATGTATTACTTGATGTGACATCCAAACTTGTTGATCAATGGAACAGTCTTATAGATTATAAATTACACGAAAAAGTTTTGGCAGTACAATTATTGATAGTAGTTGATATCATAGTTTTTGCAATAGTGATACTCTTAATTAGAAAATCATTGGTACCTCTTGAATATCTGATAAGGGCCATAGGTCGTGTTAAAGAAGGATTTTACGGAGAGCGAATAGAATATAATTCAAAAGATGAAATAGGTGAATTGGCAAAAACCTTCAACTCTATGTCTGAAACCATTAAACAAAAGGACGACGAGTCAAAGAAAATCGAAATATCCAAGAATGAATTTCTTGCCATGGTTACACATGAGTTAAAAACTCCTCTAGTTCCGATTCAGGGATATTCTGATATCTTACTTGGAGAACATCTTGGACCTCTTAATACAAACCAAAAAGAGAGACTTAACGTAATTCGTTCAAGTGCATCTACTCTGTTACAACTTATCTCAGATTTGCTTGACGCACAAAAGTTAGAATTAGGTCAACTCAAAATTAAGAGTGTACAAAATAATTTGAAGAATACGATTGATGACATTGTTGTTACTATGAAACCTCAGTCAATTTCTGAGGAAATTTCACTTACTCATAATCTAAAACGTGATATTTATGCATCATACGATGATAATAGAATTAAACAAGTACTTACAAATTTGGTCAAAAATAGCTTCAAGGCATCTTCACAAAAAACAGGTAGAATAGAAATATCAGTAGATGATAAATCTGATGAGATTGTTTTATCTGTAAAGGATGACGGACGAGGAATACCCTCAAATGCAATTCAAAATATTTTTAAAAAATTCTATCAGGTGGATACCTCAAGTACACGAGAAAAAGGTGGCAGCGGGTTGGGTCTATCAATATGTAAAGGAATTGTGGAAGCTCATGGTGGTAAAATTTGGGTACAAAGTGAATTGGGTAAAGGAACTACATTTTTCTTTACCATTCCAAAGACTGGGGAATCTCGAACTCCAATATAAGACAGAAATAGTTCCACGTACGCCTAGAAATCATTGCTTGAAGATTATTCTGATAAAATGGTCCAGTTTGCCCTTGCAAATGGTTCTCAATATTGCGATGTACGCGCAGAATCTGTACAAACCACTGGACTTGTTATTGAAAATGGAGAAGTTGAAAATTTTATCTCATCAAGTGATTCTGGATTAGGGATAAGAGTACTAGTAAACGGTGCATGGGGATTTTACTCTGTTTCTGATCCCAAATCATTTGATAATGTACAAGAAAATGTTATTGATGTCATAAAATCAGCAAGGTATTATTCTGAACATACAAAACAGAAGGTAAAACTTGCAGAAATTCGATCTTCTGTTGACGAGGTAAATTTTAGAGTACAAGTTGAACCAACTACTGAAGAGATGATACGTATTGGTCTTGAGTCTGATAAAATAATTCGAAATAAAAAAAGAATAATTAAATCATCTGTGTCGATTCATCATGATCAATTTCATAAATACTTTGTAAATAGCGAGGGAACTAAAATTACCCATAACTTTGATGATGTTATAGCAAACTTGTCAGCAACTGCTCATTATTCTGGATTAACAGAGTCAGTAAATACTACTGAAGGGGGTAGGGGAGGACTAGAATTGCTTACGGGAAAAAATAACATACTTGTAACTGCACAATCGATATCAGAAAAAGCCGACGCATTACTTGATGCAAGAACAGTAAAAGAGGAAAAGGCAACTGTAGTAATGAATCCAGATTTTGTTGCATTGCTTGCTCATGAAATTTTAGGTCATCCATCAGAAGCTGACAGAGTTCTTGGAAAAGAGATGGCATGGGCAGGTGGTGCATGGTGGGCAGGAAAAATTGGAACAAAGATTGGCTCACCTGAACTTAATGTAATTGATGACCCAACAATCCCTTCTAGTTTGGGGTGGTACAAGTACGATGACGAAGGAGTGCCTGCAACAAAGAAGACCCTCATAGAAGATGGAATTCTGTGTACTCATATGCAAAGCAGAGAGACGGCTGCTCTTTTCGATGCTTCTCCGAACTCATCAATGCGGGCTACTGGGTATTCATTTATGCCTCTTATACGAATGGCTTGTACCTGCATATCTCCTGGAAACTGGAATCCTGATGAGATGATTAAAGATGTAAAAAATGGATATTTGATTTGTAATATGAAAATACCTTCAATAGACATGATGAGGTATAATTGGAGTATATCATGTCAATATGCTCAAAAAATTGAGAATGGAGAATTGGGTGAATTGCTAAGAGATGTTATTGTAATGGGTAACTCGCCTGAATTTTTTGAATCAATTGATGCTAGAGGAAAAGATTTCCAAGTGCGACCAATTGCAAACTGTGGAAAAGGAGACCCTATGCAAATAATGAGGATGGGAAATGGCGGTCCACATATACGTGGCAAATCTATTGTAAAAAGCGTGGCAACATAAAATGTCTGAAAAATTAAACGATATACGAAATAGGGTGATATCATGTGTTAAATGCAGTCTTTCAAAATCAAGAACAAATGCAGTACCGGGAATCGGCAATGAAAACTCTGATGTAATTTTTGTAGGAGAGGCTCCTGGAAGAAATGAAGATCTACAAGGCAAGCCGTTTGTGGGAACTGCAGGTCAAATTTTATCTGAAGCATTAGAATATGCTGGATTTGCAAGAGACCAAGTCTATATCACTAATGTGGTAAAATGCAGGCCTCCAAATAACAGACAACCAATTACAGAAGAACGCGATGCATGCAGGCAATACTTGTCAGAGGAATTGGAGATAATCAAACCCAAAATAATCTGCATATTGGGCAATACCGCATATAGCTCACTGCTTGATGGAAACTCTATAACTAAAAATCGTGGCAAACTCGTAAAAAATAATGACCAACTCTATTTTGTTACAGTTCACCCTGCTGCAATAATTTACAATCCTGGTTTACGACAAGTTCTGAAAGATGACTTTGTTTTATTAGCAAAAACACTCGATAAATTAAGAAAGGGTTTGGACGTAGAAATCTCAAAATGAGTATAGTCAAGCGTTCATTTTATGCTCAAGATACGGTAAAAGTTGCCCAAGATTTGCTTGGGAAAACTCTGGTTCGAAATATTAATGAAAATATCATTTCTGGAATAATCGTAGAGACTGAAGCTTATCGATACAACGATGATGAAGCAAGCCACTCGTTTAGAGGTATGACTGAACGAAACAAGGCAATGTTTGGAGAGGTTGGAAGAGCATATGTCTATTTTACATATGGGATGCATTATTGCGTAAATGCTGTAGCACGAAGTCCAGATTATCCGGCAGGTGCAGTCTTGATAAGGTCTCTTGTTCCACAAAATGGAGTGGACTTTATGTCAAGGCAGAGAAAAATCTCTGACGTTTCTAATTTGACAAATGGTCCTGCTAAATTAACTCAGGCATTAAAGATAACAAAGAAGGAATATGGCAAAGATCTAACTAAAAGATCTACGCTGTATGTTATAGATGGGATTAAAGTAAAAAAATCAGAGATAGAATCTAGACCGAGAATTGGAATAAAAAAAGCAACTGACAAACTATGGAATTTTAAAATTTCCAAAAATGTTCTTGAAGATAATTAAGATGATGGAGTAGGTCTTGCATCAAGTGTGGCAGTTACGTCCACTGATTTTCCTAGTCTGTTAATTGATACCACTACTTTGTCACCAACATTTTTCTGCTCGTCAAGATATGCAATGACATCATAGATTGTCTTTACTGGATGGCCGTCTAGTGCAGTTATGATGTCTCCCCCATGAGGAATGTTGTTTTGGTCAGGTGTAGCTGGTGTTATTCCTGCCTTATCTGCAGGTCCTCCCTTGACTATTTTTTCAATTAGTACACCCTTGAAGTTTCTTGCTAGTCCGTTTGCAAGTGCAACATCTGGGTCTAAACTTCTTCCAGATATCCCAAGGTATGGATGAGAATAGGTTCCATTTTTGATTAAAACTGGAGCAATCTTGCTTATAGTATTAGATGGTACTGCAAATCCAATTCCTGCAAAATCACCAGTGCTGGTTCTGATAGCAGTATTCATTCCTATGACTTGGCCATTCAAGTCTAATAGTGGTCCACCAGAATTTCCTGGATTGATTGCAGCATCCACTTGTATTACATCTGGTATTGAAAATCCTGCAGCGTTCTCATTTGGAAGCAGTCTTCCAACTTGGCTTATTATTCCAGTTGTCATTGTATCACTGAGCCCAAATGGATTGCCAATTGCAATGACTTGCTGGCCAACATCAAGTTCTGAGGAATTTCCAAGAGTTAAGGGATAGAGTGGCTCGTCTGAGAAATTATCAATTATTTGTATAACTGCAATGTCATTTCCTGGATCAGTACCTACAACTTTTGCAGTGTAAGTATTTCCATCTACAAAAGATACGTTTACTGTCTTTGATCCGTCAACTACATGATTGTTGGTAATTATTCTTCCATCTTTGTCATACACAAAACCCGAACCAAGTCTTGTAGATTGACTCTCCAGTGGTTGACCATTAATTATGATGCCGTTATCTACTGATGATACTTTGCTTGTTATCTGGACTACGGAATTTTCAACTTTCTTGAAAATATGTGTAAGTGTGGAATCTGTTGTTAATACACTTGAAGATCCAGATCCTGCTGGTCCTGGAGGTCCGGATGGACCTGGTGGACCAGGAGGACCAGGAGGACCAGGAGGACCTTGAACTGTTGCCTGTGATATGTCGTTTAATGTCCTCCCGTTAGTGAATTGTACTAGAACTGTAACAGATAACGTAATAATTATTCCAATTAGGATCACTTCAAATTTTTTCATACTAAAATCTTAGCCTAAATTGTGAAAACCGAAATATTATCTTTTACTATCAATTGTTCCTATTCTGAACTAGTGACCATTGATCTCTTGGTATAACTTGTTACTAGATCATGGTAATCATTACCTAAATATACACACATTTAGCTAATTTTATCGTGGTAAAGAAGCAGAAGAACAAGGCGAAGGGTAGTATGGTTTCTAAGGGTACGATAATAACAGTCGCAATTTTAATCGCCGCCGTAGCAGGCGGTGTGTATTATCTTTGGATCTCTGCAGTTCCAGTAAATGGTACCACACCTGTATTTGCAACTGCTTCGAATGTCTACATAAAGGCAATCCATACTGATCAAGGTTATGCTTTTGATGAGCAATCCACAAAAACTGGAAAGAGAACATTGTCTGGTACTAATATTGATCCATCAATTCACATTCCTAAAGGAACACTAGTTGCATTACATGTGATAAACGAAGACAAGGATACTGGCTCTGAACAAGACCTAAACATTGATGCCTTTAACGTTCATACGAAACATCTAAAATATTTTGAAGCCCAAACCATGAACTTCCTTGCAGACAAGGAAGGTACATATCCGTATTATTCTACTCTACACCCAGAAATGAAAGGTACTATAGTCGTAGATCCTTAAAACTGAATAAATTCTAATCTACTTATAATACACGAAACAGTATTTTATTTCTAATAGCTTCTTGCAAAGATTGCACTAGTCTTACTTGGTTTTTCGCATACGATACAGGTTGAATTTTCATTCTTTGTATCAAATGGAATTACTCTGATATCTGCACCTGTTGATTCCTTGATTATCTCCTCACATTTGGTCTCTCCACACCATGGCGAATAGAGAAATGCTCCCTTTTCCATCTCTGATTTGAATTCTTCAAAGTCTGTTACATTTTTTGTCTTTTCCTTTAAGAGATTCTTGGCATTTTCAAAAAGTCCTTGTTGGATCTCATCTAACATACTTGGAATTCCTTTTTCTGTGTTTTCAAATGCAAGATCAGTTTTTTTTAGATTATCTCGGCGCACTAGAACCATCTTGCCTTTTGAAAGGTCCTTTGGACCTAATTCGATTCTCAAAGGAACCCCCTTCATCTCCCAATCATGGAACTTGTACCCTGGAGTGACTTCGTCTCTTACATCCATGTGAACTCGAAGATTGTGTTTTGCTAATGCTTCTTTAATCTCTGAAGCTTTACCAAGTACTGCTTCTCTATCTTCTGGTGAATAATATATTGGAACTATGACAACTTGAATTGGTGCAACTCTTGGCGGTAAAACGAGTCCCTTATCATCCCCATGTATCATGATGAGCGCTCCTATGAGTCTCCATGATACACCCCATGATGTCTGCCAAGCAAAAGTCTCTACGTTTTGTTTGTCTAGGAATTTTACATCAAATGGTTTTGAAAAGTTTTGTCCCAAAAAGTGGGATGTTCCCATCTGTAATGCTTTACCGTCTGGCATGATTGATTCCATCGTAGTAGTATAAACGGCTCCAACAAATTTTTCCTTGTCACTCTTCTTGCCTATAATTACTGGGATTGCAAGTTCTTCTTCAACTGTTTTTTTGTACATGTCTAAAATGATCATGACTTCTTCTTCTGCCTCTTCTTTTGTAGTGTGTACAGTATGGCCCTCTTGCCATAGAAATTCTGAAGTTCTCAAAAATGGCTTTGTTGCCTTTATCTCTGCTCTGAGGGCAGTATTCCAAAAATTAATTTTCATTGGAAGGTCTCTCCAACTCTTGATCCATTTTGAATACATGGAATAGGCAAGTGCCTCAGAGGTAGGCCTTAACGCCAATCTATCTCCAATCTCTGCATCTCCTGAATGAGTGACCCAAAATACTTCAGGTGTAAATCCAGCAAAGTGATCAGATTCTTTGCTTAGTAATGATTCTGGTATTAGAACTGGAAGAAAGCCGTTCTCATGACCTGTAGCCTTTAATTTTTGGTCAAGTGATGATTTGAGAGATTCCCATATTGAATATCCGTAAGGCCTTAGAACGATGAGGCCTTTGACAGGAGCATAATCGGCAAGATGTGCCTTTAGCACAATCTGTGTATACCATTCACTAAAGTTCTCATTTTTCTTAACTGTAATTCCTATTTCTTTACTCAATTCAGATCTTTTTTATCGTAGTACTAATGAGCTTTCTGGTTTTTTAGAGTGAGTCGCCTTTACAGAGTACTTTACCAGATACTCTACTTTGGAAGTTACTACATATAAAACACTGGATGAATGCAAGTTCATTTTTCAAAACAGGGCAGTCAACTGACTCCTCTTTCATGCGCTTGAGCATTTTTGGACTTACACCCTTTAACTTGAGTTTTCCCTTGTCATCCATCATGCCTGATGCTTTGAGCTCTTCTTTTGTCTGATCTGTTAGCTTGATAGCTTTCTCAACAACTTTTACTGGGACTTCATATTTGTGTGGAAGTTCAGCCATGTTCACCAACTTGGTAACCTTGAATATATTACTAGTGGTGAAAAGATCTGAAAACCGCTTAAGATTAATATAATCTGATTTGTGGTTGAAAGAAGAAACTGATGTTAGCAATTTTTGATGTGGAAGGCGTATTACTTGACGCAGAATTTCTTCCAATCCTTGCCGAAAAAATTAACAAGCAAGATGAAATTTGGGCTATAACAAGACAGGGCATCGAGGGAAAAATAAACTGGGAAGAGGGACTAAAGAAAAGAATTGAACTCCTTAGAGGTATAGATTACCAAACATGCAAGGAAGTTTCTGACTCGCTACAAATAATGACTGGCGCAAAAGAGGCATGTAGGGCATTAAAGGCAGCGGGATGGAAGATAATGGCAGTATCTGGAGGATTTACAATAATGACTGATAGACTGAAACATGAACTGGACCTCGACTATATCTTTTCAAATGAACTGATATTCAAGGATGGAAAATTGGATGGTGTGACAATAGATGTTGATTCTGACAAAGCAAAGTCTGCAATTATAAAAATAAGAGAATGGAAAGAAGAGAAAAAGAATATTGTAGTAGTTGTCGACGGGGCAAATGATGTAAAGTTATTTGATATCTGCGGTCTTGGAGTGGCATTTAGAGCTCAGGACATGGTAAAAGAATTGGCAACCGTAACACTGGAAGAAAAAGATCTTTCCAAACTCATTGATTTAATTAACAAACACTATGGTTTGAAAATCCCATTACAGACAATAGCCTAAACAAGATATCATTTTAAGCAGTAAAAAATTAGACTTGTAAGATGTCCCTACAAATAATCCCTGTTCATATTTCCAAGGATATAGTACCTAGAGATGATCTGGTTAAACTTTTACTTGATACCAAAACTGGCAGAGGACTAAAAGATGGAGACATTTTGGTATTTACACAAAAAATTATCTCAAAACAGGAAGGCAGAAAAATTGACCTATCCCAGGTAAAACCTACTCTTCTTGCAACGGGAATTGCAAGTGCTTATGCTAAAGACCATCGAATTGTCCAGCTAATTCTTGATGAAACTAAAAGAATAATTCGCATGAAAAACGGGATTATAATCTCTGAAACACATCAGGGTCTAGTATGTGCAAATGCGGGAATTGATGAAAGCAATATTGAAGCAGGATTTGCAACTTTGCTTCCAAAAAATGCCGACAAGTCTGCACAGAAATTAAAAAGACGGATAAAAACAAAGACGGGAAAAAATATTGCAGTCGTAATATCTGATACATTTGGCAGGCCGTTTAGAGAAGGTCAAACAGACGTTGCAATAGGTGTATCTGGAATATCTTCAATAATTGATTATGCTGGAAAACGTGACAATTTTAATCGTATTCTTAGGGTCACTGCAATTGCAATTGCAGATGAGCTCTGTTCTGCAAGCGAACTGGTAAGAGGAAAAACACTTCATACACCAATTACAATTATTCGAAACTACAAATTTGATAAAAAAAATGGCACATTAAAAGATCTATTGAGAGTCAAAGCACTCGATCTATTCAGATGATTAAAAATTCCCAAAACAAAGATTATATCAATAGGCGGTGGATTCGATAAACATTGGCTGGATTAAGAATAGAACTACACTGCCATAATGAATTTTCAAACTTTCAACTTGGACCAAAAGAGACACCCTATGATTGTGGAGTGACAATTAGAGAGCAATTGGAGAAGGCATATGAGATGGAACTTGACGCTTTTTTCATTACAAATCATAATACTCTAAACGGTTACAGCTCGCTTTTAGAGTATAAAGAAAACTATGGAAAATACAAAAAGATCAAAGTATATCCTGGCGAAGAAATCACCACAGACCAAGGGATACATATTCTTGCATTTGGTCTCAATGAAACCATAAAGGCTGGAAACAGCATGGAAGAGACTCTTGACACTATAAAATCACAAGGTGCAATGTCATGTGCACCTCATCCGTTTGGTCTGAGTAATGGGTTACGAGAAAAAGCAATTTTATGTGATTTGATTGAGGTCTTTAACAGCAATAATGTAGACCGTTATTCCAACTTACGAGCTTCTCATTTTGCTAAAGCAAACAACATGATCGAAGTGGCAGGAAGTGACTCACATGTTGTTTCTACACTTGGCAGGTGCAGCAACTTGATTGATTCTGAAAATAATCTAGATGACATATTGTATGCAATGAGACGCGGCAAAATCACGATAGATAGTTCAGGATATACTACAAGTAGGGAAATGATAGAGCACGCATTATACAAGATAGAAAATTCCAAAGAAGACATTATTGTATACTTTAAAGAAAATCATCCTCACCTAACTGGACTGTGTAGATTTTTGATTAATGCATTTGAGTCAAATCCGGATAGCGTAGTTTGGACAACTGCTTACAAAGTTGCAGTACGAATGATAACAAAACTCTCAAACAAAATCAACTTCAAAGATCAAGATCATACAGTTTTGTATCAAAGAAATCTAAGGGCAATCTTGCCGATGATTTTAAAATGACTGAACTTTTTTGCGTCTATGAATAGATTTTAATATCTCGTGAGCGATTTTTTGCTTATAGGTGAACCGATATTTCAGAATTAAATCCTACTAAGACTATTGATGTACGCGGTATGTTCTGTCCAGAACCTGTCTTTAGAACAAAGATCGAGATGGAAAGAATGGCAGTAGGAAATATCTTAAAAATCACTGCAGATGATCCTGCATCTGAAGAAGATATTACAAGGTGGGTAAACAGAAACGGACACCAATTAATTGGTGTTAAAAAGACAGGCAATGATCTAGAGTTTACCATAAAGAAGGTGAAATAGTTCTTGGCTACTAAAACATTAGATGATGCCGAGATACTTCTCAAGAAAATTGGTAACACTCCTATTGTAAAACTAGACTCGCTTTCAAAAAATCAAACTGAATTTTATGCTAAATTAGAATTCTACAATCCGTTTGGTTCTGTAAAAGACAGAGCTGCGTTTTGGATGGTAAAAATTGCAGAAGAAAATGGCACAATAAAGAGAGGACACACCATAATCATAGAGCCTACCTCTGGAAACACCGGCATTGCACTTGCAGGCATAGCAAAACTTCTCGGGTATAAAGTTGAAATTGTGATTCCAGAAAAAGCAAGCGCCGAGACCAAGAAAATAATTGAATCACTTGGAGCTGTTTTGTATCAAACAACAGATGACTTGTGTCCGAAAGTTGGCGCTGGAACTGATCAAAGCATTGCACTTGCACGTTCGATTGCATCTGCAAGACCTGACAAGTATTATTCTCCTAATCAATATGCAAATGAGGCAAACTTTTTGGGTCATTACAAAGGAACGGGACCAGAAATTTGGGAGCAAACCAAAGGTAAAATAACTCATTTCTTTAGCGGTGTGGGAACTGGAGGAACTATAACTGGAATAGGTGCATATCTAAAAGAAAAGAATCCCGAAATCAAAGTCATAGGAGTACAACCGCAACAAAACCACTTGATTCAAGGTCTGAGAAACTTTGAAGAATCTGCAAAACCCGATTTATTCATCAAGCGTGAAAAAGTAGTTGATGATTGGATTACCATTACTAATGAGGAAGCATTTACTTCAGTAAAAGAAATTTTCCAAAAAGAAAAGATGCTAGTTAGTCCATCATCTGCTACCGTGTATACTGCCATGAAAAAATACGGTGTTGGAAGCGATGGCTATGTAGTTGGAATATTTGCAGATGATGGAAGAAAGTTCAAGAGTCTTTATACTCAGCAAGGAATTTTCACGGAAGCAGAATTTGATGCCGCACTAAAAGAATCCAAATACATTTCACAAGTACAATCTGTCTGATTAGGCCTTGTGTTCTGACAAGTACTTGTCTACATCAATTGCAGCCATGCAGCCAAAAGCAGCTGCTGTTATTGCTTGTCTGTATCTGTGGTCATGAACATCTCCTGCAGCAAAGACTCCTTCTACGTTTGTATGTGTGTGGTTCTTTAATGCAATGTAGCCTTGGTCATCAAGCTCAATCTGCCCTTTGAATAATTTTGTATTTGGTTCATGTCCTATTGCAACAAAGAGTCCTCCCACTTCTAGCGTCTCAACCTTGTTTGCCTTTGTATCTTTTACTGTTATCTGCGTGACTTTTTGATTTCCTTTTACTTCTTCAATTACTGTATTCCAGTGAAATTGTATCTTTTTGTTTTCAAAGGCTCTATTCTGCATTACTTTGCTTGCACGGAGTGTGTCTTTTCTGTGAACTAGATGTACCTTGTTTGCAAATTTTGTAAGAAATATTGCCTCTTCCATGGCCGAATCTCCACCTCCTGCGACAACAATATCTTGATTTTTGAAAAATGGTCCATCACATGTGGCACAATATGAAACACCACGGGCGCTAAATTCCTGTTCACCTTTTACCCCTATCTTTCTTGGAGTAGCACCTGTTGCAATTATTACTGCTTCTGCTTCATATTCTTCAGAATAAGTCAATATCTTAAATGGCTTGTGTCGAAAGTCAACATTTACTACTTCATCATCTATGATTGTAGTCCCCATTCGTTCAGCTTGCTCTCTCATCGTAGTCATTAATTCTGGTCCGAGAATTCCTTTAGCAAAACCTGGAAAGTTTTCTACTTCAGTTGTAAGCATTAACTGGCCCCCTGGTAAAATGCCTGAGATTATGAGCGTATCGCGTTTTGCACGCGATGTGTATATGGAAGCAGTATATCCGGCTGGACCTGCACCAATAATTATTACGTCAAACTTTCTTTTTGTTTCAGGTTTTTTATTCTCCGATCTTATTTCAGCTTGCACGAATCAAACTCATTCAAGTTCATATTTAAATTATTCATGTTTTCTAACGGATTCCAGAATTTCTTGATGGGCACTACAGAGTTTTCCTAATTCAATTTGAGCATGTATTAGATCTTCTTGCCAATGTGCATTGTTTAAAACACAATCCTTTGAATCACAAAATGGTTCTGCAGTAAGATAATAAAAAATGGCTTGCAGCGCATATCCTCTGATAACTTTATCCAGATTCTTGTCGTGATATTCTAAAAACCTGCCTTTGAATTGTTTCTTTAATGCGTCCGAGTTTAGTCCTTGTGCAATACTGAGATACATGCTGATGTAATATGCACGTGGCTTTGCTGGTGCCTCAATTATTCCTGTAGTTGAAATTATTGAGGGATTTGAACATATGATTGCTCTTCCATGATATCTGTAATCTTCATAATCATAGGTACAGGTAAGTCTTGTCGTAAAAACAAGATGAAATTTATCTAAAGATGATTCTTCTTCGGGAATTATTTTTTTCAAGAAATTTTGTATCTCAAAACCGTCATATGGTATTATATTGTTTGAGATGGAACTGTTTGTAAATGATTCTTCTTCAAAATTAATTTCTTCTTCTGTTGGCTTATGTCTTTCAAAGGATGAATATGGATTAAAAATTCTAAATGATGATAATTCACGTGCTACATTATTGTCTGATTTGAAATGTTCAAAAAAGTTTTTTCGTATTTCTACTTGGATGCCTAGTGTTTCTTTTATGAATCTAGCAAGGTCGTTAATTTTGATTTCTGGAACAGACGACTCATCATAGAGAAAAACTTTGGATATCTTCAACAAGTACTTTTGAAATCTAATTGATTTATCTTCTTAGTTCTTTTAGCTTTGCTGCGGTAACTTCAGCTGCCTTTTTACCTGATAGTAACATGGAGCCATAGGTTGGACCCATTCTTGCTAATCCATAAGTCTCAGTAACAGACATTCCAGAAATAACTAGTCCTGGATATAGTTCTCCTGTCTTGTAGACTACTCTGTTTTCTCCATCGTCAATCCACATCGGGTCCATTCCTTTCCATTCTACGAGTTTTCTGTCTACCAGTCTTTTTACTGCAACAGAATCATGGCCTGATGCGTCAATTACCATCTTTGCTTCCAATGCAATAGGATCTACACATGTTATGTTTCTTGGAAGTGCTGAAACTGGCATCCAGTTTACAACGACTCCTGCTACTCGGCCGTTTTTCAAAACTAGATCATCAAACTTGGTTAATTGTAAGAATTTTACTCCTGCATCACATGCTGCTGCTATCAATTTGGATACTGCATGTGGACCTGGTGTTAGAAAGAGACCTTCGGAAATTTGCTTGTATGGAATTCCTAACTCGTCCCACACCTTTTGAGCAGGTGCTCTCACTGTTACTGGATTCATCATGTAACCTCCTAGCCAGTAGCCACCGCCTAGGTAATTGTTTTGTTCAATTACAAGAACTTTGAATCCCATTAACGATAATTCTCTGCTTGCGGTAAGTCCTGCAGGGCCTGCACCAATAATTATTACATCTGAATCTGATCTGTCAATTAGAACTGAATGAAATTCGTTGGCAATTGCTCTAGTAATTTCTACTTCTCTTAAATCTGCAAAGATTTTTGGAGCTTCATCGTTTCGAGTTAAACTTTGCATGAAAAATTATCCTCTGTTTAGCACATTAATAGTTTGCTCAGTTTAGAAACGAGTCTTCGAAAGCCTTGATGCATTCTCGTATGTGCATCTTCTTTGTTGGGTTTTTGAAGGCATATGCAGAAATAATGTCTACTTTTGCAAAGTCTTTGCTAGATAGGGATTTCTTTGCAGCCCTTATGGAATCTACTATGACATTACAGCCGTTTGTACTATCATTTGTTCGTAATGAGAGATCTAATTCTACCGGGGAATTGAGAAAGCCTCCTGCTTCCATCCAATAGTAACTTACTCTTGAATCGCCTAATTGTTCTGCATATTCTGTAGTACCTGCAGTTGACTGGAATGGAATCGGCGATTCAATTGCAATGGACTGTGTCTTGATCTGTCTCTTTCTTTCTCTTGTTTCTTCTGCCATTGTATTCTGAGTGTCCTGATTACCTCCAACATCAAGCTGATATGCTTTTCGCAAAAAGATTCCTCTACTTGCCATGAAATCTATCATGCCTCTGTGAAACGCAGTACCTCCAAATTGGCTCATCAAGTCATCACCTAGTATCATAATTCCTTTGGATTCAAACGCTTTTCTTGTTTGGTCTGTAACTGTATGTGCAGCTGTTGCATTAAAGAAAGAACAACCTGCGTCTAATGCGGCTTTGGCATATTTTTCACTACTTTTTTCCATTCCTGAGGAAATTAGATTTACAACAAAATCTGGTTTTACATTCTTGAGAGCATTTACAAACTCGTCATAACTTGCTGATTTTACCTGGCCGTTTTGTGCTATGTGTGAAGGTGCAGTATCTTCTGCAATTCCTGGTTGTATTGTTAGATTGCCAAAGTCTGATTTGTGATTTTTTACTATGTCGCCTATTTTTTTTCCTACTTTTGATGCATCTATATCATATACTGCAGATATTGTAAAATCATTTAGTGTCAATCCTGCTATTTTTGGATGCCACAGACCTTGTGTAGAATTTTTGTAAAATTCAAAACCTTTGACAAGTGTAGTAGCTACATTGCCAACACCAATTAGTGCTAGACTTATCTTGCCTGTCACGGTGTTTTTTTCTTGGCGGTCATCATTTAACTCTTTTCTGATTAGTTGAAACTAACCCGATTTCCTTGATGAGTTGTGAATAAAATGTGCAACTTTTGCCACAAATATGCTGGGTTTAACTAAAATTCCCATAATACAAAATTTATATGCATTCTGGAGGCTATCTATCAATAATGAGTAATACTAGTGTAAACCAATCCAAGCCTGATAATATTCCGAAACACAAGATAGACTGGGGACGATTGGAAGAAGCCGAACGATTTGCAGAATTGGTAAAGCAATTCCGACAAGGAAGTCTTAACCGGGATGATTTTAGACGTTTTAGATTACAACATGGTGCTTACGGTAGCAGAATGACTGATGATTATAGTATGATTAGGCTGAAACTTCCTGCTGGGGAAGTTTATCCAGAACAATTAGACAAAATTGCAGACTTGAGTGATTCTTTCTCAATAGGAAATGCTCATGTCTCAACTCGACAGAACTTTCAACTTCACTGGGTTGCTTTAGAGGATGTATCAGAAGTTCTTAGAGGATTAGCAGAAGTAGGAGTGACAACAAGAGAAGCATGTGGAAATTCTGTACGAAGTATAATGTGTAGTCCTCTTGCAGGTGTTTGCCCAGAAGAAATCTTTGATCCTACTCCATACGCAGTAGCTACAACTAAATTCCTTTTACGAAATCCCATGAGTCAATCGCTTCCAAGAAAATTCAAGATCAATTTTACTTGCTGTGAGAAACACGGCATGGCAAGAATGGTAGACATTGGTCTAATTCCACAACAAGTAGAAATAAATGGCAAAACGCAACGTGGTTTCAAAATTTTCCTTGGAGGAGGATTAGGAGCACAATCATTTGTAGGGCATCAGCTTGAAACCTTTACTTCGGAAGAAGAGTTGTTGTATACTATTATTTCAGTAATTAGAATATTTGATAGACTTGGTAATAGAGAAAACATGGCAAGGGCCAGAATGAGATACCTTGTTAACGAGATGGGTTGGGAAAAATTCCAAAACCTTGTACTAAAAGAAAGAGCAATGGTCAAGATGCTTTTGTCTGTTGTAGTGAAATTGGAAGTTGATAAAACACCTGAAGTGTTAAGAAAGATTTCAATTAGTTCAGAGATACCGTCTATCCCACAAGGATATTCCAGATGGGTGAAATCTAATACCGTAAAACAAAAACAACCTGGATTTAGTTCTGTGTTTCTAACACTGGAATCTGGCGATGTAACATCAAATCAACTAAGGGCTATTGCTGAAATGGCCAGAGAACTTACTGCTGATGGTCAAATACGTAATGGATTTTCTCAGGATATGGTATTTCGATGGGTACAAGATGAAGATCTTCCCAGACTTTACGCAAAACTCCTAGAAGTAGGTCTTGCAAACCCTGGTGCGTTAACGATGGCCTCTGTTGTTGGATGTTCTGGAACTACTTCATGTAATTTGGCACTAACAAACTCACACAGACTTGCAAAAGAAGTGCAAAGAAAGTTCATTGAATTAAAAATTGATGAAGACGATGATCTTAGAAATTCTACTATCAAGATAAGTGGATGTCCAAACTCTTGTGGTCAGCATGAAATAGCAACAATCGGATTTTATGGTGGCGGAGGAAGACTTGGCAAGGACATGTATCCACTGTACACTATGTTGTTGGGAGGAAGATCCGACGAAGATACAACCCTTGGTCATACATGTGTCAAAGTTCCAGCAAAAAGAGTAATCCCGATAATCCTCAAAATAGTTGAGATATTCAAATCTGAAAAAAGACCAAATGAAACTCTTGATCTATGGATACGTAGAGTCTTGGAAGGAAATGGTGGTCCGAATGTTAAATCACTTGATGATATCAAGGAATTACTGAAGTCTGCTGTTGTAGTACCTACAAAAGAACAAGATGAAGACTTTTACGCTGATTATGGAAATGACGGAAGCTATCATGCAAAAACAGGAAGGGGCGAGTGTGCAGCTTGAGCAAAGAAAAAAGCACCAGAGTTACAATCGATGCCGATAACCTTAGATCTGAAATACGAGACAAGAGTGTCAAAGTTCTGGATATAAGAAAAGAAGAAGACTACAAACAAGGACATATTCCAGGAGCAATCAATCTTCCACTTGCTAGTCTACTTGCAGATGACAGTCCAGAGAAAGTTCTACAATATACTCAATCATTTGGAATTGGTGATGAAACACCTGTTGTAGTATATGATGATACATTTGGTGCACTTGCATCACGAGTTGCGTGGACCCTTGAATATATCGGCCATGAAGATGTCTCGCTTCTTGACATTACTTTTGGTACTTGGAAGAAACTTGGTCTTGAGACTAATGCCGACTCTCCTTCTCTTAGTAAGAGTAACCACTCATTAAAGATACAACCACATATTCTTGCAACTTCTGATTATCTTGTGCCTGCCAAGGAAAAGGGCGCAGTTTTAGTAGATAATAGAGAACGACTCAACTTTCTTGAGCAGCATATTCCTGGTGCAATAAACATACCATACAGAATGCTTGCATCAGGTCAAAATATCCTGAGACCAAAAGAGGAACTTAAAAGGTTGATGCAAAATAGGAACATTACTTCTGATTCTGAAATTATAACATATTGTGGAAGTGTGGGTACTCTATCTGGCCTTGGTTACTATGCACTAAAATCCATAGGTCTTGATAATGTAAAACTATACGTTCGTTCCTTTAAGGAATGGAAATCTCTTGAAAAACCAATAGAGAAACAAAAGGATGCAAACTATTGGGATCTATCTGCTGAATAGGTTTAGGAATTCTGTGCGGCTTCGTTTCGGAGCTTCTTTGTAATCATCATTTCAATATTGTCGAGAAGATCAATCATTTTTTGTTTATTTGCTTGAAGATATTCTGAACCTTTGTCAATCAGTCTGGCCTTAAACAATCTGATGTCTCTATGCTCTTCAAAGAAATATTCTATCATCTGTCCTCCCTTCCTTGACGGTTCTATGAATACATCAAACTTTGAAATTATTTCTTTAACATCTCCTTCTTCAATTGCAGTCTTTGCAGCATGTACTGCCTCGCTTATCTCTTTAAGATTCTGTATTACTATTGGCTGTGATTTTTTTGCAGCTCCCAAGAAACCCTTCTTTTCTACACCAATCTTTTCAGCCAACTCTGGAACTATTTCATATTCTTCTACCTTTTGTAATCCTAAACTCTTTTCAGTTTTAACGAGTAAACCTTTCTCAACTAATTTTCTTGCGGCATCTTCTATTTCTAATTTGCCTACCATTGTAGTCCAAACAATTTGGCCGACTTTGCGGTAGCCTTGTCTGACCGATTCCAATACTACAACTTCCACAATTCTCCTATATCCTTCATCAGTTCTAATGTTTTCAAAATCTTTGTCTCTTACTGCCTTCTTGGCGTTTTTAACATCGATTTCAATTGAACGCTTGAGTGCTTCGATTGATTCTGGTATGTGATTCAAAAGTGAGTGATAACATGCTTTGTTGTACCAAGACATTCCATCTGTAGGATTTGAGTCGATTGCTTTTTCTACACATTCTAAAGCTTTATCGTAATTCTTTTGCCTGTAATAGATCAAACCCTTCAAATTCCAAGATTCTGCATTTGTAACATCGATTTCATGAACCTTGTTGTAGGCCTCCATTGCACTTGCTAAATCATTCATGTGAAAACGGGTATATCCTAATTTGAGTAATGAATCAACATGGCCTGGATCAATTCGTAAAGCATCTTCAAAGGCACGGGCGGCATCATCCATTCTTTCATCTGCCATAAGGGAAACTCCTTTCTTGTAATGCTTGTTTCTAGAATAGTTAGAATCTGTTAATTTTATATCACTGGATTTATTGTCCATTTCTGACTCTACATTCTCTATCTCCTTGGAAGACTCGCCTTTTTTGTCTCCAAACAATTTCCTCATGGTCATAAAAATATGGTTCAGCCGTAGATAAATACATTAGTTTGAAAAATAGGCAGTTAGGCAGGTAGAAAACCGATTTCCAAGTATCTAAAAATTCACAAATGGGCTTTATATCATATTGAAAATACAAAAATACTTAGGAATTACACGTAGAATATGTCATCTAAAGATAACACTATTGAGATAACTGGCGAATCGCCCTTTAAGTTATCATCGGGTGTCTTTGAAGTACAAATTGCAATTTGCGATGCTCAACCCTCTTCAGATGAAATTAGACGAAAAAGTTTTCATTCGTTGTGGAAGGATAACTTTCATCTTAGAGTAAAGGACAAGAGATTTTCACAAACTCTAGGATCTGCAAAAAATCCTTTACCTGATTCAGTATTCCAAAGAGGAAATGTTTGGATTGTTGTAATTGACCAATTCTCTTCGATTCATACTGGGTTTCAAATTGAGATTCCAAGAACTGGCTCGGAATTTACCGAGCATGCAAAACCAGAACAGGAAGTTACAACTCATTTTATAAAATCAGAGCCAGAAATTGTTAGCAGAACAAAACCTGTTACAGAACACTATCCAGGTGAAAGAGGTTCAAGAGGACCGTCAGGACTTATGGGTCCGCCGGGACCAATGGGACAACCAGGACAGATGGGTCAAGCTGGTATACAGGGTCCTCCCGGACCTATGGGTGTACAAGGAGACAAAGGCCCACCAGGTCCACCAGGTGATAAAGGAGACAAAGGCCCACCAGGTCCACCAGGTGATAAAGGAGATAGAGGAGACAAGGGACCAATAGGCGAAAAAGGAATCACTGGAGACAAAGGTCCGCCTGGACCTCATGGTCCACAAGGTGATAAAGGTCCACACGGTCCACCAGGTGATAAAGGAGATAGAGGAGACAAGGGACCAATAGGCGAAAAAGGAATCACTGGAGACAAGGGTCCACAAGGTGACAAAGGTACTCGAGGCGATGAAGGAGAAAAAGGAGAACGTGGTGATAAAGGCGACAAGGGTGACAAGGGCGATAAAGGATTAACCGGAGAACTTGGCCCTCTGGGAGAAAAGGGACCAACAGGTCCTCCAGGCCCACAAGGCGATAAAGGAATCATCGGACCACCCGGTGAACAAGGTCCAAAAGGTCCAATCGGTGTACAGGGAGACAAAGGTCTACCTGGTCCACAAGGTCCACAAGGTGACAAGGGATTAACTGGTCCACAAGGACCCACAGGTGAAAAAGGTCCACAAGGTCCACAAGGTCCAGCCGGAGAAAAAGGTCTCACTGGAATTCCGGGCCCACAAGGCGAAAAAGGTCCAAGGGGATTACCAGGCCCAAGTGGTGACCAAGGTCCAAGGGGTACCCCAGGTCCACAAGGTCCTCCAGGTCCACAAGGAATTCAAGGCCCACAAGGCGAAAAAGGTACTACTGGTCCGCAAGGTGCACCAGGTGATAAAGGTCCTTCTGGAATTCAAGGTTTACCGGGGCCATTAGGCCCATTAGGTCCACAAGGACCGTCTGGAGATAAAGGTCCACAAGGTGTTCAAGGCCCACAAGGTGACAAGGGATTGACTGGTCCACAAGGACCGTCTGGAGATAAAGGCCAACAAGGCCCACAAGGACAACAAGGCACACCCGGTGAACAGGGTCCACGAGGCCCACCTGGCCCACCTGGAGATAAGGGTCCTACAGGATTCTCAGAACAGGAGCGTGCTTTGATAACGCAATTGCTTGAGATTTTATCTTCTAAAAATATGATCACGACTGAACAGCAGATAAAACTGATGAGCTTCCTATACTAAATCAATTTTTAGATTTTTACTTCATCAGCAATACATGCACATTCCATTAAATCTGTAAATATTCTTTCAACATCCTTTAGATCAAGATACAACCGTAGAGTCATCACAAGTTATATTTTTTGTAATTGTGATGTCATATGGAATCAAAATATCATCAATGTAAACTAACATCTCTTCTAATGATGTGATATTTTTTCAACGAACAAATATTTCGATCGAAAACTATCCTTTTAGGCATTACTTGTAATTGATTCTAATCATCGATCTATGTTTTTAGAAATGATCTGCATTTCATATTTTGTTATCGTATCTCCATTACGTTTACTTCAAATAACTCAAACTAGATCCAATTGGCATGAGTACAAAAGATAAAATCGAATTCAAAATGTTAGATCATCAACGAGTGGGAGATGAACATGTCACTTTCAAGCTTGAAGATGGTACAATGGTGAAGGTAAAAGTTGATCTTGACAGAGTAGGAATTGCGATAAACTACAAGAATCCTGATGGAACACCACATTATGCAGTTAATGCATCGCTTAAGCTGTCTATAATTCCTAATGAAAGAAAATTTTTCGTAGAGCCTGATGCAATTAAAGGTAAATCACCATCACCACCAGGTCAAATGTTTAGCTAAAATATTACAAATTATCGCCTACTAGGAAGCGATAACTTGTTTAAAATTTTATCTTCTTCTTTTTGAAGCTGTTCTCTTAGCTTTTCTTGCAGCTGGTTTTCTTGCAGCTGCTCTTCTCTTTGGAGCGGATCGCTTTGCAGCAGATCTTCTCTTTGGAGCACTACGCTTTGGAGCAGATCTTCTCTTTGGAGCGGATCGCTTTGCAGCAGATCTTCTCTTTGGAGCGGATCTTTTAACAGCTCTTGTTGATCGTTTTGCCATTGTGATTTATTTGATTTACTAGTTTTTCTATCGTGACGCTTAAGAAAATTACACTAAATGATGAGTAATGTAGACACAATTTTTTCACAGAAAATTAAATTTTTGATCATGATTTACTAAAATATTCATCTGATGATCTTTCGTTGTATTGGTGACAATGTTTCTTTCTCTGTAATTTATACTATCATATTTTTTTGTATGTTGTAATGTGTGCAATGAAAATGATTTCTTGTTTTGTTTTTGTAAAATACTTCTTACATGTTGTATATGTTAGGATTTATCTGAGAAGAAAAGTTTTCTTGTATGAAAAAGTTTTTTCTATTTAGCTTTTATGATTGTAAGAACGTCTTCATCTTGTAACACATGATTGATGCTAACTCGTTGTCCTCCGAACTTTACACTCTTTCCCCATACTAGACCATATCTGAAATCTTTTTTGAGGTCACGATGAAGCTTGTTACATATATCTAAAACTGTAGAGTTTCTTCTTGCTATCAATGGCTCTTTATAGTCTGTTTCACCACCTTTTGGTCTCATGTAAATTCTGATAAAGTCTAATTTTTCAAAAATAGCATCTTTTAATGCGTTTACGTTAATGTCCGAGTCTGCTGATATGGGTATAAATTTTGATTTTGACTTTTGCTGTAATTCCATCACAAAGCCTTGGTTTACGAGATCAATCTTATTCATTATTGAGAGTGATTCTACGTAAAATTTGTTCCCTGAAATAAAATCAGTGATTTGATCAGCATCTACATCCTCTCGAACCAGAACTCTACCGTTATTCATGCCATATAGTCTAAGAATATCTTTCATCAAACTGATAGACATTTTGGTAAGGGGAACTTGTTGACTTACAGATATTCCACCATCTCCTGTTTTTTCTACTACTATATCTGGAGGTTTTTGATCAAGTCGAATTCCTATGTTTCCAAGTTCTGTTCTTATGACATCTTCATGATATGGCTGAAATACGTCAAGAATTATCAATACAAGATCTGCGCTTTTTGCAACAGCCAGAACTCTTTTTCCGAGACCTTTTCCAGTTGATGCTCCCTTGATAATTCCAGGTAAGTCAAGTACTTGGATCTTGGCACCACGATGTTCCATCATTCCAGGAACTACGGTAGTTGTCGTGAATTGAAAAGCGCCAACTGCAGATTTTGCTCCGGTTAATCTGTTAAGTAATGTTGATTTTCCTACACTTGGAAGACCGATGAACACTACTGTTGCATCACCAGTTCTTTTTACATCAAAACCAGCTGAACTTCCAGATGACCTTGATTTTACATCTTCTTGTTCTCTTTTCAGTTTAGCAAGCTTTGCCTTGAGAAGACCAACATGATGCTCAGTAGCTTTATTGATCTGAGTCCTTGACATTTCATCTTTAATGGACTGGATTTTTTCTGGAATTCCCATCTGCAGATTAGATGGTATCTTGCTGAATAAAATCTTATTACTTTGTATTTACAGGTCGTGCCTGATTTTTTCTTGAAATTCTATGTTTTGATGTATTGGAGAAACATGTTTCCAAAATAAACCATAGCAAGTGCACTAGCTACTCTTGCAATACTCATGGTTATTACAAATTTCTTAAAATCATACTTTTTTACACCTGCTATTATTGTTACAACCTCTGTCAGTATGGGAACAAAGCTTAGGGCAAAAATTATGCTCCAGCCGTACTTGTTTAACCACGCAAAGCTCTTTTGATGATGATCATCTCTGTGTGTTCTTCGTAAAATATTGTAAATTTTTCCACCATCATATCCTATAAAATAAGTGACAACTCCTCCTATGACTGAACCGATTGCCATTACTGTGAATACAGCGATTTCACTTTGACCATCCAAAAGTAATGCAGTGGATGTGACTACGATTGGAAAAGGAATGATTGCGGCAAATACTGCATTAAGAAAAAGACCCAGTAGTCCATACTTGACAAAGAAAGGATTCTCAAGTATCGGTCTTAGGAAATCAATTAGCATGAATTGGGGGTGATCTCTTCCTCGTAATAGAGCTAACTGCGTTTAAAATATGATTAAATTTGATCGCGTTTCTTTTTGTTTTCTTTCTTTGAATATAATGTAGTGTTTTCTTTCTTAATGTATGTAATTCGGCTTGCAGGTATGACCTCAAAGTTTTCAGATAGTCTTAGAAATTCTAAAAGTGCAATCTCTTTTATTTCACCCAAATCGACATATCCTACTGTGTATAGATCTGGATTGTCCATATGCAATGCCTTGCTAAAAATTTCTGCAACTAGACCTTTTCTTGCCATGTGAATTTGATAATTCAAAACTATTTTAGTTAGCAGTTATTATGTCCACCATTATACGTGATTCTAGTGAAACCCAAGATCTTTGCCGTAGATATTGACGGAACTATAACTGATAACAAGGGTGGTAGGGTTGACCTTGACGCTCTTGCTGCTCTTAGGTATCTTGTAAAACTTGGACACAAAGTAATCTATGTGACTGGAAGATCCTCGATTGAAGCTTATGTTCTGTCAGTCTTTGGAGGAACAACAAGAATTGCAGTGGGTGAGAATGGTGGAATTATAACTTCAGGTCCAAATGAACACAAACTAATTGGAAATAAACAGGAATGTATCAAGGCTTTTGAATTTCTAAAAATAAATATTCCAGAGGCCGTAGAAAAACCGGTCTTTCCTCGTATTACCGAAGTCGTACTGGAAAGAAATTTTGATGTAAATCTGGGTAAGAAACTTTTTGCCGATAATAATTTTGACGTACAACTAACTGACAGCCAATATGCGTATCACATCAACTCAAAAGGTGTCAATAAAGCAAATGGCTTTCTTGAGGTTATGAACATGTTTTCAGCAAAAAAAGAAGACATAATTGCAATTGGTGACAGTGAAACTGATGTCCCGTTATTCAAATTAGCAGGAGTAAGTGTAGCTCTTGGAAATGCACCTGATGATGTAAGATCACATGCAACAATCTCTGTTGCAGGACATGCTGGTGATGGTGTTATTGAGGCACTTGAAACAATTCAATTAAAGCTATTGGCAGAATGATATCATGACTCTGAGACTGATTTTTAATGAAATTCGATTGGGTGTAAAACAAGTATGTGATAAACTTGGCTATCCTGAAACAGAATTTGATATATCTGAAGCGTCAAGGCCTGAATTTGGAGATGTCCGATGTAACATTGGATTTTTGTTGGCAAAGGCACTGAAAAAAAGACCGTTTGATATTGCACAAACACTTGCAGAAGAATACACAAACTCCAAAAAATATGTCTCAGAAATCTCAGCACATAATTCTGGTTATCTTAATTTTACAGTAAATTACTCCATGTTTGTTCCAGAAGTAATTCATGCTTCGCTATTGCCTGATTATGGTAAAGTAGATCTTGGTAAAAACTCTAGGATGGTGGTAGAACACACTAGTGTAAATCCAAACAAGGCACTTCATGTGGGACATGTGAGAAATATCATCATAGGAGACACCATTGCAAGAATTCTTCACAAAGCATCCTATGATGTAAGCGTTCTAAATTATGTAGACGACTCAGGACTTCAAGTAGCAGACATCATAGTAGGTTTCAAGTATGGCGGGTATTCCGACAAAGCTCCTGAGGGACAAAAATTTGATCATTATTGCGGAGATGTAGTTTATGTCAACATCACAGAACGATATGAAACTGACAAACATCTTGCAGAATTAAGATCGCAAGTTCTAAAAGAACTTGAGGAAGGTACATCTGAAATTGCCAAATTTGGTGATGAAATAACAAGACGCGTTCTCGAAGAGCAGCTTAAAACTTGCTGGCGCCTTGGTGCTACATATGACTGTCTCAACTTTGAATCCCAGATAGTTCGTTCTAATTTGTGGTCTTTTGCATTTGAAAAAATGAAATCAATGGGAATTACAGAATTGGAAAAAGACGGTAAGAATGCAAAATGCTGGGTGATAAAGGCCGAGTCTGAAGAAGATAAGGTTCTTGTAAGAAGTAATGGAACTGCCACCTACATTGCAAAAGATATCCCATATGCCGCATGGAAGCTTGGAATTTTAGAAGATCCGTTTTACTATAAACATTACACCGTACAAAAAACAGGACGTGTATTGTGGCAGACTACACTTGATGAAAAAGAAACAAAACTAAATTTCAGAGGCGACACTGTTATCACTGTTATAGATTCCAGACAGTCAAGGTTACAGAAACTTATAACAAAAATAATGTCTGATTTTAAATCTAAACAAGACTCTTACATTCATCTAGGATATGAATCGGTGACTCTTAGTCCTGATACTGCAAAGACTCTGGATCTTGATACTGGTGGAAAGTCCGTACAAATGTCTGGAAGAAAAGGAATCTATGTAAGCGCAGATTATGTTTTGGATGTTCTAAGCTCAAGAACATTTGAAGAAGCAAAGAAGAGAAACCCCGAACTTGACGAAATGAGTCTGGTAAAGATATCTGAGCAGGTTGCAATCGGAGCACTCCGTTATACCCTGATAAAACAAGATCTTGACAAGATTATTACTTTTGATCTGACAGAATCTCTTAGCTTAGAAGGCGATACGGGGCCATACATCCAGTATGCTTATGCACGTGCAATAAGGATTTTAGAGAAGGCAGGAAAAGATCCCCACTTTGAAACAAACTTTGATCAAATGCAAACTGTATATGAAAAAGACTTGGCAAAAATTATTGGCAAATTTGACTTACAAGTGGAAGATGCGGCAAAGAATCTATCTCCAAAAATAATTGCCAAGTATTGTTATCAACTAGCTGTGACTTTCAGTTCATTTTATGAACACGTCAAGGTATTGACTGCCGAATCTGAATCTCTAATTGATGCAAGACTTTGTCTAGTTTATTCATTCAAAGAAACACTTGGTAAGGCATTACACCTTCTTGGAATTGATGCTCCGGATAGGATGTGAGATGAAGTAATTGATAACTAAAAAAACAACAATTCCGGTAATATTTGCGGCTGTTGGTCTAGTCTGTACTGTTTGGGGAATGTTTGGTGAATCTAGAGTTATGTTGTGGACCGGAGTGGGATTGTGGGTAGCATCTGTAGTGTCTGGAAAATTGCTTAAAGGAAAATCTAAGGCTAAGGAAGAACCACACAACTAAATGTGAATAACCAATTTTCTAGAGTGAAGCTATTTATCCACATTTGATTAGGTTGAGTTATGGAAAAAATAAAACAAAATGATAATGTATTGTTTTTTTATAATGATTCAAAAAAGTGGTTAATGAGAGTTGCACCAAAACAAAAATTCCACACACATGTTGGAATAATTGATCATAAAAAAGTAATTGGAAAACCATATGGTACTGCAATCAAGACTAACAAGGGCAAACTAATCTTTGCTCTCAAACCCACAATCTATGATTATGTAATGAAAAGTCAGCGTAGCACTCAGATTGTTTATCCAAAGGATCTTGGGTATATTGCAGCAAGAATCGGATTACAGAGTGGACAAAAAATAGTAGAGATTGGAACCGGGAGTGGCTCCTTTACAACTTTTCTTGCTAGCATTGTAAAACCAAAAGGCCATGTTTACACTTATGATGTTGACGAAAGTTTTATGGCAATTGCAAGGAAAAACATCGAAAAAGCTGGAGTCTCAAAGTATGTGACAATGACAAAATTTGACATAAAAACTGCTAAAAAAATACCACAAAAAGATGCAGATGTAGTCATTGTTGATCTTGGAGATCCTTGGGTGGTTGTTCCTCAGGCAAGAAAGATGCTCAAAGGTAGTGGGGCATTTGTTGCAATATGTCCAACAATGAATCAGCTAGAGAAACTGGCTGCAGCGTTACGACAAAATGATTTCTTTGATATCGAATGTTCAGAGCAAATTGTACGAACTATAGAGGCAAGAGATGGTAAGACAAGACATTCGTTTAGAGCTATAGGTCATACTACATACGTAGCATTTGCAAGAAAGGTTACAACACCAGCAAACTTGCGCAAAATATTGGTACCTGTTGAACATCTTGATGTTGAAGCTGAGGAGATCGAGTCTTCTGAAGACGAAAGTTTATCCGCTGTTAAAAAATAAAACGACTGTTGGCAAAAATTCTCCAATCTACAATTGTTAGAAGTTTCATACCGTCACGCAAGGTCTTGTCTAGGAAAGGAGACAATGGAAAAATCCTAGTTCTTGGTGGGAATTATCTCTATCACGGAGCTCCAATACTGTCATCTATAGCTGCATTACGGACAGGAACAGATCTGGTATACACATGTGTTCCAAAAATCAATGTAATGTCGACACGCGCATTCTCTCCAAATCTTATCGTTATACCGTTAGTTGATGTAAAACTCACTAGGGGTTCGGTTCAAAAATTACTAGGAATTATACCAAAAGAATTGGATTCTGCCACAATAGGTATGGGTCTTGGAATTCAAGACCGTGAAGCAATAAAAATTCTGATTAGGTCTCTTTTGGATAGGGCGGTCATGCTCTCTCTTGATGCAAGCTGTCTAGTACCAGAAATTCTTCCTGAAATAAAAGACAAAAAAGTAGTGGTTACCCCTCATGCAGGTGAGTTTAGGCGGCTATTTGGAGAAATGCCTCCAGATAATGTAAGGCAGAGAACTATCATGGTTGAAAAATATGCCAAAGAGAATGGTGTAACAATTTTACTAAAAGGTCCCACTGATATTGTATCTGACGGAAATCAAACATACTTGAATCCAAAAAATATTGCAGCTATGACTGTTGGAGGGACAGGTGATGTACTATCAGGTGTAGTCGCAGCAATGCTTTCAAAGAATAAAAATCCAATACAAGCAGCCTCTGCAGCAGTATTTGTTAACGGAAAGGCTGGCTATTTGGCACAAAAAAAACATGGTTTGCATATTGTGGCTACTGATCTGTTGGATTTTATACCATATGCAATGAAACCCTTTGATAAAGTGAAATAATTTATGCAAGAAAATTATGTTGATGAGAATTTTTCTAGACTCGTTTCAGATTTACAAAAGCTAATTCAGCAACCAAGTGTATCTGCAAAAAATCTGGGACTTGAAGAATGCTCTGGACTTATTGTTCAAATGATGAGAAAGTCCGGTATACAGGCAGAAATTCTTCGTATCAAAAAAGGAGTTCCTCCAGCAATCTATGGTGAAATTAAATCAAAACAGAATCCTGGCAAGACACTGCTTTTCTATAATCATTATGATGTACAACCAGAAGAACCACTTGAATTATGGGATGATAAACCGTTCAGTGGAAAAATTAAAGGAAACAAGATTTTTGGGAGAGGCTCTGCTGATGACAAGGGTGAACTGATTACAAGAATAAAGGCAGTAGAGGCATTTCTGAAAACAACAGGAGATGTTCCTTGTAACATTAAATTTTTCATAGAGGGAGAAGAAGAGATTGGAAGCGTACACATTGAAAACTATCTAAAAAAATACCAAAAGAAATTATCATGTGATGCAGTTATTTGGGAATTTGGCTATGTGGATGAAAAGAATAGACCGATAATCGGTCTTGGGATGAAAGGTCTACTTTATGTTGAATTATCTAAAATAGAATCAATACGTGATGCTCATTCTAGCTTGGCAGTACTGATAGAGAATCCTGCATGGAGGCTTGTTGAAGCATTAAAGACACTTCGTGATGTTGATGGCCGAATATTGATAAAAGATTGGTACAAAGAAGTGGATGCATTTACCAAAGAAGATCTTAAGATGATAGCATCTGAACCATTTGATGAAAACTCATTCAAAAAAGAATATGGCATTAGAAAATTTGTCGGAAATAAAAAAGGTATAGCAATAAAAAAAGCACTTGTTGGAGAACCCACTTGTAACATAGCTGGATTTACATCTGGCTATGAAGGACCAGGTGCAAAAACTGTCTTGCCTTCCAAGGCATTAGTGAAAATTGATTTCAGATTAATTCCAAAAATGGATCCGCAAAAACAACTGCTTAGACTAAAGAAACATCTTGAAGAAAATGGTTTTGATGATATTGAAGTAACAATGATTCACGGAGAGGCAGCAGCTAGAACCCGGCTATCTGATCCTTTTGTCAAAACAGTAAAGAAAGCAGCAGATGACTCGTTTGGAACTTCCATAATAAGCGTCTCATCTGCAGGAACTGGTCCGATGTTCTCATTTGTTAAATTCTTGAATTCTCCTTGCATTGCAATAGGGAGTACATTTGTTTTTTCAAGAATCCATTCGCCAAATGAATTTGCAAGAATTGACTTGTTGAGAAAAACAACAAAGTGCATGTGTAAAATAATACGAAATTTTGCATCTCAATAGGTTTTCATAAAATGCTATTTTGAAAAGGTTGGAAAATCTGGAAATTTGCTGATCTCTTGCCTCTGGATAATTGATCTATGAATGATCACACAGAAAGGCCTTTATTGTGCTCATTTTGATGTTCAAACATGGCTTACATGTACATGCCAGGAGCTACTGCAGTTGGTATTACATACGACGGCGGAGTAGTTATGGCAAGTGAGCGAAGAATTTCTTATGGTAATTTCGTGGTAAGTAAGACTACCAAGAAAACATTCAAGATTACTGAATTTGTGGGTGCATGCTGTGCTGGAATGGTTGCAGATATGCAGGTTCTTGCAATGCAGATGCGCGCCTTGACTAAGATTAGAAAGATGGAACTCAAACGCGAGATTCCTCCAAACTCAATAGCCAAGATGATGTCAAGTTTCATGTATGAACGCAGATACTATCCTCTCATGACCCAAGTAATTGTAGGCGGAGTAGATGGAGAACCATTGATTTACACATTAGATCCACTAGGTTCAGTTTTACCTGATGATTATGCCGCAGTAGGAACAGGTGCAGAGATGGCACTTGGAGTTTTAGACCAGGAATTCAAACCAAAAATGAATGAAAAGGATGCAGTAAAACTGGCAATCAAATCCATAAAGGCTGCAATAATGCGAGATAATGCAAGCGGAGATGGAATTGACGTACTAGTAGTTGATAAAAACGGAACAAGAGAATTTACTGAAATCTAGTTTACTTTTTTATCAGTTTAGCAGCTTCCCAATATTTGTCAGAAATATAATGTAAATTCTTTACAACTTCACCTTTTGTTATGGTCGACATCTCCTCGCTTGATACTAGTGCTTTTCCAATCGCAAGAAACTTGTTGTGTGCTTCTTCAACTACACAAATTATGTCATCTTTTTGAAACTCTGTAAATTTTTTAATTCCAGGACGCATTACATTAGCTCCATTACAAACAAACTTTATTGCTCCTGCGTCTACCACTGCTTTTGGAAATTTCTCCAGTAATCCTGTCTCTGAAAGAAATGGGAGATAAATTTCTCCTATTCGTATAGCTGTTATGCTGTCCCCAGTTATCAGGCTGGTACTGTCATCAAGTTCATGTAAAACCAATGTTTTTGCCTTTGGCAACTCAATGTGCCACTGTTTAGTTATTTTATCAATGACTTCAGTAATCTCACTTTTGGATATGTTATGCGATTTCAATTCTTGACATTTCCTGTTTGATATCTAACAAATCACGTAAAATTGAACTAGCTGTTTCTATGCCTCCTGCACCGCGTCCGATTATTGTCTGCTGACCAGAATGCTCCGAATTGAATGTGATTGCATTGAGAGTGCCATTGACACACATTGGATCGTCAAGAGGTATCTCTTTTGGTGATACAGTTAACTCTCTATCACAAGAAGCAACCAATTTTACTGCACAATCATGAGATGCGGCCTTTTTGATATCTGAAGTTGTAACGTCTCTAATTCCTATCCTCTTGATGTCTTTTATGGTTACTTTCATATCCATTATCCAATTGGCAAGTATGACAAGTTTGGCAGCAGCGTCAAAACCGTCAATGTCAAGTGACTCGTCTGCTTCAACATATCCTTTCTTCTTGGCATCTGCAAGAGCCGCCTTGAATGTTAACCCGGTAGCCATGTTTGTCAGTATGTAGTTTGTAGTTCCATTTAGGATTCCTTGGAATGAAACTATGCGTTCTCCACGCAAACTGTTCTTTGCATAATCTAGGATTGGAGTTCCGCCTCCAACAGTTCCACTAAATTTTAGTTGGACCTGATTATATGTTGCCAATTCAATCAAGGATGGAAATGCAAGAGCGAGTGGTCCTTTATTTACAGTGATAACATGTAATCCTTTTTTCATTGCACTTACAATATGTGACATGCCAGGCTCGGCATCTTTGTAGTTACTTGGAGTGGTCTCAATTAGTACTTCGGCATCCATTCCATTTATCATATCTAGGCCGTTTGCATCTTTTTCCTTATTGTGATATTTTCTTATGTTTCCATATTTTTTCTTCATCTCTAACAGTCTGTTCAAATCAAGACCTGCAGAAGAAGCGGCTGAACCTTTTGAATCAAAGACGCCAACTATTCTTGGTTTTAATCCATGTTTTGCATACAGATCTTCTGATCTAGAAAGTAATAATTTTGCAAAGCTTTGCCCAACAACCCCAAACCCTGATAATATTATTCGCAATATTCACAAGACACATTTTGGTATTAATTAAGATTGACGAATTGTAGGATTACTTTATTAAAGCATTAACGAGAAATTATCATATGAAGTCTAAAAAGTATGTCTATTTGGGAATATCTGGCGCTGCCATAGCTGCAATCATTATTGTAATTACTCAGTTTAACATTTTTCCTGTAATGAATCAGGGTAATCAACCGTCTAGTCAAGTGGCATTTCTCGATTTTTCATACGATGAGGCCCACTCTGATATCAAATCTGCTTTGGCTTTACATCATATCAACATGACAAATCCTATTAGATTGAGCAGCCAAAGTGATGTTCATCAATATTGCAACTTCCTTACTGATCCAAAAAAACAATCTCTTGTAACATATTGTACCTCTACTGTGCTCAAAGATAGGCTGGGTTTTCTCGGAGAAGTTAACATGGTAGGTTCACCTGATATGCCAGGGCTTGTGGTGGTGGCGTTACAGTCAAATCCAATGCTTACCAATTATGATGACGTAAAAACCGTTTTTGGAGTAGTTGTCAATAATACCATATGTCAATGCTGGGAAAAAGAAGTCCCTGATGGTTTTCTTACTTTATCTGCGCTAGTCGATAAACTACGTGATACTCATCTAGATACTAAACAACCTACTACAAGCACCCACGTAATTCCGTTAGGAAACAAGCATTTCAAGATTGAACTTACTACGAATGAAAGTGGTTATCTGTGGAAACTTCTTGTATCCAAGTAATTAACTCAATATCTTGGTTTACGAAGGTTGACGTGACTCTTTAATCTGTGGAAAATATCTTTTGGTGTTATCATTGTTTGAATATTTGTGGCTCTTGCCACTTGGTTTTGTAGCAGGCATAATAGGTTCTATTATAGGACTTGGAGGCGGGTTCATAGTAGTACCGGTGTTGACCTTTTTTGGATTTTCACCAACCCTTGCAGCAAGTGACAGCCTCTTTGCAGCTTTTAGTAATTCTGTAGCATCCACTGCATCTTATGCCAGACAAAAAAGAATAGTCTATTCACTTGGAATTAAACTTGCACTTATTTCAATACCTGGAACGATTTTGGGCGCATATGTTTCAGAAGATGTTTCTCCATCTTTGTTCAAGTTGTTATTTGGTATCGTACTGGTAGCATCTGGCATTTACATTTATTTGCGAAGGAAAATAGAATCAAGAGAATATAATTTATCGAAACAAATCATGATTCTTGCAGTAGGTGCAAGCTTCTTTGCAGGAATTATATCTAGTTTATTTGGAATTGGGGGCGGAGTTATTTTTGTTCCGTTGATGGTGATTGTTATAGGGCTATCAATGAAATTGGCTGCTCCTACATCGCAATTCATCTTGATGTTTGCATCAGCATCTGGCATGATAATGCATTCCATATTGGGTCATCCTAATTATTATGAGGCAGGGATGCTTTCGATAGGATCCTTCATAGGTGGCATTATTGGCAGCAAGCTATCTACACGTATTGATGAGAAGAAACTTAGAATATTTGTAACTATTGTAATTGGGGCTACTGCAGTTAAACTAATTATTGACGCACTGGGGCATCCTTCTTAATCTGGTAGAGATTTCTCTTTGAAATTACAACTGTCTTTCCGTCTTCGTTGACACCTTCAAAATCCACTCCGATCAGTCCAAACTCTTCATTAATTTCTCTTTTATCTGAAATTTTAAATTTTATTTTCAGTTTTTCATCGGTAAAAAGAGGTTTTAGAAATCTAGTTTGTCTGTTATTCCAACTTGGATCTCCATCAATTCCATAAAAAATCAAAAGATTGCCGTACATTTCATCCAATTTTGTAAATTCTCCTTCCATCTTTGACAAGATGGCTCTTCCTGAAACCATTTTTTTCTCTTGATCTGAAAATTCCTTATTCTCATAAATTATATTTTTAATTCCTGAAAATGAAAGATATCTTTCAAGTTCTAAAGAAGATATTCTACATTCTGAATAAAACTCGTCACCGACGTTTAACTGTGCAAACTTTTTCATCAAGTCCTTGTTTCATCTGGATAGTAAATTATCTCTGCATTACTGGTTGATTTTCCAGAAGTGAGATAATTTACTGCCTTGATTATGTTTTCATTGTTTGGCTCAGTACCATCAACGCTTCCTGGCAAAACCAAGTAAATTCTAAGTTTTGATTTTAGTACATCACTTAGTTCTTGGTTTACGGTGGTGGCAAACGGTCTAAGGGCACCTCTGAACACTTCTACTCTTGCTCTGTCTCCGCCAGTGACTTTTCCACCTGATGGCATGTCTGGTCCTATTACTATCATGGTTCCTTCTTTATTCTTGAAAAGCGGTGGGTTCTTTGCTCCTCCTGGTACAAATGTATTGAGAGATTCTTGTAAAAAGATGGCTGGCGTGTTTATGAATTTGTCAACAAGGCCATCCCAGTCCTTTCTTGATAGATCAATAAACTTGCCAACTTGAGGGACCTTTCCAGTTATGTAGACTACTGTGCTTATTGGTCCTATTTTCTGAGTTGCAGTATTCAGCATCCTCTTCACACTTTCTTGATTTGATAGATCCATTACATGAGAGTGGAACTTTGATAGTCGTTCTTCAGCGATTTTTGGGCTTGTTTTTGAGATTAGAATTACGGTTTTTCCTCCGTTGCTTTCTACTTTTTGTGCTAGAAATTCAGTTCTTGCAACATCAGACTCGTCTGTAGCATCAACTGCAAACAAAACAACTTTGGAATTAAAGTCTGGCTGAGTCTCTGGAATAGAACATGCTATGTGCGGCTTTACTGGATAAAATACACGGTCGCCAGGTATTACCTTGCCATTTAGGATTTGTCCTATATTATCATCACTTAGCATCAAAACTGTTTCTGCTACTTGTTGTTGTGTTAGGAATTGTTCGTCTGCAATCATTTTACTTGTATTGTTTTGGATCTTTTCTGCAATCTGCTGAATCTTGGCAAGCAGCGCAGAGATTGTACTGCCTAATTTTTGTATGTCTGATTCTGAAGTAATTGATTTTAATTTTGCAAGTTTGGATGCAGCTTTACTAATTCCGTCTTTTACTATTTTTTCATCTTCTCCAAGTAGTGGAAGTATGTCTCCATTTACTATTTCCACCTCTTCTGGTGTGATGTTTTCAAAACCGCTTACCCTCATAAATTCTGCCGCTGCTTTTGGATATACTGTTTTGTAAATTCTGTCAGAGTGAACTGGTCCTGGATTTGTAGCTATTGATATAATTCCTTTGTCTGTTAGCTCCCATGACATTGCTTCGGAAAGTCTGTTCTTTGCTCCTTGGGATGCAGTGTATGGACTTCTGAATCTGTATGGGCGTTGCTCATATGGTCGCTCTTCAGTAAAGAATGTAGATATTGTTACTATTTTTGCACCATGCTTCATTGTCTTGATTGCCTGAGAAGATGTCCAAAATGTACCGGTCAGATGAATTCCGACTGTACTCTTAAATTCAGAAATTGGAGAGTTGGCAAAACAAGTAACGGGTCCAGAAACCCCCGCATTATTAACAACTATATCTACAGCACCATGTGCTTTTTTGAGTTCGTCAAACATCTTTGAAACTCCTTCCTCATCACTTACATCTACACCTGAGAAAATTTTTACAAATGAACCGCTTTTTACTTTTGAAATTACCTGCTCTAGTTCTTTGGCCGCTTCTTCAAGCGGTTCTTTTCTTCTTCCCAAAATTACAATGCTTGCACCGTTTTCAGCAAACTTCATGGCTATCGCCTTTCCTATTCCAGTTCCACTTCCAGTTATTACTACAATTTTATTTTGAAATTTCAGCATTATAGAGTCTGGCAAGTCTTTGGACTATTTATTCGATTATGCTTGTGATGGGAAACTGTGAACTCTGATCTATACTTGTTCTGACTCACTGGAAACCGGGTATTTAGATCTGGCAACAAATTGGGTTGGTTGGGGATTCTACAGACATATTTATTTGTGGGCTGACCAAATCCCACACATGCACGATTCTGAATCTGATACATTTCATCCCATGAACAAACACGAAGAGTTTTGTGAGTCACTTAAAAAAATTGGCATTGATGCAGAAGCAAAACCTCTTGATACAGACGAAATAGAAAAAGAAAATTATTATTCAAAAAACTTTACACACTCTCCTACCATGGTGACAAATCATGGAATTGTCAAACTCAAAGGTTCAAACATTGACGCAGTACAGATAATTCAAAAGGGTTGAAAATGACGCAAGATCTTAATCCTGTATCGTGGGGAGCTCAAGATAGGTTTCAAGCACACTTTATTGTGAAAACTCTAAATGATAACATACAGGAAGAAAATTTTCTCACAAGACCAAAACTTGAGACAAAAGGATACTTTGCAACAAAGAGAGTAACTGGAATCCAGTGGATTGGCGGTACTCTTGCAGATGCTTTGAATTCTGATAGCGAACTTAAGAGCATGATGACAAAATTGTCATACGAAGATGCACAAATCTGTGTGGAACCAACTAAAGGCAGTATTCGCATTCATGGCAAATGGAAAGACAGTCATAATTTCACCATGACAAAGCAATTGTTTGCAGTATATGACAGAATTGCTTCTCACATTAAAAGAGAGTTAAGCTCTCCACCAGTCCAAAGCTAAGCAATCCACTTTATCTCCTTTTGGAATTGCCAGGATGAATTGTTTTCTTACAGTTGTTGCTAATCTCCCAGCTAAAACTACACTTGTAGCAGATATTGTATCTGTGGAATTATACACTTGGAGTAGATATGGGGCGTGGTCGATTCCGGGACCTTTCTGATATACTGCAAAATCGCAACCAAATTTGATTCCGGGATTTACAATGTATCCCTTGTCCCTGAAATCTTTGTAGACCGTGTATTTCTTGTCAAAATTATGATATTCTCTTCTACATCTTTCCAAAAGTTCTTCTTGCGTAACGGGTTTTTTGACATGAAATACTTTTAGTTTTGATTTCTCTTGCAGGTAATATCCTTCTATTAGATCCAAAATCAATGGCACGTTTATGTCCTCAGGCTTTGGTTTTGTCATACCGATTGGTTTTCCGTAATACCCTGCAACAAAGAGTGCGCGTGAATCTTTGATATCCCAAACTATTATCCTGTTTTCTATTAGATCTCCTTTCAAATCATTTCTAGTATGACCGATAATCGATTTTAGTGTTTACAATTAATTGGCAAAAAAAGAAAAAGAGTATTTCAAAATTTTATAGACTAAGAGCCAGCAAAATGAATGAATCTGATACCTGTAGAACTTTATCTGACATCTCTTCAATTCCCTCTACAATATCTTTGAGAAGCAATAGCTCTTTTGTTGTGGCAGTTTCATCAAGTACTCTGATACTTAGTGCTCGGTACTTGTCATCTACCAATCTCTCTATCTTTTGTGCCTCGTGAGCAAGATCAATGGCCACTGTACTGTTGTTACTTGCAAGAGACCTGATGATTTCATTAATTTTCTGAATTTGGTCTACAGCCAATTCTATTAGTTCTTTGAGTTCCTTCTCGAGCTTTTCTTTTTTGAGTGTAGCTGCTTTGATATTTGAGAGTTTGAAGGCAATTCCTGTGATGTATCCTGCAATTTCATCCATTGTGTATGCCGAATTCAAAAGATTCTCTCTATGCATCATGAGACCGCCGACATCTGAAATCTCTCGAGTGATTTTCCTACGAAGAGCTTCTACTTCATCTTCTGTATTCTTTATTCTCTCAAGTACTTGTTTTATCTCAGCTTTGTCTGCCTTGACAATCAAACCGGGCAGAATTGATAGATCTCTGACAGCGTTGAGAATTCTGTTTATTTCGTCTTGTAAAACGGCAAGTGCCTTTCTCTTTGCCTGAACTTCAAGTTCTCCGCTATACATCTAGAGATTTTAAACTAGGCCTGCGGCTAATAATCCTTGCGTAAATACTGCGTAAACATGAAAATTTTCTCAAGTCTGTCTTTCGTCTTGGATGACACGTTTTTGACTGTTGTATAAAGTTAGGATCTCATCAATGGTGGTAGCATTTTCAGATGTTTTCTCAAATCTTATTTTTCCTGTAAATTTTGGAAATCGAAGAGCAAGGCCACTACCTTTTCTAATTTTATCCATGGCAACTTTGTGAATTGGACTCAGGGTTATCTCTGATGCCACGATTTCTATTACTACTTCTGGATCAAACCAGACGTCTGCTTCAAGGCCACTCTCAATTCTTGGGTCTTTTTTCACAGTGATTTTGTCTGAAAGAATTTGATAGAATTGATCCAAACTCTCATCTGTAAATCCGGTACCAACTTTACAAATGCTGGGAAAGGTGTCAGTTTGATCGTCATATGCTGATAACAACAATGCGCCATATCTCCCGGTTCTTCTACCTCTACCATAAAATGCACCGACTACGACCAAATCTAGACTATCTCCCAATTCGTTTCTATATTCACGCTTGAGTTTTAGCCAATTACTTGCCCTTGCACCTGCACGGTATGGCGTGTCAAGCTGTTTTAGCATCAATCCCTCACACCCAGAGTTTATTGCATTCTCCAAACTGTCTTCTACTTCATTATCTGTTTTTACCAATGTCATTGGCATGACCTTTGCAAATGAATCTTCGACTACAATTTTCTCAAGAAGGTTTCTTCTTTCTTTGTATGGTATGTCAAGACAACTTTTCCCATCTGAAAATAATACGTCAAAGAAATTTACTGTTATGGGATATTCTTGAACCGCTTTTGCAATCTTGTACTTGCGTCTCCTATGCATTAATTCTTGAAATGGAAGAAATTCTCCAGTGTCATCATTTATTGCTACAATCTCTGCTTCTAGTATGACTTCGTTGGCTTTCAAAGACTTGCCAATGTTTTCTACAATGTCTGGATAGTAGTTGGTGATGTTCTCAAGACTTCTTGAATATAGGATAATCTTTTCTCCCTGTCGATGAATCTGGACCCTCTCACCATCTAGCTTATACTCTGATGCAAATTCCGGACCCATCTTTTCATGAGCCTCTTGTGGACTTTTTACTCTCTCTGCAAGCATTGGACGAATTGGACTGAAAATTGTTACCTGGAAATCTTTCAAAGAATTTATTCCATCTTTTGCAACTGCTTGGGATACTTTTCCCAAATCGCTGCAAACATTGTATGCATGTTCTAGAACTGGTCGATTTTCTTTTGAGCCTGTATATGCTATGGATAATGCATCAAGAATTGTAAAATCTGCTATTCCTAATCTGAGATTGGATGTTATTATTTTTGCAATAAACCCACCTTCTGTAGGAGTTGCATCATTTAACAGACTAGAAATGTACTTCATTTTCATATCTTGAGACCTTGCACCCTTGAGATCTGCAATTTTGTAGAGGGTATCGTATACTCTCTCAACTGTGATATCTTCGCTTAGAAAAGTCGTCTGTGTCTTCTGTTCAAGTATGTTTGAAGCGACCTGACCGAAATCTCCAGTCTCTTTGTATTCACGCTCTATCCTTTTGACTGATATTCCAGACGACTTTGATAATGCTCTTATTGCAATTTTTTCTGCAATGCCTATCTCGACCCCTTCGTGATCAGGCCTGAGTTTTCCTTGAAGGAGATAGACAACTTTTGGTATTATATCCGGAGGTGTAATTTTAAAAAGATCTACTAGATGCTGTGTAAGTTCAAGTCTCTTTGTTGTA
>JAHEXH010000016.1 GCA_023252235.1 Nitrosotalea sp.
CGACAAACTCATTGTTTTGAATAAAAGGTTGAACCTAATAAATGACAATTTTGTATTTTATCACCCGAATTGTAACACGAAGAATCATTGATCATAATTTAGCGATCACCCGTCAACGCAACAGAACCCAAATTAGCATCAGTTATAATTTAGAAATTTTGAATCAAATCTGTGGACAAGGCAAGAAAGATCTCAACTTATCTTATGATTGCAGTAGCATTTGGTTTTAGTATATACTTTTTTGTTTCACCCTTTCTTGGTTCTCAAGATCAGGGACAAAATCTAATACCTGGTTTCAATCAAAGTCCTGACTCAGTTCCAACTCTTACTAGTGATGTAGATGCATGTGTAACAAATCCAACTTCTGACTGTGATCATGAAATGTTACAGATAATGAAATTCTGTAAAGACAACAAAGACCAGCATGTACCAGTCTGTTCAGATGCGCGGGTGCCACAATATGTTGATCAACGGGGTCTTGAACGTCCTATTATTAACACTGGTAGATAATTTTTTTATTTCTGGGCTTCTTGCATGAATCTTTCCATGTTTTGTTTTACAAGAGGAATTATCTTCTTTGTAATTATTTGATGGAAATCATCTGCATCAGGATCAAATGACAACAAAAGTACATGCGCAAGTCTTCTATTTTCATCCGCTATTGGTATTGTGGCTCTTATGATGTTTGTATAGTGTGAGCTTGCATAGGATATTCTTCCAAGGAGATACTCCCATCTTAGTCTAGTATACTGTCTTGTGGCTGCAGTTATTGCATACTGTGCCCTCTCTTCTGGTTTCATGATGGGGGTAAGACCAACTCTTTCGGAGACTCCCTCAAGTGTCCCATCACCGTCTGCAATTCCTGCAAATCTTATCTTTTGGTCTAATGCGACTACACTTTTACAAAAATCATCAAAAAATGCCATTCATTAGGGGAATATCGCTTAAGCTATATTTGCTTTCTGGAAAATTTTACTTCATATAGTATCTTGTTTTGTGTTTGACGGTCTTGCTTTTTGAAAGATGAAATTACAAAGTAGCATAAATCCAATCCATATTCCTAGCATCAGTACCGGTGTGTATTGACCTATACATTGCTGGCAGACAAATTTGTTTAGAAGAAACACTATGATTCCGCCAACTAGTGCACCAGTTGAATAATCTAATAGCCTCCACCAGAAATACTTCATTTGGTCTTTTCTTGATTTACCTAAAATATAAAATTGATTTTATCTACTAAGAAAAGTGTTTTTTGATGTTTTCCACTTCTATCTTTATCCACTCACAAAATATCTTCCATATTGTATTGGATGTAGACGCATACTGGAAGAAAGTGAACATTATTGCAGTGGAATCATTGGGAAGAGAAATCACTCTCAGATATGCGGGCGTCATATTGTCTTCAGTAGGTCCAGCATAGATGTCAATCAGGCCTGCTTTTTCGTTTGTGTCTAATCGTATGAAAACCTCGCCAATTGGCGTTATTGCCATGTATTTACCATCTGTCAAAACTATTTTTTTAACAAACTTTGTACTCCATTTCGGAAGGTTTTCAATATTTGATAGAAATGAAAATACCTTGTCTTTTGGTACAGTCACTACGCAAGTCTCCGTAACAGAGTTCAATGTTTTTTGTCAAGATGTCGATTACTTAAACGGTGTTCTGCTAATGACAAAAGAACAACTCATAAATTCATCATTTGTTTGATTGCAGTATTATGTCTCTAGAACCAAAGAGTGCTGAAGACTCGAGAGCAGAGATGACCGTTAGGATGTTTCCCTCTGATGCAAATCCTGCAGGTAATGTCTTTGGTGGTGAAATTCTAAAGCAGATTGATTTGATAGCAGGGCTTGTTGCTCAGAGACACTGTAGGAAAAATGCTGTAACTGCATCAATTGATCGAGTAAACTTTCTCAAACCTGTTCTTGTTGGAAATGCGCTAATAATGAATGCTAGAATAAACTATGTTTCTCGTTCCTCAATGGAGATTGAAGTAAGAGTAGAGGCAGAAAACTTGATGAATGGAACTAGAATCCTTACAAATACTGCATTTGTAACTTCAGTTGCATTAGATGACTTTGGAAAACCAGCTTCGGTTCCTTCACTTTTACTTGTGACAGAAGATGACAAAAAGAGATTTGCAGAAGGAGAACAGAGAATGTTGCAAAGAAAAAGAGAAAGAAGGACTAACTAGTTTTTTCTAATGCTTTTCGTGATCTTCTATTGTGTATAATGCTACACTTTTAGCCGCCATCTCTGCAATTTTCTTACTCTGTGAACTTCCAATTATTATTACATCATTTTCCTCAGGTGATAATTTTTCTATAATCATTGAATGTATTTTTGGATCATTTCTCATTAGGTCTTCCCCTGTGCCTGGAAGAACAAGTCTTTCATTTCTGTATATTAGGGTAGTTGCACCAACAGCTCCTGCCTTTATTGCCACATCACGTTGTTCTATTCCACTCCTTATGGTGTATGCCATATCTTTTAGCAATACTGCATAGTTGAATTTTCCCAAAGCAACAGAACACTTGGGAATGTCCATTTCTTTTGGAATTGAAACATGTAATTTTGCATACATTGTCTTTCCTTTGTTTGTAAGCCACATTCCTGCATTGGAATTTTCAACTAAACCTGACATCTTCATATGTCTGACAAGTGTCTTAACAGAGCCTTCTCCAAGATCAAGCTCCTTCATCATGAGAGATCTGCTTATTTTTTTATTATTTTCCATCATTTGCATTGTTTTAAACACATGAACCAGATCAAAACTTAGCATTCTGCTTGGAGCATGTCTTTCTGCCACTTTGGAGAGTAATTTTATTACCTGATGCATTTTGCTGCTGGATTTCATAATTTTATTATTGGATTTAAGTCTAGTATGATGCAGAGTTGGATAAACCATCCAATTGTTTAAATATGAATTCAAGATTTGAAATGAAAATGACAAAAGTTTTGCAACAATTGACGAAATCACAAGGCAAAGTTCCAAAGGTTGCCGTAGCTGTATTACTAGTATTGTTTGGAATCGGGTTCTTTGCAGTAGGTTTTGATCAAGGACAAATCTTTAGTCTCGTACAAGGACATCAAGCATACGGTCAGATGTACCTACATGAGATGACTCATGACATGAGACACGCTTCTGGTTTTCCATGCCATTAGTTAGGCACTCATGAAATCTCTTCATTTTCTTACTGTTGTTCTAATTGCTGGTTTGTTGGCAGGATTGATTCATGGTTTTGCAAACATTGTCCTTGTAGAACCATTTCTTGATACTGCCATAGGAATAGAAAATCAGCGTATGTTTACCTCGGGAGAGGCAAAAGACACGCCAGAGTTTTGGAAAACGTATTCTGATTATAGGCTATGGCAAAAACAAGGATCAATAATTGGAGGTGCCATGTTGGGAGTTGCTACTGGATCACTGTTTGGTCTGGTATTTGCATATTCAAGACATGTTCTCCCAAGTCAAAGCGAGATAAAAAAGGCGCTCTTACTTGCAGCAATCATGTGGACTTCAATATTTTTTATCCCGTTTCTAAAATACCCAGCAAATCCTCCAACAGTGGGGGATCCCTCTACGATAGCGCTTAGAACTACTTTATATGTTGTATTTTTAGCGCTATCTGGTTTTGGGGCACTTGGATTTTCAATCTTATACAAAAAGATGCAAAGAAAAAGATCTTTGGCATTTTTGGGATATGCCGTTTTCGTTGGTATTGCATTTATTGTAATGCCGCCTTATCCTGATAAAATCACAATATCTATGGATTTGGTAAACGGATTTAGAATGGCTTCTCTTATCACAATGACAATTTATTGGATTGCAAATGCCATAATACTTGGTTTACTTTGGAAAAAATTTCAACCAAATTCTGTTACGACGAGAATCTAAATTATGATGTATGACTAGAAAATCTAAATCTGTTCTTTAGATTGGAACCTTCTGATTAGTTTATTCAAAATGAAAACACATGAACATAAGAAGTGTGTTCACGTATAAAATGTATACAACTTGAAAGGGGACTCGGATCTTCTATTCGTGGTCTGACCGACCCCTTTTAATTTACAGAAAATAATGCTAGCATGCCAGCTGTTAGGTGGTCATTTACATGACAGTGGTAAAGCCAAGTCCCAGTATTGTCTGGATACATATCCAGAACCTTCATACTCATTGGAAGTAGTTCTACCATATCTGTTCTCATTCCATCCATGAGAAGTGTTTGTCCATGCCAATGCGGTGTATGTATGTCACCTTCTGTTCCCATTCCTAATACGTACCATCTAACATGAGTCGACGCTTTCATCTGTAATCCTGGAAGATTTCCAAAGAGATATCCGTTAATCGAATGTTTTTTGTTGCTTTCTATAAAATCAGCATCGTCTATTTTCACTGATGTTGGATCTTGTGTGAGTGTCTCTATGTTGTAATCAAGATATGGGCTGTTATTTTCATCAAATATTGTAAACAATGTGACAAACTCCTGATCAATATCCTTTGGTGTTCCATCTGGATTTGCTTCTCCGTGTCTTGTAATGATGATTGGTCCCACTAGTCCAGCAAGTGTGTCCTTGACTTCATCTGCATGTGAATGGTACATCCATACTATTGAACTTGGATCATGCGGTCCAGGTCCTGCTCTTTCGGGAACTTGCCAGACGTATGTATAATTTCCGCCTGGAAAAACTAAGGCACCCGATTTGTCAGCTCCATCATTATATGGTGCACCTTCAGAATCTTTTTGATAAAACACTCCATGGGGGTGGATGCTAAATGGAAAACGTGCGTTATTTTTGAAAATAACTTTTATCGTATCTCCTACTTCTGCATGAATTACAGGACCTAATATTCCTAAATGCCTCCATTTATCAGGAATTGGTTTTAATTTTGTAAATGCCTCATCAGTATATTCTCGATATACCGCTTTCACATAAACTCGGCCAATTCTATCCTTGTCATTTTTTACATACGTCTGTGCAACTTCATCAAAGGGTTTTCCTGTTATCTGATTTATTCCGGTTGGAGCATAATCCCATTTTACTTCATCTGCCGCAATATAGTAAGTACGAGTCTGTCCTAATCCATATGCCGTATTGGATTCTTCATGTTCATGTTCTAATTGATGTGGTTGAAAGACTAGTAGCAGAGATAATATGCCCACCGCTATGAGGGCAGCAATTGTTACAACCTTCAAGTAATCCATTAGGACAAGCTAACTTTAACTTTGATTTAATTCATCCACATGATATTATTTTAGAAAACAAATTCTTGTTACAAACAATCAGAATTAGTCTTCAGACTCGTTGAATTTTTCATCTTGTTCATAACCCATGGCCAATTCTGCCTGGTGTAGTTCTTCTTTTGCCTGCTCGTGCTCCATTTGTTTTATCTCCTCTTCTGTTTTTTCTTTAATCACTGCTTTCTTTTTCTTTGGATTCATAAAAATCATAAATGTACACGATCGATATTAGAATGATCTAGATTATCAATTATGGAAAACATTATGGAATCTTGTACCTAAATCTTGTAGAATTCTTTCACAATGAGACTATTGTTATCATCAGCTACTCTAAAGGCTTTGATTTTAATCACATGCAATCAAATGTGCCTGGAGGTGGATTCTTTATTGTATTCTGGAATTCCTGTGCAGGATATTTCTTGTCCACCGTGTATGGTATAAATCCAAAGATTGGTGCATTTACTGAAGTAATTATGGTTGCTTTGGTTGGATCAAATGTGGAATTCTCCTTTCCAATTTTACTTACTGCCTCTTTGTTTATTGAAAATATTCCATCCAATGTGGCGGCTGATTTTGGTGATAATGTAGATCCAGTAATCGTGGCTTTTTCTATCTCATCAGAATTGTAGAACGCAATTATTTCATACTTGGTAAATGTAGCTGGAAAATATGCTGGATTACATGCATCTGATTTTATTGCAAGTTGGGTTTCTGAAATTATTGTCTGTTGACCGTGATGAGGACGAAATTGTAAGTTGTTAACTGCATATACATCTAACCCGACATATGCAACAAATACAATTGCAATTATTATACCAACTAACGCATATTTTTTGGTGGGTGCTTTTCTTGTATCTACTCTCTCAGAAATTTCTGGACTTGGAATTTCAGTATTTGACTCAGGAATAACATTGTCAAAAGTATTCTCTGGTTTTGTTGTATCAGTAGATGTATTGTCAGAATTTGAAACTGGATTGGGTGGAGATTGACTCTGTGTTAAGCTCTCAATGTATCGGTGATCATCAAAAGAGACTGACTCCCCATTTTTTATTGCAACCAAGATATCTTGTAGTCTTCCAATGTCTCCTCTCTCAGATTTTATCAGTTCTTCAATTGAACGGATTAGATCTTCCGACATTCCTTGAAGGGAGTTTGTTCTTAATTTAAAGCAAGTGGATTGTGATCCTGTTTTCCAGCAGTATATTTTTGTACCGGACAAACAGGATATTGTGTTCATTTTTTTATTCTGATAATGCCTGAGCGAAAAACTACACATTGGGACTGATTCTATGAACTTGGAATGAAAAATTAGCTACCCCTACTGCAAAATAACCCTAGTATTGTTTGCAAATTCCTAATTAATCAAATTCTACCTAATATCCCCAATTGCAAGATGAGATGTTTGACAAATGCAAATTAGATGTATGTACTAGAGGACCTCTTGTAACTGATAATGATACAGGTGAAATCCTATGTTCAAGCTGTGGTCAAGTCCTAATTGAAAAAATAGATAGCATGGGACCTGAATTACGCTCATTTGATCTTGAACAATTTAATGATAAAAGTAGAACGGGAGCCAAATCGAGTCTTGCTATACATGACATGGGTCTTGCGACGTCCATAGGAAGCCAAGACAAAGATGCCTCTGGTAATTCACTGTCTGGCTACATGAAAAATACCTTTAACCGACTTCGAATATGGGATAGCAGAAGCAAATCAAAAGGAAATGATTCTAATCTAAGACAAGCATTTGTACTGCTTGATACCATGAAATCACAACTTTCGCTTCCAGATAATGTTATTGAAGAGACTGCATATATCTACAGAAAAGCAGCTGCTCTAAAACTAACTCGGGGAAGGGGAATTTCTTCAATACTTTATGCCGCACTATATGCTGCCTGTAGAAAAACTGCTACACCTAGGACTTTACGAGATATTGCAAAAGCTGGAAATATAAGAAAAGGTGATCTTGCTACTGCATACAGAACAATGGTGAACAGCCTAAACCTAAGACTAGAACCATATGATCCTGTTGAATTTGTAACTAAAATCTGTAGCTTGATTAATGTAAGTGAGAGTACACGACGGAATGCTTTGAATCTTTTATTGAAAGCCGAAGACATGGGATTTTCAACAGGGAAAAATCCCATGTCTTTAGTTGCAGCAGCGGTTTACTTGGCAACATGTGACAATGATGAGAAAAAAACACAAATAGAGATTGCAAAGGTCTGTGGTGTAAGCAACGTCTCGGTAAGAAACCTAACTAAACTATTCAAAGTAAAATTAGGCCTTGTCATCGAGTAATATTTTTTTTTATTCTAATATCTTATTTTAATTTCCTGGGCAATTTCTAGGAATTTTTGCATCTCATGGTAGAACTGGATTCCTTTCTCTGTAATGACAAAGGAACGACTTTTCTTATCAATTCTGAATTCCATCAATCCAAAATCGATCAACTTTTGGCATTTTTCCATTGCTGTATAGTGTGATAAATTTGCTCTTCTTGCAATTGAAGATATTATTACTCCCTGCATACCGCAATCCATCGCTACTTGTAATACCTCTGAAATTATTCCTAATTCAGACCTGTATTGCTGCTTCATACTAACTGCCATTTCTTTTTTCTCCCCAAACTGTTTTCATATGTAATGTATTGAAACAAGGTCTATATATTCATTAGGTTCCTAATGATTAGGAAACAAATGAAAAAGTTTGATTATGAAAATAGTGTAGGCTTTGTGGTATACAATGCATCAAAGACAATCCAGAAGGCATTTGATCTTGAACTACGAAATAAAATCGGGATAACAATAACTCAATCAAAGGTCATATTTGCACTCTACATGACTTCTGGTCCTACTCAAAGAGAACTTGCTGATAAAATAGGAGTTGAAAGTCCCACACTTGTTCCAATTATTGATAAAATGGAAGATGATGGATATGTAAAAAGAAAACCTGATCCTCAAGATCGGAGAATAAAAAGGATCTATACTACTTCTAAGACTGACTCGTTGTGGGATTCTATGATGAAATGTGCTACACAGATTAGAAAAGTTTCAACAAAAGATGTTTCAGAGCAAGAGATGAACTCCGCACTTAGAGTTATAAAAAAGATAACAGAAAACCTGACAACATATCTTGGAGATTCTGAACTTGGCGATTTAAAAAAGACAAAGGATTGAAAGTGGATTATTACAATTGTGTTATATTTTTAGTTGTATAATGTGTGATGATGGAAATCCAGCTCATTTCCTGAAAGGCTCTTATTAATGAACAGCCAAAATATTGTTCTATGAAATATAAAATTCTTGAGATTATCCACTGGGCTGTTATTGTCTTTCTGGTTTCATCTGCTTTGATATTTGTACTCGAAGTATCTCCACTACTCAATCCTGATGACATTGTGATAAAAGATAATCGTATATTATTTTGTAACAATGGCGAATGCGTAAAACTTGGAGAAAAAATCTATTGGACATTCATTGAAATCTTCATAGTTGAGATAGTAGTAGGAGCATTAGCACTTGTGGCAATCAGAGAAGAAATCTCTATTGAAAAAAGGGCCAAAGATCATACCCTATAACCAATCTCTATTTACCAGTGGAACTATCTAGAAAGATATGACAATACTCAAATCAATTGGAAAGATCTTGATACTGATTGTTAGTGGGATTGCAATAGTCGTAGTTGGGGGATTTATGATGGGTGCAGTAGCAAAACTGTATCTGCCAGGACATAAAAAGGATAGACAAGAACCGCCTGAAAAATTTTACGAACGTAAAAAAACAGATTAATATAAAACCCAAAAGTTTTTGAATATTGAGAATGTCCCAAACTAATTCAACTGATTCACAAATTTCAAAGTTACAATCAATAAAATATTTCATTCCTGCAAGATCTATCGCAGAGGCAAACTCTATCTTGCCAAAAGTAGAAGAGATTGTTGAAAAATATGCTAAGGTCTTGATGACCTGGAAAAAAGAAAACGATACTGTTCAGCATGCTTCAGACTCACTTTGGGATCTAGCAAGAGTCGAGGCAATGAAATCCAATTGCGCTAACACTTGGGACTCTGCATGGAACCATGCTTGGAAGGAAGCAAGCCAATCTGCTCGACATAATTATGGTTGGTATGGTAGTGAGTTTCTAACCGGTGAGACTGTAAGAGATGTGGCAAGAGACGCAGCAAAATATGCCGCGAGATATGCAGCATTTGAATCAGTCAAGGAAAAACTTGGTGGAACTAACCCATTTGAATATGTGATTGAATTATACTCAATGGGTCTTCGACCAACATACTTTAGAAAAGTAGATGAGCAAGAAAAATTTGTAGTAGACTTTCCACTAAAAGTGGATGGCAAAAATGTAATTGGGTGCTATTTGCAAGGTGACAAGGAGATCTTGTTTACACATCAATGGATTGATTATTGTACAAATCTGACGCCTACAAATAATCCTGAATCCAAGAGATCCTTTGCATGATTGATGCATATCTCTTAAGTATCAATTATTTTTTAAAATAACCATGTGTGAAATGATTGATGAAATCGAAGTCGCGTATCTCAGAATGGCCCTAACCAGAGCAAGAAAGGAGATGCAAGAACCAGTAAAAGAAGATCCCCTGGTTGCAGTTGCCTAGTAATTCCACTCATTAGTGATACCATTCCAAAGAGAACGATAAGGCTTGGCATCTTTGGAAATTTCTTCTCTTATTCTATGTTCTATTGAAAAATACATATTCTCAAGTGCATCGATACCCCCGTCTGCAAATAACTCTTGACCTATTTTCTTGATCCTATTTTCCTTGGTGGGATAATCTGGGGCGCTGGAATTTTGAATACAATATGTTATGAGGTCGTACAACTCTTCCTCTAGATATGCATCCAATTCAATCTTGAAATTATGTTTATGGTATAAAAGTTCTCGATTACTTTATACTAGATTGTGATTTTTACTCATATTTTTACTTCTTGGCAGATCTATGAAAGATCTTTTCTATGTGCCAGAGATTCCAAAGGTATAACAAGACATACCTCCCAAGTATATGCATAGCCCAAAATTCTGTTCAATTAAAAATATTGGAAGCATATACTCGTGATGTAGGCCGAGGAGTAACACGTATTGATTATGAATCAATGGATGCTCTAGGTGCATCAACTGGTGATATTTTGGAAATCACTGGAAAGAGAAGATCAGTTGCAAGATGTCTTCCACTATATCCTTCTGATGAAGGTAAAGGAATTATCAGAGTAGACGGTCTTGGCAGAAATAATACTGGTATTGGAATTGGTGATACTGTAACGGTTAGAAAGATAAAAACTGTTCCTGCAGAAAAAGTCATAGTTGCACCACTTGATTCTATACCTCCAATTGATGAAAGATATCTTACTGATTCTCTAGAAAACATTCCGCTTGTAAAGGGCGATAATATAATGGTCCCATATTTTGGTGGTAGGCTAACATTTCAGGTAATTGGAATAACCCCAGCTACTGATGCAGTACTTGTAACTCCCAAGACGGAATTTCATATTGCTGAAAAAGGAGAGAGCTTGCGTGGAGTACCACAGGTATCGTATGAAGACATTGGAGGAATGTCTGATGAAATAAGAAAAGTAAGGGAGATGATTGAACTTCCAATGAGACATCCTGAAATATTTGAAAAACTAGGAGTTGAAGCTCCAAAGGGAGTGTTGTTGTATGGAGTACCAGGAACTGGCAAGACACTCTTGGCAAAAGCAGTTGCAAATGAAACTAATGCGCACTTTATCAGTATATCCGGTCCTGAAATAATGAGCAAGTTTTATGGTGAAAGTGAAGCAAGACTACGTGAAATATTCAAAGAGGCAAAAGAAAAAGCACCTTCAATTATTTTCATAGATGAGATTGATTCTATTGCACCAAAACGAGAGGAGGTAACAGGAGAAGTAGAGAGAAGAGTAGTATCACAAATGTTATCACTCATGGATGGTCTTGAAGGAAGAGGTAAAGTAATTGTCATTGCAGCAACAAATAGACCAAATGCACTAGATCCAGCTCTTAGAAGACCTGGAAGATTTGATAGAGAAATTGAGATCAAAGTGCCAGACAAAAAGGGTAGAATGGAGATTTTGTTGATTCATACAAGAAATATGCCACTAAATGAGGATGTAAACTTGGAAAAAATTTCGGGCTCAAGTCATGGATATGTCGGTGCTGATTTAGAATATCTCTGCAAAGAAGCTGCAATGAAATGTCTTAGAAGATTGTTGCCAGAAATTAATTTATCTGATGACAAGATTCCACCAGAAACTTTGGATAAACTAATTGTAAATGCTGAAGACTATCAACTTGCATTCAGGGATGTAACTCCTGCAGGAATGCGTGAAGTATACATTGAAACTCCTGATGTACAATGGAGCCAAATTGGTGGGCTAGAGAACGTAAAACGAGAACTTCAAGAAGCAGTTGAATGGCCGATGAAATATCCTAATCTTTACTCTCAACTTGGATACAGAATGCCGCGTGGTATATTGCTACATGGGCCAAGTGGAACTGGCAAGACACTCTTGGCAAAAGCAGTTGCAACAGAGAGTGAGGCAAACTTCATCTCAGTAAAAGGCCCTGAATTGTTATCAAAATGGATAGGCGAATCAGAGCGTGGAATTAGAGAAATATTCCGAAGAGCAAGACAGTCGTCTCCATGTGTCATATTTTTTGATGAGATTGATTCCATTGCCCCAATTCGAGGAATGGGAGAAAGTGCAACTACGGAAAAAGTTGTTAGTCAATTGTTAACAGAGATGGATGGAATCACTTCTTTGAATGGTGTAGTGGTAATAGCTGCAACAAACCGAGCAGACATGATTGACCCAGCACTAATACGACCTGGCAGATTTGATAAAATCATTGTAGTTCCAATTCCGGACAAGGAAGGAAGACTCAAGATATTGGAGATTAGCTCTCGTGATATTCCAATTGAAAAAGAGATGGGAACACCAACTGGACTAAACCCTGATTATGTTGATTTAACAAAGATTGCAGAGATGACGGATGGTATGAGTGGAGCAGACGTTGCGGCAATTGCAAACACTGCGGCATCTATCGTATTACACAACTTTGTTGAAAAATATCCTGATCCAAAAGAGGCAGAAAAACAAGTTGAAATGGCTAAGGTAAAGATGAAAGACTTTGAGGAAGCAGTAAAGAAAGTTAAGATTCAAAAGGATCTTAAAGTTGGACAAAAAGTAACTATATCTCACTTTAGATAATTCTTTAGTAATTATAATTTCTCAACATTTGTTGTACCTAGTGATGTAACCTTACAGTTTATGGTACCGTCCTGGTTTCGTATGTTATTCTTAGAATGTACTGGGTATAGGTTTGTTATATCATCTGAATCAGAATCTCGATTTATTTTATCTATGTGCCATCCAAATGGGGAGTTGGTATTTTCATATTCTATTCTTTCAATCCATGCACCGCAATTATCTTTTCTAAAATTGTTTGGAATATTGTATTCGTCAATCTGACCCTTTTGCCAAACCTTTAGGATTACGTCTTCTGCATAGTCCATCTTGTTAATTTTATGGACTATTGATAAAGTTTTTAGAATAAATCTTCAAGCTAATTCCGACCTTGTTTTTTTATCTGGAACTTGTATATCCAAGAGTTCTCGTAGTCCCTTGTACCTATTTCGTATAGTTACTTCTGTTACGCCTGCTGCTATTGCAATTACCTTTTGGGTAGTACTATCTCCATGTATTGCACATGATAGGTACAATGCTGCAGCCGCAAGACCCATTGGGTCCTTTCCTGCTGAGATCTCTTTTTCATTTGCCTGCTCTAGGATCTTGAGTGCCTCTCGCTTAACTTTTTCACTAAGGCCTGATTCGCTTGCAATTCTTGACATACATTTTATTGGATCTAGCACTGGCATAGTCATGTCAAGCTCTTGTAATAACAATCTGTAACATCTTGAGACGTCTTTCTTTTTTACATTGATTCTTCTTGCAACCTCATTTAATGTTCTAGGCGTTCCGGTTTCTCTACATGATAAATATAATGCAGCTGCAATTAATCCTGGAATTGATCTCCCTTTTGCTAATCCCTTTTCTAATGCCTTTCTGTAGATGTACGCTGTCTTTTCAACTACTGCATCTGATAGAGCAAGTTTGTCCTTTAGCCTGCTAAGCTCACTAAATGCTTGTCTGCAATTTCTTTCAGTTGCTTCATGTACTTGACTTCTACTATCCCATGTTCTAAGACGTGTGATTGTATTTTTCATTGATGCTGATAATGGTTTACCCGTAGAATCCTTGTTTGCCTGTCCAATTACTGTTGCAAGTCCCATATCGTGCATTGCAAGTGATGTTGGAACGCCAGTCCTTGCCCTGTCTTCAAACTGTTCTTTTGAAAATGATTGTCTCTCGGGACCCAAATCATTTACAATCTCGTTTACTACAAATCCACATCCTCCACAAAATCGTTCACCAGTAGTACCATCTGTTAACATCTTGGCCTTTCCACATCTGGCACAGCGTGCATCCATCTCAGAGCCTTGTACTACCATAAATAACACACATCTCAAGCTGTTATCCAATAATAACCCAACTATTTTCAGTAAATTCTCTGTAATTCTGTATTTGTCTTGAAAGTTTGAACCACTAGGCATAAAGAAATTCTGATGGAACTAACCATGTCTCTTGGTAATCTAGATTTTTATCTACCAGAAGTATCCCAAGTTTGTATTTTTTTGCCATATCTATGATGAAATCTGAAAGCGTGTTTTTTTCTAAAATTGATGGTAATTCCAAAACATCTGTAGCCAAAAGCACTCGCGTACTTGGCATCTCTTTTTTTACACTAAAAATATCTTTTTGAATTTCTAGTATTGACTGTCTGGTAATTTCAGGTTGGACAAGAACAACAATTGCTCTTTTCTCTTTTCTTGCCACAAGATCAAATCTGTACTGAGGATCGAAATCTGAGTAAGATGTATCATATTTTACATGCCATTGCATGTCCATCAGATAATCTGCTACTATATCCTGTATCATTCCGAGTTCAAGCAAATCTCTGGTTAATTCTACTT